>NZ_QSQT01000012.1 GCF_003437535.1 Phocaeicola plebeius
AAATTTATGCCTAAACAATAAATCCCTCAGGTTTTTACGTTGACCCGGTATTAGTATGTATGGTTAGCAAAAGGGCATAAAAAAAGTCTGTAGGCTGAGCTTACAGACTTTCAATTCTCTCTGATGTTCGAGATTATTCAGCTACTACTGCTGAGTCAGCGCAAACTGCAGCTGAATCGCAAACTACTGCTGCTGAATCAACAACCGGAGCTGCTTCTTCAACTACTGCTACTGAATCTGAATCAGATGCAACTTCACTGTTAGCTGCTTTGTTTCCGCAAGAAGCGAAAGAAACTGCAGCAAATGCTACGAACAAAAATACTAATTTTTTCATTTTCTTTGCTTTTTAAATCTGTAATACTTATGTTGTTTTCTTAAAACGCTGCAAAGATATAGACTTTTTCAATACGTTGTTCTCTTTTTAGCCACTTTTTTTCTTCGTATTTTGAGAAATTTCTTAAAAGATGAAGAAATATGTGTAGAAGCAGTGAATAGAGGTTGCAAATTCAGAAACTCGTTTCAGGAATCGTGAATAATGTGTACCTTTGCAGACTTCTAAAATTGTAAAGAGATATGATTGATACAACTATTTTTCAGGATAAAGTAGCTGTTTATTATACGTTGGGCTGTAAGCTTAATTTTGCAGAGACCTCTTCTATTGGAAAAACATTAAAGGAAGCGGGAGTTCGGACAGCCAGAAAAGGTGAAAAAGCAGATATTTGTGTGATTAATACCTGTTCGGTGACAGAAATGGCAGACAAGAAATGTCGGCAAGCCATTCATCGTCTTTCTCGTCAGCATCCTGATGCTTTTATTGTGGTAACCGGCTGTTATGCCCAGTTGAAACCTGAACAGGTGGCTGACATAGAAGGAGTGGATTTGGTATTAGGAGCAGAACAGAAGGGTGAGTTGATGAATTATTTGGGCAACTTGCAGAAACATACGCATGGAGAGGCTGTAGTTACCGCTACCAAAGACATTCGTACTTTTTCTCCTTCCTGTTCCCGTGGGGATCGTACCCGTTATTTTCTGAAGGTACAGGATGGATGTGATTATTTCTGCTCTTACTGTACCATTCCTTTTGCACGAGGAAGAAGTCGTAATGGAAAGATAGAAGATTTGGTGGCACAAGCTCGGCAGGCAGCAGCTGAAGGAGGAAAAGAAATTGTGCTGACCGGAGTGAATATCGGTGATTTTGGAAAGTCAACGGGTGAAACCTTCTTTGATTTAGTAAAGGCTTTAGATGAAGTGGAAGGCATCGAGCGTTATCGTATTTCTTCTATCGAACCCAATCTTCTGACGGATGAAATCATTGAATATGTAGCTCAATCCCGTCGTTTCATGCCTCATTTCCATATTCCTTTGCAATCCGGGTGCGATGAGGTGCTGAAGTTGATGCGCCGTCGTTATGATACGGCTTTGTTTGCAGCCAAGATTGCAAAGATAAAGTCTCTGATGCCCGATGCTTTTATTGGGGTAGATGTCATCGTGGGTACTCGCGGAGAGACTCCTGAATATTTTGAAAAAGCTTATGAGTTTATTAAGGGGTTGGATGTAACTCAGTTGCATGTGTTCAGTTACTCAGAACGTCCGGGAACTCAGGCTTTGAAAATTGATTATGTGGTTCCTGCTCAGGAAAAGCATGCCAGAAGCCAGCGTTTACTGGAACTTTCAGATGAAAAGACGAAAGCTTTCTATGCCCGTCATATTGGTGCAGAAGCAGAAGTGCTGATGGAGAAATCTAAAGCAGGTACACCCATGCACGGTTTTACAAAAAACTACATTCGGGTGGAACTGGCGCACGATGAAAAACTGGATAACCATCTGGTAAAAGTGCGTTTGGGTGATTTTAATGAAGACGGAACGTCGCTTAAAGGAACTATTTTATGATAAAGACAGCTGTAGTCATCTTAAACTGGAATGGGGAAGCCATGCTTCGCCAGTTCTTGCCCTCAGTGATTGCTTGTTCGCGTTTGGAGGGAACGGAAATTTATGTAGCCGACAATGCTTCCACGGATGCTTCGTGTGAGGTGGTAGAAAAAGAATTTCCTTCTGTCCACCTGATACGCCTGGATAAGAATTATGGTTTTGCCGATGGCTACAACTATGCTTTGCAGAAAATAGACGCGGAATACGCTGTCCTGCTCAACAGTGATGTAGAGGTGACAGAAGGATGGCTTCAGCCAATGGTTGATTATTTGGATACTCATCCGGAGACTGTGGCCTGTCAGCCGAAAATCCGTGCGTATCGTCACCGGAACCTGTTTGAATATGCCGGAGCAAGTGGAGGCTTTATTGACCGTTATGGTTACCCCTTTTGTCGTGGACGTATTTTTGAAAACGTAGAGGAAGACAAAGGACAGTATGACGAGGTGATTCCTGTGTTCTGGGCTACGGGGGCAGCTTTGATGATTCGTCTGGACGTATATCGGAATGTCGGTGGACTGGACGGACGGTTCTTTGCGCACATGGAAGAAATAGACTTGTGCTGGCGTTTACGCAGTCGAGGCTATCAGCTTGTCTGTATTCCTTCAAGTACGGTATATCATGTGGGAGGAGCTACCTTGAAAAAGGAAAATCCCCGTAAAACGTTCCTGAATTTCCGAAACAATCTGCTGATGCTGTATAAGAACCTGCCGGAAGAAGAATTGAAGCCTGTGATGCGTGTCCGTACTTTTCTGGATTATTGTGCCGCTGCAGTCTGGGTTTTGAAAGGAGATTTTGCCAATGCCAAAGCTGTGTGGAATGCCCGTCGGGAGTTCTCCCGGATTCGAAGCCAGTTTACTGCCGGTCGTCAACAAAACCTAGCTCATACAGTATTGAAGACCATTCCCGAACGCTATTCTTTCAGTTTGGTGTGGCAGGCAAAAGTAAAGGGCCGAAAAACCTTTTCAGCCCTTTCACATTAAAGTTTCTTGAGTTCCTGATACAAACGTTGCACCGGAAGGCCCATGACATTGAAATAGGAGCCTTCCAGTCGGGAAACTCCCACAAAGCCAATCCATTCTTGTACTCCGTATGCTCCCGCTTTGTCCAGTGGCCGGAATTTCTCTACATAGAATTCAATTTCATCCTCTGTCAGTACGTCGAATGTGACTTGAGTAGTAGCCGAGAACGTACGTTGCAGGTCACGGGTCATCAGACATACTCCGGTAATTACCTGGTGTGTCTTGCCGGAAAGTTCCCGCAACATTTCTTTGGCTTCTTCCAGTGTCCGGGGTTTTCCCAATACCTTTTCGTTGATGCACACCACCGTGTCGGCTGTAATGATTAACTCGTCTTCCGCCATGGAATTACGATAAGCTTCCGCTTTTTCACGTGAAATGTACATTGGAATTTCTTCCCCTTTCAACGTGTCAGGATAGCTTTCATCTATATCCGGAAGTACCCTGACCGTATATTCTAAATTTAGTCCGCTCAGCAATTCCTTTCTTCTGGGAGAATTGGAGGCAAGTACGATTTTATAATGCTGTATGTTTTCTAATGGTTTCATCTTTTGCATACTTATTGGTTACCAGCCAAAGGCAGCCTGCCCGGCCATCCATTTTCTCTGTGCTTTTAAGACCTGTTCAATGACGTCGCGTCCGCAGCCATATCCTCCCTGTCGATGAGAAATGTACTTGCTGATGGCTTTGATTTCAGGTGCCGCATCTGCTGGACAACAGGGGAGTCCTACTAACTGCATGACCTCGTAATCGGGTATATCGTCTCCCATGTAAAGCACTTCTTCTGGTTTCAGGTTATATTTTTCTAACAGTTCCTTGTATTCACGGGTTTTTACGGCAGCACCTAAATACACATCCTTGATACCCAGTCCTTCGTAGCGTTTCCGTACGGCTTCCGTCTTTCCCCCTGTGATAATGGCCACATGCAGTCCGCATTTCACAGCCAGCTGCAGCGCATATCCGTCTTTGATATTGACAGAACGCATGGGCTCTCCGTCGGGATGCAAAAAGATTGTTTCGGCGCTCAGTACTCCGTCTACATCGAAAAACAGCGCTTTTATTTGAGTCAAATCGTAATTTATCATATCTGAAAAATTAAATGGTCAATGATTGGTTGTTTCATATAAATGGATGTGTTCGCTCAGTAACCGATAGATTTCTGCCAGCTTAGGTTCTTCTTCCAGCATATTCAGGTGGCGGTTAATCACATTTTTATCGTAGCGCCTAGCCGGACCGGTTTGTGCTTCCACCGGAGATAATTCATGCACCTTTCGGGCGGTTTCATCTATCAGTGGCAGCATAGATTCGAAAGGAAGTTGGTGTGCCTGAAGCAAATGCTGGCAGATGGCGTACATGTGATTGCTGAAGTTACAGGCAAAGACGGCCGCTATGTGCAGGTATTTTCGCTGTTCCGAACTGGCTTCGTACACTTTTGGGCTAAGGCTTCCGGCTATTTCCTGAAGCAGGGACAAGTTCTGCGGCGAATTGGCTTCGAGGAAAAACGGCACTTCTTCAAAATTAACTTCCCGTTGTTTGCTGAAAGTCTGCATGGGGTAAGCCACTCCGTAATTTTTGAATTTTCCCTTCCATACTTCCATCGGCATACTTCCGGCTGTGTGCAGGTACAGAGCATCCGGATTACAGTGGGCAAGTTGTGAAATGACTGTTTCCAAAACGGAATCTTTCACCGATACGATGTACAAATCGGCATGTTCGTCTACCTGTTCCAGGCAGGTGGTCCACGCACATCCTAATGTCTGTGCCAAGGCTTGTGCCGATTCCTGTGTCCGGCTGTAAATTTGTGACAAGTGGAATCCCTTTTGCTGCAGAGCCTGAGCCAGATGAGTAGCTACATTGCCTGCACCTATACATACAATGGAAAAATCTTTTTTATTCATCATCCGCGTGAAGATAAGAAGTAAAGTAAAACTCCGATGACCAGCAAGGTGGCGGGCAGGAGGAAAGTCGACATCTGTCCCAGCAGAGAGATGACCAGTCCGATATTCTGAATCAGCCAGATACCTAATAAAATGAGTCCTACCGATTTGTCACTTTTGAACCACAGAAAAATAATGGCTGCATACAGCAACATCGTATCTTTTTGCATCACCCACGGCAGTCTGAGGTGACCGAATCCTACCCATTTGTCTATCAGGTAGAGCAGCCCTGTCAGAACAAGAAAAACGGCTGTAGCCCGATAGGTATCTTTGTGTTTGCCCGATGCTGCTGCCATTATTTCCCTCCGAATTTATTGATATGTACCTTTTCCCATTGCAGGTGTGAGTCATCAAAAGGCTTGCGTTCCATTCCCTTGTGTCCTATAGCGATGACGGACAGCACTTGCAATTGTAAAGGAAGGTCCAACAGTTCATGGATGTATTCGTTGGCCGGTGTGCCGTTGGCGGTAAATCTTTCTCTTACCTGTACCCAGCAGCTTCCCAGTCCCAAATCTTCTGCCTGAAGCTGAATCATGATTGACGCAATGGAAGCATCTTCAATCCACACATCGCTGGCGAGCGAGTCGGCAGTCACTACAATAGCCAGTGCAGCATCTTTTACGAATGCCGCTCCCGATTCCTTGCAGAAAGACAACTTTTCCAGTGTGTCCTTGTCGTCTACGACAATGAACTGCCAGCAATTGGAGCGTTTGGAAGACGGAGCCATCAGGGCCGCCTTCAGTAATGTGAGCACCTGATCCTGTGTCGGTTCCTCATCCGTAAACTTTCGCATGCTTCGCCGGTTTCTGATTAAATCACTGAAGTTTTCCATAAAAATTTCGTTTGTTTGGACAAATATAAGGCTTCCCCGTTAAATCCTCAATAAAAAAATGTAAATTTGCATCACATGAACATCCGTTTAGCTACATATTATCACGCTAAGGATGTACCCGCCCTTCCGGGTTCAAACATCTTTCATTCTACAGAACTGTTTCATGTGCTGGAACAGACAAGGGGGGTTCGTCCGCTTTTGCTGGTAGCCTACGAGGGGAAATCTCCTGTGGGAAAGCTGTTATGCATCACTCGCCGTTCCACTAATCTGTTACGTTTTGCCGAAAAGAGTTATGCGTACGGCACAGGTGAATACTTTCCTTCCTCCTATCCGAAAGAACATATTTTTCAGGAACTGCTTTCCTACTTTACGCAGCAGTTTGCAGAGAAATCTTTTCTTTTAGAATTTCGTAATCTGGAAGAACCTTTGTTTGGTTACCGTTATTTCCGGCAAAACGGATATTTCCCGATACGCAGGCTTCGGGTGCGCAACTCTTTACACCATGATTCGTTGGACAAATGGATGAGCACCTCCCGCAAGCGGCAAATTCATCAGGGGATGAAGAATGGAGCCGTAATTGATGTGGCACGTACAGAAGCAGATGTACAGGCTTTTTTCAGTATGCTCAAGCATTATTATTCGCCCAAGATTCATCGTTACCTGCCCGACATCGGTTTCTTCACTACTTTGCTGACGCATTCATCCCATTGCGGACGGATTTTTATCATTCGTTATAAAAACAAGATTATCGGAGGTTCGGTCTGTCTGTTTTCCGGGGAAGATGCCTATTTGCTTTTGTCTGGTGGAATGAGAAAAACGTATCCGCTGCAGTTCCCGGGAGTGCTTGCCGTATGGGGAGCCATGCAGTATGCCCGTGAGCACGGATATGCTCATTTTGAATTTATTGAGGCCGGGTTACCTTTCAAGAAATACGGTTTCCGTGACTTTATTCTGCGTTTCGGCGGAAAGCAGATGAGCAGTCGCCGCTGGTTTCATGTGCGCTGGAACTGGCTGAATCGTCTGCTGACAAAAATCTATGTATAGCCCCCTTCTCATACTTCTGTCAATGGATTAAACTCTTTTTAAACAACGGGATTTCTTTGAAAAAATCGTCAAAAAGTTTCTTTTTTCAGCACAATTTTCTTTTCTTTGTCTGTGTGTATATTAAACACGTACTTTAATTTAATACCCATAAAAAACAATTCTATTATGAAAATCTCTCACATTGAACATTTGGGCATTGCGGTCAACAGTATCGAAGAAGCCCTTCCTTATTATGAAAACGTCCTCGGATTGAAATGCTATAACGTAGAAACCGTAGAAGACCAGAAGGTAAAGACTGCGTTTTTGAAATGTGGTGACACAAAAATTGAATTATTGGAACCAACCGGTCCTGACAGCACGATTGCCAAGTTCATTGAAAACCGTGGCATGGGCGTACATCATGTGGCATTTGCAGTAGAAGACGGAGTGGCCAATGCGCTGGCACAGGCAGAAGGAGCAGGCATTCGTTTGATTGACAAGGCACCGCGTAAAGGAGCAGAAGGCCTTCACATTGCATTCCTCCACCCGAAATCTACCATGGGCGTATTGACGGAACTTTGTGAAAAATAACCACCGGGAAAAGACCCTTATTTAATTATCAAATATAAATACTAATACCATGAGTAACCAACTTGAAAAAGTAAAAGAATTAATAGAGCTTCGCGCACAGGCCCGTCTGGGTGGAGGTGCGAAAGCCATCGAAAAACAACACGATAAAGGTAAGTACACAGCCCGCGAACGTATTTCCATGCTCCTTGACGAAGGCAGCTTTGAAGAAATGGACATGTTCGTACAGCATCGTTGCACAAACTTCGGAATGGACAAGAAGCATTATTTGGGAGACGGCGTCGTAACCGGATACGGAACAATCGAAGGCCGTCTGGTTTATGTTTTTGCCCAGGATTTTACGGTATCTGCCGGTTCCTTGTCTGAAACCATGTCACTGAAAATCTGTAAGGTGATGGATATGGCCATGAAGATGGGAGCTCCTTGTATTGGATTGAATGACTCTGGTGGTGCACGTATTCAGGAAGGTATCAACGCTTTGGCTGGCTATGCAGAGATTTTCCAGCGTAACATTCTGGCTTCGGGAGTTATTCCGCAGATTTCCGGTATTTTCGGTCCTTGTGCAGGAGGTGCAGTGTATTCTCCGGCTTTGACAGACTTCACTTTGATGATGGAAGGTACTTCTTACATGTTCCTTACCGGTCCGAAGGTAGTAAAGACTGTGACAGGCGAAGACGTATCACAGGAAGATCTGGGAGGTGCCAGTGTACATTCCACTCGTTCCGGTGTGACTCATTTCACAGCCTCTACAGAAGAAGAAGGGTTGGCGTTGATTCGTAAATTGTTGAGCTATATTCCACAGAACAACCTGGAAGAACCGCCTTATGTAGATTGTACCGACCCGATAGACCGTCTGGAAGATTCTTTGAATGAAATCGTACCCGACAGCCCGAATAAGGCTTACGATATGTACGAAGTAATCGGTGCTATTGTCGATAACGGTGAATTCCTTGAAATCCAGCGTGATTTTGCCAAGAATATCATTATCGGTTTTGCACGTTTCAACGGACAGTCAGTGGGTATCGTAGCTAATCAGCCGAAGTTCCTGGCCGGTGTGCTCGATTGCAATGCTTCTCGTAAGGCAGCCCGTTTCGTACGTTTCTGCGATGCCTTCAACATTCCTATCGTATCACTGGTAGACGTTCCGGGATTCTTGCCGGGAACAGGTCAGGAATACAATGCAGTCATCCTGCACGGTGCAAAGTTGCTGTATGCATACGGTGAAGCTACTGTGCCTAAAGTAACAGTAACCCTTCGTAAGTCGTATGGAGGTTCTCACATCGTGATGAGCTGTAAGCAGTTGCGTGGCGATATGAACTATGCATGGCCTACTGCTGAGATTGCCGTAATGGGAGGAGCTGGTGCCGTAGAAGTACTGTATGCGAAGGAAGCAAAAGAAGCACCCGATCCGAAAGCCTTTATGGCCGAAAAAGAAGCTGAATACACCAAGCTGTTTGCCAACCCGTATAATGCAGCTAAATATGGTTATATTGATGATGTGATTGAGCCGCGTAACACGCGCTTCCGCATCATTCGTGCCCTGCAGCAGTTGCAGACTAAGAAGCTGACCAATCCGGCCAAGAAACACGGTAATATTCCTTTGTAACATTCACCTTTTTAATGCGTTTAGTTATGAACAAATACATAGCCGGAATATTCTTCGCATCTGCTATGGTCGGTGCACTCAGTTCGTGCACCGCACCGGATACGGGCAGTAAAATCGTCATCAACGAAGTCTTGGTGGATAATCAAGACAACTTTCAGGACGATTATGGCGTGCATAGCGGATGGGTGGAAATATTCAACACATCTTATAATAGTGTCAACCTGGCAGGATGTTACCTGAAAGTGAGCAGTGAGCCGGGCGACACCCTGTCTTATTTCATTCCCAAAGGAGATGTACTGACTGCCATCAGTCCTCGCCAGCACGCTCTCTTCTGGGCAGACGGAGCGCCGCGACGGGGCACGTTCCATACCAATTTCGTATTAAGCAAGACCCGTGACAACTGGGTAGGATTGTACGATTCGGGGCGGAAACTGTTGGATGAAGTGGTTGTGCCTGCCGGTGTACTGAAGACGGACCAGTCGTATGCGCGGGTAAGCGACGGGGCAGACCAATGGGAAGTAAAGGATGACAGCGAGACCAAATACGTGACTCCAAGCACAAACAACCAGACGCTGGAAGGAAACCCGAAGATGGACAAGTTCGAACAACACGACTCGGCGGGGCTGGGCATGACCATTACTGCCATGACCGTGGTTTTCATCGGGCTTATTCTATTGTACATCAGCTTCCGCATCATCGGCAAGGTTGCCGTCAAGCTGCGTAAACGCAACGCCATGAAGGCTCAGAATGTCACCGACAAGCAGGAAGCGAAGGAGCGCGGACTGGGAGAAGCTCCGGGCGAAGTCATTGCCGCCATTTCCATGGCCTTGCATGAAGCACAGGGAGCCGACCACGATGTGGAAGAAACCATCCTGACCATCAGCCGGGTGAAACGGAGCTACTCACCGTGGAGTTCCAAGATTTATACCTTGCGTGAAACGCCTCATAAGAAATAACCTCTAAAGTATAACGAAAACCATGAAAGAATACAGATATAAAATCAACGGAAATCTCTACAAGGTGACCGTGGGAGATATAGAAGACAATAACGTGCATGTAGAAGTAAACGGAACGGCCTATACCGTGGAAATGGAAAAGAAGACCGGGCCGAAAATCAAACCGGTACTCCGTACGGCAGCTACCACACCGGCAGCTCCTCCTCCCGCCGTGAGCCGTCCGGCTGTAGCAGGAAGCAAGTCAGGCATCAAGTCGCCGCTTCCGGGCGTGATTCTGGAAATCAAGGTGAAGGAAGGAGATGCCGTGAAACGCGGACAGACATTGCTCGTACTGGAAGCCATGAAGATGGAAAACGACATCAAGGCCGACCGTGACGGTAAGGTAACTGCCATCAAGGTGAGCAAGGGAGAATCAATACTCGAAGGTACAGACCTTATAATCATTGAATAGTTATGGGAGAATTTATCAATTTCTTACAAAGCAACCTGGCGGATTTCTGGACTTATACCGGCTTCTACAATGCGACTTACCAGCATTTCATCATGATAGCCGTCGGTATATTCTTCATTTATCTTGCCGTGGCGAAGGAATTCGAGCCGATGCTGCTGATTCCAATCGGATTCGGTATGCTGGTGGGCAACATTCCTTTCAATATGGAGGCCGGCCTGCAAGTCGGTATCTACGAACAGGGTTCGGTTCTCAACATCTTATATCAAGGAGTGACATCGGGATGGTATCCGCCACTCATCTTCCTCGGCATTGGAGCCATGACCGACTTCTCGGCATTGATTTCCAATCCGAAGCTGATGCTTATCGGTGCGGCAGCCCAATTCGGTATCTTTGGTGCCTATATGATTGCACTTGAATGGGGATTCGACCCCATGCAGGCAGCTGCCATCGGCATCATCGGAGGTGCAGACGGTCCGACCGCCATCTTCCTTTCATCGAAGCTGGCACCCAACCTGATGGGAGCCATCGCCGTGTCCGCCTATTCGTATATGGCATTGGTGCCGGTTATCCAGCCGCCTATCATGCGTTTGCTGACCACCAAGAAAGAACGTCTCATCCGCATGAAAGCCCCACGCGCCGTATCTCATACCGAAAAAGTATTGTTCCCCATTATGGGTCTGTTGCTCACCTGCTTCCTGGTTCCTTCGGGTCTTCCGCTGTTGGGTATGCTGTTCTTCGGTAACCTGTTAAAGGAAAGCGGTGTGACCCGCCGTTTGGCAGAGACAGCCCGCGGTCCGCTGATTGACACCATCACCATTCTGTTGGGGTTGACCGTAGGCGCTTCCACCCAGGCTTCAGAATTCATCACATGGGATTCACTGAAGATTTTCGGCCTGGGTGCCTTGTCATTCGTGATAGCAACCGCGTCGGGAGTGCTCTTCGTGAAGATATTCAATCTCGTATTGAAGAAAGAAAACAAAATCAACCCGCTTATCGGTAATGCAGGTGTATCTGCCGTGCCCGACTCTGCCCGTATCTCGCAAATTGTCGGTGCGGAATATGATCCGACCAACTACTTGCTGATGCATGCCATGGGGCCGAACGTAGCCGGTGTAATCGGTTCGGCAGTGGCCGCCGGTATCTTGTTGGGATTCCTGATTTAAAAATTGTGTTTATAAGATAGAAGGAGGGATGCATCGGGTGATGTATCCCTCTTTTTTATGCTTAATGGAGTAGGCGTAAAAACGCAAGTGCGTTTGCTTTTAAACGTAAGTACGTTTTACTTGAAACGCAAGTGCGTTTGACTTTAAACGTAAGTGCATTTGGGATTGAACGCAAAGGCGTTTTGGCTTGAAGTGCAAATACGTGCTGAAGTGTACTGAGATTTCTCTTTTTCTTCATTTGATTTTACCTTGTTTTATAAGTAAGCTTCGGTGTCTCATTGGTATAGAATGACTACTCTTTTTTAGGTATCTTTCAGGTGTTAGATGAGGTGAATCAGCAGGCTGAATTATTCCTGATTTTTATATGTGATAGTAAATCAGTGACTTATGCGATGTGCCTCTTGAACTATAAAGAAACTTCCTTCTACCTATAATTGGGTATTTTTTTGTTCGTTAAATTCGTAATTTTTAGGTATTGATAGCCTTTTTTGTGTAGTCTACCTTTGCGGTGTTCAAAAATCGCAGAGAAATGAAAAAAAAAGTTAGTTTATTTTTAACCGCTCTTTGCTGTGCCGTAGGAGCTGTTTCGGCCAGTGAAGTTGATTCGGTGCAGGTGGCTGAAGTGCATGGAAATGTAGCAGCACGTAAACAGCGTACGGACAATGATGAATATACCCGTTTCCGTGTGGGAGGCTATGGAGAAGCTGTGGCTAGTTTTAAGGATTATGGCATCAACCGTTATTACGGAAATCCAAATGGAAACACCCGTGATCATCGGAACACAATTTCTATTCCGCGCTTTGTGCTGGCAATGGATTATAAGTTTACTCCGAAATGGATTCTGAGTGCAGAAATCGAATTTGAAGCTGGAGGAACCGGGTCTGCCATGGAGCTGGAGAACTCGGAAAACGGCGAATATGAAACGGAAATGGAAAAAGGAGGAGAAGTGGCCTTGGAGCAGTTTCATATCACCCGCCTTATTCATCCGGCTTTCAATGTGCGGGCGGGACACATGATTGTGCCGGTGGGACTGACCAATGCACATCATGAGCCGATTAATTTCTTCGGCACAGTGCGACCGGAGGGTGAAACCACCATCCTGCCATCTACCTGGCATGAAACGGGTATTGAGTTTTTCGGTACGTTGGGAAAAGGATATGCCACTTTCGACTATCAGGTGCTGGTGGTGGCCGGACTGAATGCCAACGGATTCGACCGGAATACCTGGGTAGCCAGCGGCAAGCAGGGTTTGTTTGAGGAAGATAATTTCAACTCTCCGGGTTATGTGCTTCGTGTAGATTACCGTGGAGTGCCGGGGCTGCGTGTGGGAGGTTCTTTTTATTATTGTGCCAATACGGCAGGTAATTCCGACAAGCCCAATTTCTACGAGGGACAGAAAGCATCGCTACGGATTTATTCAGGCGACTTGCAGTACAAGAATGACTATGTGACCGCACGGGCCAATGTGGTCTATGGTAACCTGACGAACTCCAAATTTATCAGCAGCAAGAATGTACGTTTGTCGAACAACGCTTCTTATAGCCGCGTGGTTCCGGTAGCTAAAAATGCGGTCAGCTATGCCGGAGAAGTGGGTGTGAACCTGCGTTCCATTTTCAATCACAATCCCAAAGTTCCTGTGATTTATCCGTTTGTTCGCTATGAATACTATAATCCGCAAGAAAAAGGAGAAGCAGGGCAGACCATGGACTTGCGCAACAAGGTCAGCATGTGGGTGGCCGGGTTGAATTGGTTTGCTTTGCCTAATCTGGTAGTGAAGGCAGACTATACTACCCGTCAGATTGGTACAGGAAAAATGTTCGGTACCGGACCGTATACCAGTGAAAATGAGTTTTCCATTGGCTTGGCCTACATCGGCTGGTTTTTCAAGAAATGAATCATTAATTCCTAAAACTATTATGTATATGAAAAAGAATTTCTTTTATGCGGCAGCCTTGGCAATGGGGCTGACCTTTTCGATGACAGCGTGCAGTAACGAAGACACACCGACAGAACCGACTGATGCGGCCAACATTGACTATACGTCGGAAAACGCGACGAGCTGGAACAACTACATGAAGGCAGTGGTTACCTTGCTTCGTAAAGATGCTTCCGACTTGTACGGCTACTGGGCTACCAGTTACAAAGGAGGTGAAAGTTATGCCGTGACCTTTAAAAATCATGGGGCACCGTTCAACAGTGCAGGTTCTTGCGTGCAGCAAGTGATAGACGGTTGTGTAGATATTGCCAATGAGGTGGGAGAAACAAAAATCGGTGACCCGTATTCCAAATACCAGGCAGGGAAGGTGACAGAAGCCCTCTATGCCGTGGAATCCTGGTATAGCTGGCATTCGCGCGAAGACTATTCCAATAACATCGTATCTATCTGTAATGCTTTCTGTGGTGTGCGTAGTGAGGCTTTGATTAGTGGAGCCGCTATTGATAAAACTCAGGTGGCCGCACAATCCTTGTACGCGGTATTGGTGAGCAACGGGCAGCAGGAACTGGCAGATAATACTTTGTCGGCTATCAAGAATGCTTACGATAAGATTTTAGCCATCCCGCAACCGTTCCGTAACCATATCAACAGCGAACAGAGTCTGGCGGCTCAGGAGGCCTGCAGTGAACTGAGTGTCTTGCTGAAAGATGAGGTAAAACCGGCTTGTGATGCATTATCGGAAGCAGTACTGAGTCCGGTGGTAAAGAACTACGTGGATGTAGTGGTATTACCCACTTATTCAGACTTGAAAGACAGAGTGGCTACTTTGTATGATAAAGTGAATGCGCTGGCAGCCAACCCAACCAACCAGGCTTTCAAGGATGCTTGTGATGCCTGGATTACTGCCCGTGAGCCATGGGAAAAAAGTGAGGCTTTCTTGTTTGGCCCGGTAGCCGATCAGGGGCTTGACCCGAATATGGACAGCTGGCCGCTTGACCAGGCTGCCATCGTGAATATCCTGAATTCAGGAGATTACAGCCAGATGGAATGGAGTGGCGACTACTCAGAAGACAGTGAAGCCATTTCTGCCGCACAGAATGTACGTGGTTTCCATACCCTGGAATTCCTGTTGTTCAAAGACGGACAAGCACGTACGGTAGATTAAGCATGAAGACAAATTTTTGATGAATGACAGGCAGGGGAGTAAAGAAGGGGAAGCCCTCCTTTGCTTCCTCTGTATGTTTCCGAAAATGAGAAGAATAAATGAGAATAGTAAAACTTTTGTTATACGGGCTTTTTCCCTGTCTTCTATGGAGCTGTGAGAAAGAAGGAACTGACCAACAGTACGTGGAGGTGCCGGAAGGCTTTGCACTGTCAGCCGGTACAGCTACCAATTTTCTGACTTCTTCGAAAGCTTACGACTTTGAAGCGTCGTGGCTGTCGGGTATTTACAGCAGCCGTTTCAACGACGGAGATGGATTGTATGACGATGTGCGTACCAGTAGTAACCAGGATGGCGGATTGGGTCCCGTGTATGCCGGTTATTCCTGTGGAAGTTGTCACCGGAATGCAGGACGTACCAAGCCTACCTTGTGGAGTGAAGGCGGTTCGGGAAATTACGGTTTTTCTTCCATGTTGGTATATATCACCCGAAAGAACGGAGCGTTCTTCCAGAACTATGGGCGTGTGCTTCATGACCAGGCTATTTATGGGGTGAAGCCGGAGGGTAAATTGTCTGTGAAGTATGATTATCAGACATTCGAATTTCCCGATGGAGAAACTTATGAGCTTTGCAAGCCAACCTATACCATTACGGAGTGGTATGCCGACAGTATCCGTCCGGAAGATTTGTTCTGTTCTGTCCGTATACCGTTACGTCATGTGGGAATGGGGCAGATGATGGCGCTCGACCAGAAAGAAATTGAAGCATTGGCTGCCAAAAGTAATTACCCCGAATACGGCATTAGCGGACGGTGTAATTATATCAGTGAGCGTGGAGTAACTCGTTTGGGACTTTCGGGCAACAAGGCACAGCATGCCGATTTGACGGTGGAGTTAGGATTCTCCAGTGATATGGGGGTGACCAACAGCCGTTATCCCGAGGAGATATGTGAGGGACAGATACAGATGGACCAGGGCAGTATGATGGGACTTTCGTACGACCAGTTGGACGTATCGACCGAGGACATGGAGGATGTGGACTTGTATATGCACTGTCTGGGTGTGCCGGCCCGCCGGAATGTGAATGATCCGCAGGTACAGAAAGGAGAACAGAAATTCTATGAGGCGAAATGCCATCTTTGCCATGTGACTACGCTGCACACAAAAGTAAGAGGAGCCACCCTGCTGAACGGTACGGAACTGCCGTGGTTGGGCAATCAGACCATCCATCCGTATTCAGACTTTCTGCTGCATGATATGGGGTCGGAAATTATGGGTGTGGGTTTGAACGACAATTACGTGAGTGGTTTGGCCCGGGGTAATGAATGGCGTACCACTCCATTATGGGGCATCGGCTTGCAGGAAGTGGTGAACGGACATACCTATTTCCTGCACGACGGACGCGCCCGTAACCTTGTAGAGGCTATCATGTGGCACGGGGGAGAGGCAGAAGCTTCGAAAAACTTGTTTAAGCGCATGAGCAAGGAAGACCGTGATGCCTTGATTGCGTTTTTAAATTCACTTTAATCATTAAGTATAGAAACTGATAACTTATGAAAAAAATACTGACTGCCTTGTGCCTGTCTGCGGTAATGCCATTGGCAGCACTGGCACAACATGAAGAAGATACGGAAAATGGTATCGTGTCGCTGGCTGGAAGAGAGGGATTTACCATCGCTTCCAAGAAAGGCGATTTTGTGTTCAAGCCTTATCTGTTAGTACAGACAAGTGCCAATTTCAACTGGTATGACGATGAAGGGCTGGACAAGGCCTATAATCAGGACAATGTGGCCAATTCCGGTTTTGCTATTCCTTATGCCGTGTTGGGCTTTACAGGAAAAGCGTTTGGAAAAGTGTCGTTCAACTTATCACTGAATGCAGCGGCTACGGGCGCAGCCTTGTTGCAACAGGCTTGGTTTGATGTGGAACTGAAAAAACAGTTTTCTATCCGCGTGGGTAAGTTTAAGACTCCTTTTTCGCATGCTTACTTGACTACGTTGGGAGAAACCTTGATGCCTTCCTTGCCGCTGTCGCTGACCGCTCCGGTGATTCTGCCCTATTCGTTGAATGCCGTGACTCCCAATATCGGAACGGGATTCGACTTGGGAGTGGAAGTACACGGTCTGCTGGCGGACAAGTTTGGTTATGAAGTGGGACTATTCAACGGTACAGGTATTTCGGTGAATACGGCAGGAAAGACGTTCAGTGATGACTGGCACATTCCTTCCTTGCTTTATGCCGGACGTTTTACCTACATGCCCAAAGGAGTGATGCCTTCTACGCAGGGAAATCCTAACCGGCTGAATGAAGACAAGCTGATGCTGGGAGTATCCACTTCATTGAATGTGGAGAGTGAGAACGAAAGTACGAACGATTACCGTGCCGGACTGGAGTTTGCCATGTTGAAAAGAAAACTCTATCTGGGAGCGGAAATGTATTACATGCACGTGGGCTTTACCAAACGGCAGAAAATTGACCAGGGGTATCACTATCTGGGAGGATACGTGCAGGGAGGCTATTTCGTGACTTCCCGTCTGCAAGCTACGGCACGTTATGATTTCTTTAACCGCAACGGAATGGATACAAACGGGTTCATGAATATGCCAGCTGTGGGAGTAAACTACTTCTTTAAAGGCTGCAATCTGAAACTGCAAGCTATGTATCAGTTTGTAGGGCGCTGGGGGCACGATACACAACTTGACCGCGATAATGATGACTTGGGAATAGCGACCCATAATGCCACGGTGATGCTTCAGTACACGTTCTAAAGAGGAGGGTGTGATGAAAAGAAAGGTGTATGGATGGATACTCTTGGGGCTGGGAATCCTATGCTTGGTTTCCTGCGATGAAGGACGTATCTATGAAGCGGTGCCTGCTACGGCAGAGGGCGGACGTACGGTGAAGTTCACCGGAAAGGTAACGGGTATGGATACCTGGCCTTCCGGATATACGGTAGCCGTGGCCGGTTTTGATGCGAAGAGTGAATATGCACTGACTTCTGCCAATGTGATGCCTTCGCAGGCAGGAGAAGATGGTACGGTGCAGGTGGTGATGTCGGGAGTGACAGATGAAGTCACTCAAATCGAATTGTGCGTGATTAACCGCATTCGGGAGCGGGTAGTGACCTTTGCCAGGGTCGATTGCTCGGAAACGGCAGAAGACACGATTCGTATGGACGTGGGTGAACAGCAAGTCGGCATGTTCCAGGCTGTGCAGCAGCAGGTGTTTGACTCCCGCTGTGCCAGTTGCCATGGAGGAAGCACTTCAGCGGCAGGACATTTATTCCTGACAGCAGGAAAAAGCTATGAACAGCTGGTAAATGTCCCGTCTGTAGTGAATCCGGAAGTCATGAGGGTGAAACTGGCAGATGCGGAAAACAGCTTTCTGTATCAGGTACTGCATGAAAACGGTCACGTGCACCATGACCATCAGGATATTCTTTCGGCTGAGCCGGTATTATTGAACTTGATAGATGATTGGATAAATGGAGGTGCCAAACCTTGAATATTAATATAGTATGAATATGAGCCACAAACAACTACGAAACCACAAGTCACAAGAAAATACATTAGTAGAAATTTCACGTTTTGAACCGGCTGAAGGAGTCGCTGAATACCATGTGATGATTCACGTTACTCGTCCTTCTTTGACGTATCAGGAACAATTGGATACTTTACTCGATACGTATTATCAATTGTTGGAGAATGAGTTGAAGGGAGCTGTTGCTGTGTTCAAGCGTTATTTTTTAAGCGATGCCGCCAATCAGGTCGACTGGCTGGCGGTACAGGTGCCGGAAAGCTCGGTCTGTGCCTGTTCGATTGTGGAACAGCCCCCGCTGAACGGAACAAAAATAGCTTTATGGGTATATCTGCAATCCGGTGTGCAATGTCGTGCGCTGGAAAGCGGATTGTTTGAAGTGTCACATGGGGCTTACCGCCATCTGTGGGGTGGTTCGGCTTCTAACCGGGCGGCCAACTCGGAATACCAGACCCGTTTGCTGCTGAATGATTATATCCTGCAACTGATTGCACAAGGAGGGCATCTGGCCGAGAACTGCATTCGTACCTGGTTTTTTGTACAGAATGTAGATGTGAATTATGCCGGAGTGGTAAAAGCCCGTAACGAAGTGTTTGTGACGCAGGGGTTGACACCACAAACACATTATATAGCCAGTACCGGTATCGGCGGGCGTCATGCCGATAAGCAGGTGCTGGTACAGATGGATACGTATGCCGTATTGGGTATCCGTCAGGAGCAGATTCATTATTTATATGCACCGACTCATCTGAATCCTACGTATGAGTATGGAGTAAGTTTTGAGCGTGGTACGTATGTGGATTATGGCGACCGACGTCAGGTTTTCATATCCGGTACGGCCAGTATCAATCACAGGGGGGAAGTGGTGTATCCGGGTGATATCCGGAAACAGACCGAACGCATGTGGGAAAACGTGGAGACCTTGTTGAAGGAAGCAGAAATGTCGTTCGATGACATCGGACAGATGTTGGTTTACCTGCGCGATGCGGCAGATTATGCCGTGGTGCGGGAGATGTTCGACCAGCGTTTCCCGGAAATGCCAAAAGTGATTCTATTGGCTCCTGTCTGTCGTCCGGGTTGGCTGATAGAGATGGAGTGCATGGGCACAAAAATGATGAAGCATACACCGTATCCTGATTTTTAGTTTGTATGAAAGAACGTCTGTGGAAAAACGTCTGGGTAGTTCTTTATGTGGTGCTGATGGGAGTATTGGCCATAGCTACTTTTTTAGAGCATGCATACGGAACAACTTTTGTCCAGACACATATATATCATGCTTGTTGGTTTTGTGGCTTGTGGGGTGCGCTGGCTTTCGGGCTTGTGCGGGCATGTGGCAAATGCCGGCTGTGGAAGCGTCTCCCGGTCTTGTGGTGGCATGGCTCTCTTTTAGTGATACTGGGAGGGGCCATGCTTACCTACCTGACAGGTGAAAAAGGGTATGTACATCTGGTGCAGGGGCAAGAAGTGAAGAGTTTTATCCGGACTTCCGATCAGCAAACGAGGATGTTGCCTTTCAGCCTTTCTCTGGACAGCTTCAGGGTGGTTTATTATCCGGGAACGGAAGCCCCTTCTGATTACAAGAGTTACGTGAGTTATAAAGTGAATGGAAAATGGAAAGAAGAGGTAATTTCAATGAATCACATTCTTTCTGTAGAGGGTTATCGTTTTTATCAGTCATCATACGAACCGGATTTGTCTGGAAGCTGGTTGAGTGTAAACTATGACCCTTGGGGAATTGCTGTGACCTATGCCGGGTATTTGTGTCTGGCTTTCTCTTCCTTGTGGTTGTTAGGTAGCCGGAAGGAGACATTTTTCCGTTTGTTACGTCATCCGCTATGGAGAAAAACGGGACTGGTATGGCTAGGAATATGCGCTTTCCAGTTGATAGCTCAAGCTCGTCCGGTCAGTGTCCTGGCTCGTCAGGATGCGGAAAAGCTGAAGATGCGTCAGGTGATATACCACGACCGTGTGGCGCCCTTCCATACCCTGGCCCGTGACTTTGTTATCAAGTTGAGTGGAAAACCTTCTTATCATGGTTTGACACCGGAACAGGTGGTGGCCAGTTGGTTACTTTATCCCGAAGAATGGCAGCACGAACCGATGTTTCGAGTGAAAAGTGAACGGTTGAGGCAGGAATTGGGATTGAAATCGGAGTATGCCGCACTGGTAGACTTGTTCGATGGAAAGACCTATCGATTGGAGAGGTTGTTGCAGAGACTACAGGACGAAGTGCGAAATACGCATGAGAAAGGCTGGTTGGAGAACCGTCAGGCAAAAAAGTTGGAAAAAGAAGTGCTGGAACTGGATGAGAAGGCCGGTATGGTACTGATGCTTCAGAAAGGTACTTTTATCCGTCCTTTGCCGGAGGATGGAAGTGTCACTCCGTTATCTCCGTTAAGAATACGTGCAGAGATTTTCTATCATGCGGTACCGTTCACTAAAATTTTGTTTATGGCTAATCTTTCTTTAGGTTTGCTAGCTTTGGGCTGGTGGATCTATTCCTGTGTGATGCAAGAAGGCGATAAGGCAAGAAACTGGAGGAGTAGGTGGCGATGGATATGGGTGTGGGCTGTATGGATGGCCTGTCTGTTTCATTGGACTTCTTATTTGCTTCGTTGGTATATTGGAGGACGGATTCCTTTGGGAAACGGACACGAAACGATGCTTTTTTTAGCGGGATTTCTGTTATTGTGTACTTGTATATGGCAGCGGCGCTTCTCGTTTTTGCTTCCAGCCGGTTTATTGCTTTCCGGTTTTACCTTGCTGGTAGCTTATCTGAGCGAGATGAATCCGCAGATAACCCCGTTGATGCCGGTATTGCTGTCACCCTGGTTGAGTCTGCATGTATCATTGATTATGGTGTCGTATGCCTTGTTTGCTTTGATGTGTCTGTGTAGTATCCTGGCACTGGGTATTCGGCGGCATACGTGGCAGCGGCAACGGCTGACTTTATTTTGTCGGGTCTTGCTTTATCCGGCAGTGTTGTGCTTGGGAATCGGAATTTTTATCGGTGCGGTATGGGCCAACGTGTCCTGGGGAAGCTATTGGGCCTGGGACCCGAAAGAAGTCTGGGCTCTGATTACTTTCATGCTTTATGGAATGGCTTTTCATGTGCAAAGTATCCCTCGTTTCAGAAATCCGTACTTTTTTCATTGGTTTTTAATCGTTTCGTTCTCTGCCATACTGATGACCTATTTCGGCGTAAACTATGTACTCGGAGGAATGCACAGTTATGCCGGATAAGTGATAGCTTTTTATCCTTTTGGGCGAATGATTTGTTTATTGATAGTTTTTCATTACCTTTGGAT
Source organism: Phocaeicola plebeius (assembly GCF_003437535.1). GTDB lineage: Bacteria > Bacteroidota > Bacteroidia > Bacteroidales > Bacteroidaceae > Phocaeicola > Phocaeicola plebeius_A. Next base: position 21,444 of record NZ_QSQT01000012.1, read on the forward strand.
AGTGAATTTAAAAATGGACGAAGTATGAAATCTTTGAATTATGCATTAGTCAGTTCGCTCTGTGCATTAGTTATCGGTATATTATTGGTCACATGGCCAGATGTAGCAGTGAGTTATTTGGTAATTACTATCGGGGTGTTGTTCCTTATTCCCGGACTGGTCGGATTGTTTTCTTATCTGGCCCTGTTGAACAAGAGTAAGGCGGATGCTCCTCGTCCGGTTTTCCCTATAGTTGCGTTAGGCAGTACACTTTTCGGTGTATGGCTGATTATCATGCCTTCTTTCTTTGTCGGAGTGCTGATGTATGTGTTAGGCATTCTGTTGGTGTTGGGCGGTATCAGTCAGTTGGCTAACCTGATTGCTGCACGTTCATTCATGCCGGTTCCATTTGGGGTATATATAGTGCCCGTATTGATTTTGGCGGCGGGAATCACAGTCCTGTTCAATCCGTTTGCCACGGCTGAGATACCCTTTATTGTGTTGGGAATTTCTTCCATTGTATATGCATTGATGGATATGGTCCGTTTGTTGCGTTTCCGCAAAAAGAACAAGAACATACAAGATGTGACACCTATAGAAGAAATTAAGGAATGAAGCGATTTGACAGACTTGATTTGTTACCGGAAGGCCAGGATATGGTGGCGGGTATAGACATGACGGGTGGTTTTTACCGCTTGTTCCAGACTTCGGCACCTTTTCCGGGATGTGCTTTTCTGCTCTGTCTTAGAGGCAGTTGCCGGGTGAAAATCCATTTGACATGTTATGACTTGAAAGAAGGGTCTTTGGCCATTATATTCCCGGGAGTATTTTTTCAGATTCAGGAGCAGAGTAAGGACTGCCGGTTTATTTTTGTCGGTTTTTCCAAAAAACTGATAGAAGGAGCCAAGTTGTTTTCTTATACCGTGGAGTATACTCCTTATATCTTTGAGCGACCGGTAATTGAGATGAAGAAAGACGTATATGAACTGTTCCGGGATAGTATCCGTCTCTTGATTCGCCGGCAGAAGATAAAAGAAGAAATGAGCGGAATGCAAATCAGTTTGATTTATACGCAGCTGCTTCTTTCTTTAGGCAGTGTATACAAGAAAAGAGGAGAGGAAGAAGATTCACCGAGATACAATCGAAATCAGGAAATTGTAAAGGAACTGGTTCGTATTATTGTGCAATATTATAAAACGGAACGCAATGTGTCTTTTTATGCCGAGAAGCTGCATCTTTCGCCACAGCATCTGAGTACAACGGTGAAGAAAGTTACCGGAAAGACCTTGACCGACATTCTTTCTTCGTTTATCATACGCGATGCCCAGGCTAAGCTTCGTTCTACGGATATGACGGTACAGGAAATAGCCTATTCGTTGAATTTTTCGGATATTTCCTTCTTTGGGAAATACTTCAAACGTTATACGGGCATGTCGCCCAAGCAGTATCGGAACATGTAAAAACAATAAGGGGCAGGTGTATTTGTTTACGCCTGCCCTTATTGTTTTTGAAGATAATCTTTTATTCAAACATTGGAGTGATATATTGTGTCAGCAGGTATCCTCCGCCTACCAGCCAGATGTAAAGCAGTCCTGCTAGCAAGAACGGTTTGGCACCAGCTTGTTTGAATTTCTCCAGACTGGTATCTGTACCCAGTGCTGTCATGGCCATTGTCAGCATGAAGGTATCGATGTACTCAATGGCACCGTTCAGTGGAATATCTTTTACGGTCTCGGCTCCTGTAAGGTATTGCAGCAAGGAGTTCAGACAGATGATACCGATGAATCCAAATGCAAACCAGGGAATAGTGATTTTGCTCTTTTCGGCTTTACCTTCAGGATTTGCTTTTTTCCGTCCTGCCAATGCAAAGCTCATGATGACCAGTACCGGTGCCAGCATCATGACGCGAATCATCTTGGTGATGGTAGCTGTTCCGGCAATTCCTAATGAATCGGTCGGGTCCATGGCATTTCCGGCTCCTGCTACGTGAGCAACTTCATGCAGGGTACTTCCTGTATAGATGGCTACTCCCGTATCTCCCAGTGCATCCAGCATACCGGCACGGTACATAATCGGATAGAGGAACATGGAAATGGTTCCGAAAATGACTACCGTAGATACGGCAATGGCCGTTTTATGTCCTTCACATTTTACCACCGGTTCTGCACCCAATACGGCTGCTGCTCCACAGATGGCGCTACCGGTAGCTGTCATGAGAGAAGTATCTTTGTCCATTTTCATCAGTTTGCCCAGCCAGATGCCCAGGAAAATAGTACCGGCTACGATGATGGTATCGATAACCACTGCAGGGAGTCCTACGGCGGCTACTTGTGTCAGTGTCAGACGGAATCCGTAGAGTACGATACCGGCACGCAGCACCTGCTTGGTGCAGAACTTGATACCTGGAACCCATGTCTCAGGCAGTTTGTTGCGCAGGCTGTTGGCATAAAGCATTCCCAAAATGATACCCACAATCAGTGGACTGAAAGAAAGACTTTTCACGAAGGGGATTTCGGCAATGTAGAAGGCTGCAAAAGAAAATAATGCAATCAATAAAATACCATGGAGGGTATTGGCTCTGTTTCCTTTCTTGAACATATCAGTTTGTTTTTAGTGATTTTGATTTTATTTCGGGCGCAAAGATAGAAGATTTCCATGGAATGTCCTATTTACATTTTTTTATGCGTGATAACCAAAAGTAATAATGTGTATTGTCCTGACCTTTATTCGGTGGTTTTGTGCTTCTTGCTTTTTATGCTATCTTTGCATGGAATTAAAAATGGAAAAGAAATGAAATTATTGATCAAGTCATGTCTGGCGGTGGCTTTATTTGCTGGCATCTGTCTGGCTGGATGTAAGGAAAAGGACATGTCAATGAAAATGAACAATCCGCGCAATATCAGGGGAGTTATCAGCTATAAACGTTCGTTTGGAGATTTGAATGATGTGCAACTGGCTACAGCCAAGAAAATAGGTATCCGTCCTATCAGTACCCGTGAAGAGGCGGAAGAAATGAAGGACCGGTTGATTGAAATTGCCGCTTGTGAACGGTATGGTCTGGACTCTTTGACGCATTCAATTCCCTACCTGATACCTCAGGCCAGTGCGTTGCTGGATACCATCGGGGTTAATTTCTTGGATTCACTGGAAAACAAAGGACTGAACCCCAATAAAATCATTGTAACGTCCGTGACTCGTACGAAGGATGACGTAAAGCGTCTGCGGAGAACCAACGGAAATGCTTCGCTGAACTCCTGCCATTTTTATGGAACTACGTTTGATGTGAGCTGGAAGCGTTTTGAGAAGGTAGAAGACCCCGATGGTCGTCCTATGCAGGATGTAAGTTCGGATACATTGAAGCTGGTGCTGTCGGAAGTATTGCGTGACCTTCGTAAGGCAGACCGCTGTTATGTGAAATACGAATTGAAACAAGGTTGTTTCCATATTACTGCCCGATAATTCAAGAAGTTATGTTCAGATATTTCATTTATTTGGCTTACGACGGTACTAACTATCATGGCTGGCAGATACAGCCGAACGGAAGCAGTGTGCAGGAAACGCTGATGAAAGCGCTGCATACTTTCTTGCGGGATGAGGCCATTGAAGTGGTGGGGGCCGGACGTACGGATGCTGGAGTACATGCCCGCCTGATGGTGGCACATTTTGATGTGGAATGGATGCTGGATGAAGATACGGTGACGGATAAACTGAACCGTTTGCTGCCGCCGGATATATCGGTGTACCGTGTGCGGAGAGTGAATCAGGATGCGCATGCCCGTTTTGATGCGACTTATCGTACGTACAAATACTACGTTACCACACAGAAGAATCCGTTTAACCGGGCATATTGCTGGCGTTTGTTCCAGCCTTTGGATTTTGCAAAGATGAATGAGGCAGCACAGACCTTGTTCGATTACACGGATTTTACGAGCTTCAGTAAATTGCATACGGATGTGAAAACCAATAACTGCAAGATTATGCACGCCCACTGGGAGCAGGTAAGCGAAACGGAATGGGTATTTACCATTCAGGCAGACCGTTTCTTGCGGAATATGGTTCGGGCCATTGTTGGTACGCTGGTAGAAGTGGGACGCGGCAAACTTTCGGTGGAAGGTTTCCGGAAGGTGATAGAAGAGAAGAACCGCTGCAGTGCAGGTACATCCGTACCGGGACATGCACTCTTTTTGGTCGATATAGGCTATCCGGATGAATTATTCCCGCTGGGTTAGTCTTTCTCTGTAAGATATTTCCAGAAACGGACCGGCATATCCTTTTTGTGTTTTACGGGATTCAGTCGGGATTGAATACATACACTGTGAAAATAGCTTTTCCAGCCCTCCTGGAAAAGCTTTTCATTTTTATCCAGCAGCTCATCTTCCAACTTGCCATGTCGCAGGAAGGCAGCACGAGAGTCTTCAAATGTAATTTCGTTAACCTCTTTCAGGTCGTAATAGTAGCCGTAGCGACGGCGTGCATCGTAGATTATCCATGGCTGGTCGGCAAACCGGTCGCGAAAATGATAGATGGTCAGTGGATAGACGTTATAAAGAGGTTCCATGATACCGAAATATACCTGGTCGGCTGTTTTTTGAAAGCGCATGAACTGAAGTACTCTCATTCGCTCGTCTGCTACTTTTTTGCTGAGCTGATACACTCCTAACACATCTGGGTCTGCGAAATTTTGTTCGATAGAGGCCGGTGCATCGATTACTTTCCGCATGTAGCGAAAAAGGAGCATGGCTGCTTCCGGTGTTTCCGAAAGCCAGCAATAGGTAAGGGAGGCAAGTGCTCTTCGGGAAAGTTTACGTGATAACAGTTTCCAAACCCGTTCTGTCTTTTCCGCATCTGTTACCACCTGATGTACCTCCTCATGAAAAAGCGGAAGCGGTTCCTTCTCTGTAAGCAGCAGGTCGGGAAAAGTCCGGCGATAATAGGCATCGAACAGGGCGGTAAGCAGACCTTCAAAAGTGGAATCGTATTGAAAAACTGTCATGGTTTATGAGAATTTCGTATCTTTGTGTATAGAGGATTTCAGGGAGCAAAAGTAGTAAAAACGATAAACTGAAACAAAAGGAATAGTTTTTTGTTATATAATAAAAACAGATTAAATGATGAATTACAAATCTATGCTCTTGGGACTGATGGCCACAGTGGCCGTCTTCCAGTCACAGCCTGCTCAGGCTTGCACAGGTATCACCTTGACAGCAAAAGACAGCACACGCATTCTTGCCCGTACCATTGAATGGGGTGGAAGTGACTTGAACAGTTGCTATGTGGTGGTGCCACGTGGCTATACGGTTCAGTCGTATGTGCCCGGCGGACAGGATGGCATGAAATTTACGGCAAAATATGGATATGTGGGCCTTGCGGTAGAACAAAAGGAGTTTGTGGCAGAAGGTTTGAACGAAGAAGGTCTCTCTGCCGGTCTGTTCTATTTCCCGAATTACGGACAGTATGAAGCGTATAAAGCAGAGTATAAATCGTCTTCCATTGCCGATTTGCAGTTGGTTTCCTGGGTATTAGGCAACTGCAAGACGGTGGATGAAGTGATGGAAAGCCTGAAGCAGGTACATGTAGTGGCCATTGACCCGCGTGCATCGACTGTACACTGGCGTTTTGCCGATGTGTCAGGACGTCAGGTGGTATTGGAAATCGTAGACGGTGAATTGCATTTCTTTGAAAACAACTTGGGAGTACTGACTAACTCTCCGGGATTTGAATGGCAACTGACCAACCTGAATAATTACGTCAATCTGTATCCGGGCAGTGCCCAACCTCAGTCGTTAGGGAATGTGGCTCTTCGTTCTTTCGGGGCTGGAAGCGGATTCTTGGGTATTCCCGGTGATGTGACTCCTCCCTCCCGTTTTGTGCGGGCTGCCTTTTATCAGGCTACAGCTCCTGTGCAGGATAATGCCCGTCAGACCGTACTTCAAGGATTTCAGATTTTGAACAACTTTGATATTCCATTGGGAATTGAGTTTGCGGAAGGAAAAGTGCCTGTCAATATCCCAAGTGCTACACAGTGGACTTCGGCCACGGATATGCGGCATCGGATGATTTATTATCGTACCATGTATAATTCTGCTATACGTAGCATTGATTTAAATAAGATTGATTTTCAGCGTGTCAAGTACAGAGCGGTACCATTGGATACCATAAAGGAACAGCCTGTAATGGAAGTTTCTATCCGCTGAAAATGTAGAATGCATAAAAGTAAGGAAGCTGCCTTCACTCGTTTGTGGGGGCAGCTTCTTCTGTATCTCCAAAGTCGAAACTCAGCTGACGTTCGTCTATCTTCTTGCGGGGAGTAGGGAGTAGAAGTTTCCGTACTCCGTAGGCACCTAGCTCATGAATGGTCTTTTCGGGCAGCTCATTGCAGGTGATGAAGTATTTGGCTTTCTTCATGACGGCTCCCATCTTCTTCAGTTCGTAAAATCCGATACGGGAGAAACGGCGGGAAGCCACAATCAGGCGGGCCGATTTTACTCCGATGCCCGGCACACGCAGGATGGCTTCATAATCGGCGGTCTGTATATTGACGGGGAAGAACTCCGGATGGCGAAGGGCCCAGGCCAGTTTCGGATCAATCTCCAAGTCCAGATTAGGACTCTGGTCGTCCACTATCTCATCTACCTTGAACTGATAGAAACGCAGCAGCCAGTCGGCCTGGTAAAGACGGTTTTCTCGTACCAGAGGCGGTTGCTTCAAGGTAGGAAGTCGCTTGTCATACGTATTTACCGAAATATAGCCTGAATAATACACTCGTTTCATGGTAGGTTCTTCATACAGCGAAGAAGATACCTGCAAGATATCCTTGTCTGTTTCGGGGGTGGCTCCTACAATCATCTGGGTACTTTGTCCGCCAGGAGCAAAGCGGGGAGTGTGACGATAGTGCTTGCGCTCTTCCTGATAGGTCTGTATGCCTTGTTGAATGTATTTCATCGGAAGATACACACTCTGGTGATCTTTCTCCGGTGCCAGCAGTTTTAAATTCTTTTCTGTCGGAATCTCCAGATTGACACTGAGACGGTCGGCATATAGTCCGGCTTCCCGTACCAGTTCTTCACTGGCACCGGGGATACTTTTCAGGTGGATGTAACCATTGAAACGGTGCACCAGTCGCAGGTCTTTGGCCACCCGTACCAGGCGTTCCATGGTGTAGTCGGGGTTGCGTACCACTCCCGAACTGAGAAATAGTCCTTCTATATAATTTCTTCGGTAGAACTCCATGGTCAGCTCCACCAGTTCCGTAACGGAAAGAGTGGCCCGTGGAATGTCGTTGCTTACCCGGTTGATGCAGTAGGCACAATCGTAGATGCAGTAGTTGGTCAGCATAATCTTGAGCAGGGAAATGCAGCGTCCGTCTTCTGAAAAGCTGTGACAGATGCCCCATCCTCCTACTGTATTACCGACTCCTCCCCGTGTGTTTTTACGGGAAGTACCGCTGGAAGCGCACGACACGTCGTATTTGGCGGATTCAGTCAGGATTTTTAGTTTTTGTATTACCTGTTCGTTCATTTCATTCAAAGTTAGAGAGAGTTTTTGAATTGTGCAATGAGTTTGGGATTTTTGTCGTACCTTTGCGGCGGTTTACAAAAATCAAGAAAACATGTGGTTATTACTGGCTTTTTGCTCAGCGGCGTTGCTGGGCTTTTATGATGTCTTCAAGAAAAAATCATTGGCAAACAATGCGGTTCTTCCGGTACTGGGACTGAACACGCTGTTTTCGAGTCTGATTTTTTTACCGTTTATTTTAGTTTCGTACTTTCATCCGGAGGCGTTGCAGGATACGCTTTTTTACGTGCCTTCAGCAGGTTGGGAGGTGCATAAGTTCATTATCCTGAAATCGTTTATCGTGCTTTCTTCGTGGACGTTCGGTTATTTTGGTATGAAACACCTGCCCTTGACCATTGTCGGCCCCATCAATGCTACCCGTCCGGTCATGACGCTGGTAGGTGCCTTGCTGATATTTGGTGAACGCTTGAATGTGTACCAGTGGATTGGTGTGCTGATGGCTATCATTTCGTTTTTCATGCTGAGCCGTTCGGGAAAGAAAGAAGGAATAGATTTCAAGCACGACAAATGGATTTGGTTTGTGGTGCTGGCGGCTGTGTTAGGTGCTGTCAGTGGTTTGTACGATAAATACCTGATGGGACGCTTCAACAACATGGTGGTACAGGCGTGGTACAATGTGTACCAGCTTTTCCTGATGGGAGGAGTGCTGATGTTCTTGTGGTGGCCCAAGCGGAAAAGCAGTACACCGTTTCACTGGGACTGGTGCATTATCCTGATTTCCGTATTCTTGTCGGCGGCTGATTTCGTGTATTTCTATGCGCTTGGTATGGACGGAGCCATGATTTCCATCGTGTCTATGGTGCGACGGGGAAGCGTGGTGGTTTCCTTCCTGTTTGGTGCCATGATATTCCGCGAGAAGAACCTGAAGAGCAAGGTGGTTGATTTGATTTTAGTGCTGATTGGTATGTTCTTCCTCTATTTAGGAAATGTATTAGGATAATTACAAGGTCTTTTCTTGAACGACTGGGATGTGTCAGTACTTCCTTGGCAGTACTCCAGTACTTTCTAATCAGTACTCTGCTACTTTCACGGCAGTACTGCAGTACTTCCTAAGAAGTACTGGGAAAAGAAGATTGTTACGGGTATTTTTGCCTGAAGAAGGCTGGTGTAGTATCTTGATAAGATAAAAAATGCCGGAGCGTATTTTTTACGTTCCGGCATTTTTTATATCCTGTCTTGGACAAGGCCTTTTTTAGTTTCGCATGTATTTCTTCATACCCTCAGTGGAGTAAGTCTGCAATTTCCCGTCTTTGTCCGAGTAGATGAAATAGGCATCCAGCTCAGGATGGGCACTACAGATGGCCTTGGCTGAATCCAGTCCCAGTACCATGAAGGCAGTGGCGTAGGCATCGGCTGTGGCACAGTCCTTGGCGATGACGGTAGATGAAAGAATATTGTGCTGTACCGGGTATCCCGTGCGAGGGTCGATGGTATGTGCATACTTCTTTCCGTCTTTGTAATAGAAATTGCGGTAGTTGCCCGAAGTAGCCATACCGGCATTGGTAATTTCTAATACGGTCTGTAGTTCCTGGTTGACGGACAGGGAATCGTCGATGGGTTTGTTGATTCCGATACGCCAAGGCTCCATTTTACTGTTTTGTCCTTTCAGCACCAGTTCCCCGCCGATGTCAATCATGTAGTTCCTGATGCCTTTGCGGTCGAACAGCCGGGCGACACAATCCACGCCGAAACCCTTGGCAATCGAGCTGAAGTCGAGCATCATGCGCGGGTCGGCCTTGACGACTTCTCCCTCTGCATTCAGCTGTATCTTGTCGATACTCACGAACTGGCGCAGGCTGTCGATGGTCAGTGAATCGGGAAACTGGGAATGTTTGAACCCGAATCCCCATGCGTTGACCAGTGGGGCTACGGTGACATCATAGGCTTTTCCGGTCTCGTTGGAGATAGTCTTGGCCAGATTGAACACATACGCAAACAGGCTGTCGGCACGCATGTCTGTATTGTGGTTGATATGCGTGATGACCGACTGCTTGTTGAACGGCGACAAGGAATTGTCCACCTTTTGCAGTTCTTTCTCAATTTCCGCTTTCAGGTTCTCAGATGACTGGTAGGTAATCTTATATACCGTACCGAATACCAGTCCCTGGTCGGTCTGGTAAGGAGATTGTTTTCTCAGAATCAGTACCGTTCCTACGATGAGCAATACAAGAAACGGCAACTGCCATTTTAAGTTGTTTTTGTTCATGATTTTATTGCAAGAATAAATGTTCTACTAATATTTTGATACCGATGCCAATCAGCACCAGTCCCCCGAAGATTTCCACCCGCAGGTGAAAACGCTTGCCGAAGAATACGCCGATGAGGCTTCCTGCCAGTGAGAGTACGAAAGAGGCAATTCCAATACTGGTCAGAGGCATCCAAAGACTTTCCAGTTGTTTGAATCCGGCAAAGGCAAACGAGATACCGATGGCCAATGCATCAATACTGGTGGCTACAGCCAATGCCAGTGTCACTTTCAGGCTGGTAGGGTTGAAGGAAGCAGTCTCTTCTTCTTTAAACTGCGCACGTATCATGCGGATACCTAAAAATGCCAATAGGGCAAAGGCAATCCAATGGTCGTAGGCTTCAATCAGATGCTGGAAACGGCTGGCACCTAACCATCCCAAGAAGGGCATTAGTGCTTGAAAGAGTCCGAAGAAAAAAGCCATTCGTAAAAACGTGCCCCATTGAATGCGGTGCAAAATAATTCCGCTGGTTACGGATACGGTGAAACAGTCGATAGCCAGACTGACGGACAATAAGATGGTTTCGATTAAATTCATGTGAATCAGAAGGGTAAGTTGTAAATGAGATTATACGTCAAGTTAAAGCTGCTCCCGGCATTTTTCCCGAATCCGGGCACATACCATGGAATGGAATTGTCATGACCTTCCACGTTCATTCTCATTTTATATCGCACGCTCCAGCCCATGCAGAAACCTTTGTATATTTTCACTTTAAGTCCGAGCACTCCTTCTAGCCAGCTGGCTCTGCTCTTCATATCGGAATAAGCAAACGGATAGGAGACTTCTCCACCATAGTTGGGGTCGGTCATGCTGGGGCCGTCTACATCATAGCTGAAAGAACTCATGCCGTAGCGAAGACCCACATACAAATAACCCGGGAGATGTGTCTTTTTGTAAAACACATTATAATCCATTCCGATACGGAAGTAAGGAGCGGAAGTCTTGTAGTGCAGGTTGTTTCCGTCATTTATGGCATCTGCCTTTCCGTATCCCACTTCAATGACGGGAAGAAAGCGATTTTTCAAGTTGGCTTGTACGGCAATTTCAGTATTCAGAATGTCGCTGCCTAACAGGTAACTTCCCAGTCCGGCAATTTCCACTCCTATGCTCGTGCCCTGATAGAACGGGACAGACTCTGTCGGCTCAGCTTTCTTCTTGTCTTCCTTTTTAATCTCTGCGGGAGTTGCTTTATGTACGCCCGGTTTCTGTGCCTGCAAGGGAGAAAGCAAAAGACAGCTACTCGTTAGTATCAGAAATAGTGAAATATATCTTGAAATTCTCTTTCTCATAATTATCTATGTTCGGATTGGTAATGACAAGCGAATCGAGCATACGGGTAGTAGTTTCCGCACCGGTGACTTCATAAAACATCATGGTACCGCAATCCAGGTTGATAAAGTAAGGAATATTGCGGTGGGTGATTGTAAGGACGTCTCGCTGGCGGTTGGCATACTGAAGGATAAACCGGGTTTGTTCTCCGTAGCTGAGCGGTAGGCTGAGCGTACTTGTGTTGGTTGACTTATTAATCAGCGTGTCGTAAATTGTCGTATCAGCGGTCTCCAACTGCCCGATGACCGTCAGTGTATCGGTGTACTGCACAGACCGTCCATATTGGTCAACAAATGCAAACTGGGCATACGCCAGTGCATTGGGCGGACAGTTTTCCACTTCACAAGCTGGGAAAAAGGAAACGACTGCCACCAAGAGGATACCTAATACAATCGGTAGTTTCTTCATTATTCAATTTCTTTCTCGATTTGATAGTTGTTTCTTTCAGGAGAATTGCGTGCAATCAGTTCTCCGATAAATCCGGCCAGGAAAAGCTGGGTCCCTAATATCATGGTGGTAAGTGCCAGGTAGAAATAGGGACTTTCAGTTACCAGGCGATAAGGATTGCCGCAATACATGTCATAGAGCTTGGTAGCGCCTACTACAACGACAGCGATAAATCCCAGGATGAACATGATGGAACCTAAGAAGCCGAAGATGTGCATCGGTTTCACGCCGAAGGTAGACAAGAACCACAAGGTAAGCAAATCCAGATATCCGTTGACGAAACGGTTCAGTCCGAACTTGGTCTTTCCATATTTGCGTGCCTGATGATGTACAATCTTTTCTCCGATACGGTTGAAACCGGCATTTTTAGCCAGGTAGGGAATGTAGCGGTGCATTTCGCCGTACACCTCAATGTTTTTCACTACGTCCCGGCGATAGGCTTTCAGTCCGCAGTTGAAGTCGTGCAGATTATGTATTCCCGAAACCGCACGTGCAGTAGCATTGAATAGTTTGGTCGGGATTGTTTTCGACAGCGGGTCATAGCGCTTCTGTTTCCATCCGGAAACCAAGTCATAGCCGTCTTCTGTAATCATGCGGTAAAGTTCCGGAATCTCATCCGGACTGTCCTGTAAATCAGCATCCATGGTGATGATTACATCTCCCTCTGCTTTCTTGAATCCGCAGAATAAGGCAGGTGATTTTCCATAATTACGGCGGAACTTGATGCCTTTCACTTCTTTTGACTTCCGGCTAAGCTCTTCGATGACCTGCCAGGAGTGGTCTGTACTACCATCATTTACAAAGATAACTTCGTAGGTAAAATGATGCTCATGCATTACGCGTTCAATCCAAGCATACAGTTCGGGTAAGGACTCCTCTTCATTATATAGAGGTACGACTACAGATATATCCATATTTATATTGCTAAAGCGATTAGTTTTTCTTTTTCATGACTACCAGACCGGTGGGAATGGCTAACAGGATTCCATAGAAGAAATTCTGCGAAAGCAGCTGAAAGGTCAGTTGCAAAGAACTGAGAGAAGAAATGACATTCAGACTGCCGATAAGTTGTTCTACGGAAATCTTCATGTCGCCGGTTACGGAATCCTTTATAGTTTCCAGTTGGTCCAGATACGTATTCAACAAATAACCCTGATCAATAAAGCGGAAATACACGTAGTGTGCCAGCGCTGTCAGGATAGAAGCAAAAAGATACATCAGAAAGCAGAAACTGAAAGCCTGAGTGAAAGAAAAATTGCCTTCATGATACTGGTTGCGGTAGCGGCGTGCATAAATGTAGCCTAACACCGGTACAAAGAGGGTCATCAGGATAAACAGGAGCTGAAGCAACGGGATGGAAAAGCCTATGGGGAGGAAGATAAATTTGAAAATCCAGAACAATCCCATGTAAGTTCCAAACCGCATGGCGTATTCCTGTAAGGTTATCGGTCTTTCTGTTGTCATGATAGTTACGTTTGATAATGGTTACAAAAGTAGTCTTTTTCAGTGAGCTGTGGTATATAAAAAGACTGAAAAATCATATTCTTTACCATTTTGGTATATTTTTTTTCATGAAGGTATTGCGTATTCAAAAAAAATGCCTACCTTTGCACCCGCAATCGAGAAACATCGATAAGATGTCTGTCGAGAACATGTTGAAATACGGGTAAGTCCCATACGGCCAGCTCCCTTCGAATCCTCCAGGGCTTGATCGCAGCAAAGGTAGTTGGTTGTAGCGGCGCGATATGGTAAGCTTACCCACCCGCCTCTTTAGCTCAGTTGGCCAGAGCACGTGATTTGTAATCTCGGGGTCGTTGGTTCGAATCCGACAAGAGGCTCAGGAAAGTTGGACAGTGTTGTTCAACTTTTTTGTGTCTATAAATTAGGAAAAAAAAGCCTTCATTCAAACGTTCATTGGATTTTCTTCCGATAAGAAGTCGGTGTCATCCCTGTATGCTTTTTAAAGCACCGGTTAAAGTGTGCGACTGATTCAAAGCCGCATTCCAGACTGATTTCTGAAATATTCCATTTCCCGTTTAGTAATAGTTTGCAGGCATAGCCAATTCGCATGTCTGTGATATGTTGTCTGAATGTCTTTCCGGTGTTTTCCTTGAAAAAACGGCAGAAGGCAGTTGGGTTCATGGCAGCGTATGAGGCTACATCCTCCAGACAGATTGGCTGGGTGTAATGCTTGTTGAGGAAGGCCATGACCTTTTCAATCTTTCGTCCGTTAAACCGTGCTGGGACTGGGTCATAGGCTGGAGAGGAGATGACTTTTTGGGGAGTAAGATGCGTCAGTGCATCCAGCAGTTGCAGAAACTCCACTATTTGTCCCACCCCTTCTTTTTGCGGGATGCGCTTTATTATCTGCGGAATATTATCCGTGCAATTGGATAGTGAAAACAGCAGCCCCCTTTGTGCCTCTTCCAGCAGGCGATTGATACCTTGAAACTGGCTGTAGTGCGAGAAAGCATATTGCATGAAATCCTTTTCGAATTGGATGATAACCCCGTTCACTCTTAATTCTTCCTTCAGGTCGTATTCCGGTGCGTTTTCCAGGTAATGAGGAAGGTTGGAACCTAAAAGAAACAATTGCTGGTCGGAGAAATCGGTCATACCGTCGCCTGCCATTCCCAGGCCATATCCCTTTTCGATGTAAATCACTTCAAACTCACTATGGAAATGCCAGGGATAAGTGAAGTTCTTGTAATCGTAGAACCGGGCCTTCAGCGGGTGGGCATCTGTAATATCCAGTTGTTCGTTGAGTATCTTTCTCATGTCAGGAAAAGGAAAAAGTAAGATGCTGCAAAGTTACGCAAATAACCTGCAAAAATTGGCAAATGTTCATGTTTATTTCTCCTCTAACTTTGGGGCAGATAAAAATTGACATAATATGAACAGTTTGTTTGATGTATCCGGAAAAGTGGCTGTAGTTACAGGCGGTTCCGGGGTATTGGGAAGTAACATATCTGAAGGTCTGTTGAAGGCTGGAGCCAAAGTTGCAGTGATTGGAGCACATTCCGACCGGGTGGAAAAAGCGTTGGAAAGACTTAGAAAGACCGGGGGAGAAGTTTGCGGTTTTACCTGTAACGTGCTCGACATGGACAGTTTGCGGGAAGTGAAAGAAAAAGTGTTGGCCCAGTGGGGAAGGGTAGATATTCTGGTCAATGCAGCGGGAGGAAATATCCCGGGAGGTACGCTGACCGAAACGCAGCACGTGTTCGATATGAAGGTGGAAGACTTGAACAAGGTGGTAGACTTGAACCTGAACGGTACGGTATATCCTTGCCTGGTGTTCGGGGAAGTTATGGCCGCACAGAAAAGTGGTAGTATTATCAATGTGTCTTCCATGGCATCTTATGAAGCCATTACCCGTGTACCGGGCTACTCCATGGCCAAGAGTGCAGTAGAGAATTTCACTCGCTGGATGGCTCAGGAAATGGCCTTGAAGTTCAGTGAGAAGATTCGCGTGAATGCCATTGCCCCCGGTTTCTTTATCGGCAACCAGAATCGTGCCGTACTGATAAATCCTGACGGTTCGCTGACGGAACGTAGCCGGAAAGTCATAGCTAAGACTCCGATGAGGCGTTTTGGTGACATCTCAGAACTGAATGGAGCCGTACAGTTCCTGTGCAGTGAGGCGGCCAGTTTCATTACGGGAGTTACTTTGCCCATCGACGGAGGATTCAGTTCATTCAGTGGAGTATAATTTAAGGGAACGGTAACGATGGAAAAGACTTGGAGATGGTTTGGTAAGAAAGACCGCATCACGCTTTCCATGCTTCGGCAGATTGGAGTGGAAGGCATTGTGACGGCGCTTCACGAGGTACCCAACGGGGAGGTTTGGAGCACAGAGGCAATTAATGACCTGAAAAACTATATTGAATCGTACGGCATGAGATGGTCGGTTGTAGAAAGCCTTCCGGTGTGCGAGGCTATCAAGTACGGCGGCCCTGAGCGTGATGCCTTGATAGAGAATTATAAAATCAGTCTGGCTAATTTAGGGAAGTGCGGAGTGAAGACTGTATGCTACAACTTTATGCCGGTCATCGACTGGATACGTACAGACCTGCATTATGCCTTGCCCGACGGAAGTTCTTCGCTTTATTTTAACCGGATACGTTTTGCCTATTTCGACTTGAAGATTTTGCAGCGTGAAGGAGCGGAGCGTGATTATTCTCCTGAAGAACTGCAGAAGGTGGAAGAACTGGACTGCCGTATTACTCCTGAGGAAAAGGCCGAACTGATAGATACGATTATTGTAAAAACGCAAGGGTTTATCGACGGTAACATTCAGGAGGGAGAACAATACCCCGTCCGTAAGTTCCGCGAACTGCTTGCATTATATAAAGGAATAGACCGCCAGAAGCTGAGAGAAAATCTGTGTGAATTCCTGAAAGCAGTGATGCCGGTGTGCGATGAGTATGGAGTCAATCTGTGCATTCATCCGGACGATCCTCCTTTCCAGGTGCTCGGCCTTCCGCGTATTGTCACCAGTGAAGAAGACATCGACTGGCTGTTGAATGCCGTGGACAATCCGCATAACGGACTGACTTTCTGCGCCGGTTCCTTGAGCTCCGGAAGCCAGAATGATACCCGTGAACTGGCCCGCCGTTTTGCCCGGAGAACCCACTTTGTCCATCTTCGCAGTACGGAAATATTGCCCGAAGGAGATTTCAGAGAGACATCACATCTGGAAGGAAGAGGTCATCTGCTAGAGTTAATCCGTATTTTTGAGAAAGAAAATCCCGGACTGCCCATGCGAGTAGACCATGGACGTACGATGCTGGGAGATGAAAAAGAAGGATACAATCCCGGTTACTCTTTCTACGGACGTATGTTTGCCCTGGCGCAAGTGGAAGGTATGATGGCAGCAGTTCGTAATGAAATGGAAAGCGGACTCCTGTAATTCAGGGCTGTTTTTGCGTGCGGTACTCTTTGGGAGAGATACCGGTATTTTTCTTGAAAAAACGGCTCAGGTAAGAAGAATCCGGAAACTGACAGAGAGAGGCTATTTCTGCAATGGATAAAGCCGGATTGTTGAGCAGGACTTTCAGTTCGGCAGTCAGCTGTTCGTCGATAAGTGCTTTCGGAGTCTTTCCGTTGGAGTAGGTTTCCGTAATTTCGTGCAGGTAACGCGGAGAGATACAGAGCTGTCCGGCATAGAACGATACCTGATGCATTTGTGCGGCATGTTCGTGAATCAGGTGCATGAACTTGTGAAACAAGAGTTGCTTCCGGGTGTACGATTCGGCCACTGATACGTACGTGTCGGGGATGGAACTGAAAATCCACATCAGCATACCTTGCAGGAAATTCAGTTCCAGCCGTTCGCTGAATGCAGAAGGAGGCTGGGTAAAAAGCAGCTGTCCCATGTTCATCCATAGGCTGATGTTTTTCCAGCTCTCTTCTTCGTGGTTGTATTGTGGAAACTCTCTCATGTAGTTGAAATACGTGGTGTCGAGTGAAATGGCTGCCTGTAGAAAGAGCTTCTTGGGATAAAGCAGGAAGCGGACATGAAAATCATCGGATGCCTCTATAAGTTGCATGATACTTCCTTCCCAGAAAATAAGTTCTGACATTTTGTGTAGGTGAAATTGCTGTGCACCGGTGGAGAGAATACCTTCTCCGCTGGTGCATTGTAGTTGGATGCCACAGTCGAAATGGAGCAGGGAGGCTTTCAGAAAAGCCAGATTGCCTTCGTCATAATGGATGGCGGTGAGAGATGATAATAAGGAAATATCCATGTGAAGATGATTTTATGAAACAAAAATACGGTTTTTCTTCGATAAAAAGAGGAGCTAGTTCCGATTTTGAAAAGTTTTGTGCGGTAAAAGGAAGGTGAAAACTTCTTCATAATGTCTAATTTTGCAGCGTTTTAAAGAAGGACATTATGACAAGAAGTAATTCTCAATTATTTATTCTCGTATTCTTAGGTATATTGACCGCATTTGGCCCGTTTGTAACCGATATGTATCTGCCTACTCTGCCTGCCATGACTGACTATTTTCATACCACTTCCTCACAGGTGCAATTAGGGTTGACGGCCAGCATGATAGGATTGGCTGTCGGGCAATTGTTCTTTGGTCCGCTGAGTGACAAGTATGGTCGCCGGCTTCCTTTGATTGTGGCCATGTGTCTGTTTCTTTTGGCTACATTGGGATGTCTCTATTCACGGACCATCATGCAGTTTGTGGGCTGGCGAGTGGTGCAAGGAATAGCGGGTGCCGGAGGAATTGTGATTTCACGTTCCATCGCAGCCGATAAGTATTCCGGCAGGGAACTGGCAAAGATGCTGGCTATTATTGGCGCTATCAATGGAGTGGCTCCGGTGGCGGCTCCTGTGGCTGGAGGAGGAATGGCCGAAAGTGTAGGCTGGCACGGCATTTTCTGGGTATTGTTCGGATTAGGTATATTGTTGTTGCTCGGAAGTCTGCATTTTGCGGAGTCCCTGCCGGCTGTACGTCGCCAGAATGCACGTTGGGCAGATGTGTATAAGAGTTTTCTTACCGTCATTCACAACCGTCGGTATGTATGTTATATCCTTCAGTTTGGTTTTGCCCAGGGGGTGTTGTTTGCCAATATTGCTTCCTCTCCTTTTATTATGCAGGAGCATTATGGCTTTTCGCCTTTGATGTTCAGCATCTGTTTTGGAGCTAATGCCATAGCCATTGTCATTTCTGCGACTTCGGCTGTTAGGTTTGCCCATCCGGAACAAGCTTTATATAGGGGAAGTGTCGGAATGGTAATCGCTTCTTTCCTTTTGTGTGTGGCATTGTGTGCCGGTTGCAGTTTCTGGATTTATGAAGTGCTGCTTTTGGCGTTACTTTCCATGTTAGGACTCACCTTTACCGCATCCAATACCTTGGCGATGGATAGTGAACGGGCAAATGCGGGTATGGCATCGGCCTTGCTGGGGGCATTGGGGTTTGCCTTTGGCGGTGTGGTGTCTCCGCTTGTAGGACTGGGAAATATTATGGTCTCCACCGGAGTCCTGTTTTTTACAGGTCCTTTATGTGCGTTCGTTTGCACTCGCATAGCGCTCCGGCGCGCTTTTTCATTGGCACAATATTACCGTAAATGAATTTGTGGTAATTTTCTGTTTTCATTTTTTCCTTTTGGGAATAGGGATATACGTGTAATTCTATATCTTTGTATAAACTAAACTTATCTTATGAATACACGTATCCGAATAATTCCCTGGGTGATGCTTGTGGTGGGCTTCATTTTACTTTCTGCGGGAGTCGCCGAATTGTATCCCTTATGCAGGGCCGCCCGGAATTGCCATCATACAGTGGGAATTGTACAGAGAGTCGAAACCAAGAAGAATTACCGCCATCGTAAACTCAGATACGATACTGAGATGACTGTCATTTATTCCACAGAAAAATACGGGGACTTATCTGTGACCAGAACCAGTCACTGGCCTTTTACAAGGAAGGGAGATGAGATTTCAGTATGGTATCATCCTGAACGTCCAAGAGAGGTTCATCTGCCTGTTTCGGAAGGAGTGTTTGGGGGAGGTCTTGTCGTAATAGGAGCATTGTGTATTTATGGTGGGTGTTTTTTCCGAAAACTATTAAAAACAACATAAATGATGACTAACCAATCTAAATGAAAGTTTTATGAAGAACAGAGTGTTTTTGAAAGCAATTGTGTGCCTGATGTGTGCAGTATCGTCCGTACCGGTCATGGCGCAGTTTAATCTGAAGAAAGCGATTAGTGGGGCTGTGAAAGCCACTCAAGCTGTGACGTTGACCGATGAGCAGATGGGTGAATACGTAAAAGAGTATATCACTTGGATGGATGCCAACAATCAGGTTTGCGCAGATGACAATGAATATACCATTCGCCTGAAGAAGTTGACTGAAGGATTAGGAGACGCAGACGGTATCCCTTTGAACTTTAAGGTGTATTATGTGACCGATGTCAATGCGTTTGCCTGTGCTGACGGTAGCGTACGTGTCTTTTCTTCTTTGATGGACATTATGAGCGATGAAGAGCTATTGGGCGTGATAGGACATGAAATCGGTCATGTGGCTCATCGGGATTCTAAAAAAGGTTTCCGTACGGCATTGCTTACTTCGGCATTGAAAGACGGTATTTCTTCTCAGGGTGGAAAGGCTGCTACATTGACCGATTCACAGTTGGGCGACTTGACAGAGGCGCTGGTGAATGCCCGCTATTCTCAGAAGCAGGAATGTGCAGCAGATGATTACGGATATGAGTTTCTGAAAAAAGCAGGGAAGAATCCCTGGGCCATGGCGCTTTCATTCCAGAAATTGAAATCCTTGCAGGAACAGAGTGGTGGTTCATCTTCCAGTAAATTGAATCAGTTGTTCTCCACACATCCGGATCTCGATTTAAGAATCAAGCGTATGGAAGAGCGTGCTACCAGTGAGGGCATTGAAAAACCGGTTGAAAAGACTGCAGAATAAGAATTTTAATTTGGCAGAATAGATGAAGAGGTCGAAACGCATTGGGATTCGGCCTCTTTTTTGTGGATGTATGAATGGCTTTTCAGCATGGATAAAAAAATAAAAATCCCCATAACTCATGGAGTTACAGGGATTTATTATCTTGATTAAGTATAGATTACTTATTCAAAGCAGTAGCAACGTCAACTGCGCAAGCTACTGTACAACCTACCATCGGGTTGTTACCGATACCCAGGAATCCCATCATTTCTACGTGAGCAGGAACTGATGACGAGCCCGCAAATTGCGCATCTGAGTGCATACGACCCATAGTATCTGTCATACCGTAAGAAGCAGGACCGAGCATCCCTGTAACCAGCTTAATTAACTATAAATCAAATCTATAGTGGCAATAGATAAACTCCGTGTAAATAAATAAAAGAACTAATTATAAAAATGGGCTGCATTATGGTCAAATTCCCAATGCAATTCCGTTTGTAAGAGAAATCCATATTTGGATTAAGACCGTGTTCTGATTTGAGTGTCGATAAAGTATAAATCACCGTCAATGCCATAAAGTACATTGTTAGGAACTACATCAAACACTTCATATTCTGAATTATGATATTCGTCGTAATAGTCCATTTCAAAGCCTAATGCTTTCATATAGGTAGCTATTTCATCTTCTGTAGCTTCTCGTTCAGCCAAAATGTAAGGTTGTATAAGAACTGCACAGAATTCTTGTTGGCTATTATAGGCGAAACCTATCATCTGATAAGGTACGTTACCAAATAATTTGTTGTGTGCATTTATGCGGATGAAGAAATTCTCCAAATCATCACCTGCGTATTCAAAATTATTCAGTTTAATAACGATATTATCTTTATTTCCTGTATAGACTTCGTTTTCTCCACCTTTACTAAGAAATTCAACATTTAGTTCAGAAAGAGAAATCCATAAATTGTTGGATTTGGCGAAGTCAATCAGCTCTTTTGTTTGCCCTCTCTTATAGCTCTCTGTTGGTTCAAGCGTTCCTGCTGTTTCCTTTTTTCTTCTAGCGATATAGGCTGCTTGCTCCAAGATGCTATTGATTGGCGAGTGCGTTCTATCCATTCTTTGTGAAATTCATTTATATATTCCATAAATCTTATGTTTATGAGTTCAAAACAAAGATAGTTATTCCTTTTTTAACTTCCATGATTGGTACGACATTTTATTTCTTGGGGTTTATAATCTGGATATTTCCTTAAAATGTAGTAGCTCTATAAAAGAAAAACAGCATAAGAGTTTTTAGTCTCAAATGCTGTTCTTTTATTAATGATGCTGTCTTTTCATATTTATTGTAGCTTAGAGGTGTTAAAGCAATAGATTACATCATTTTGTTTATCCGAACATTCGAAAGTGTAATCATCTTGGAAGGCTGCTACTCTTATTGGCAATGGGATTCCTAATTGCTTATTTCCAACGGCTATAACAGAAGCTACACTATTGCTGTATATAGCAATTGTTAAGGTCACTTGATTTGTGTATTTAAGATATTGATTAGGAAAGATACCTGAAATTCTTGCGACTTTGGCGGTTACAGTAAATGTGCTGATTATTTTAATTTCGTCTTGAGGTATTGTAGCCTCTTCTTTGTATATTGTTTTGTTATTATTGTAACAATATCCATTAGTGCATAGTGTGAACAACAGAAAAGCAGCTAAGAAGTTTAATATTTTCATTGTAGATGATTTAGTTTAAAATGTGTTTATTTTTTTGCTGTAATTATAATGCTTTTATTGGTCATCAGCCAGTAATTTTCGTTTAATCCTTCCCAACCTTGGGACGGTTCAGATTTAGCTTTCTCATATTTTTTAAAGATAGTGAGGTCTACATCTAATTCAACTTGTGCATTGATGTTAATTGTAATGCTATTATTAAATGTTTTTTCATCGATAATGGCATCTATTCCATCACCAGAATATTTCCCATTCCCTTTATAATCAAGGATGAACTCTTTGTTATTGCTGGCATCAAGAATCTCAAGTCTGATAGATTTATCGTAATATGTAACTCTTATTTTTTGTCCTAATCTTTTTAGTCTATATTTTTCTAAGTCCTGTTTGTTGCAAATAGGAGTTCCATAATCATAATTCATGTACAATGGTTTAAAAATATTATTCTTAAATTGTACATCTGTTATTTTAAACTCGTCTTTATCACTCTTACATCCATAAGAGCATAAAGTCAAGATTATCATTATTATATGTATTATTGATTTCATTATAGATTGGGTTTTAATCTTTTGTACTATTTATGATAAGAAATATAATAAGTCCCCCAACAAAGAATCCTGTGACAAAAACTGAAAATATATCCATTAATTCAATTTTATGATGATATGTAAGCCTAACCCAACATTTGCATTATATCTGATGTCTAAACCATTTGCAGAGAATCCCTCAAATAGTTCATCAAGTACGATTTTTGTTCCTGTCTTAAACCATTGATTGACAAACATTGTGGTATATGGATTATTAGGAGTATTCCACTCTATCCCTCCAACATATCTCATGAATGAATCTTCAAACCAAATATCAAATTCATTAGTTTGTTCATTGAAATATAAATATGAGTTATCCAGTCCTTTACTTAAAGTAATGCGTAGGTTCTCTACATCAAACCAAATGTTTGTGTCATTACGAAATAGTTTTAATACTCGAATTGTCATAATTCTAAGTACTTCTTCTGGCATTAAAGGTAAGGGACAAAGAGGAAATGGTCTATCTTTATCTATTTTACGATAGGTTTTTGCTTCTCGTTCCATATAGATAATTTCCTTGGCTTCATCGTCTGGAACATATCTAAAGATTAAAATATTTTCCAGAAAACATATTGAGTTAAGTGATTGAACTTGCCAATCTTTTAGTGGACTATTATAAACGTCCATATCAATATTAGACAATATTTCATTAATGTTGATGTCATCAGTTCTAAATCCAGCTTCATTAAAAGCCAAAATCCAATCGCTGTTATCGTTATAGGTGGACTTATTAGATTCTTTTATTAATAATGACAGCAGTTTAAGGATGGAGATTCTATCCTCTCTATCTAAGACTTGAAATAGCTCTTTCATTGCAATAAATATTATGCGCTCACCTGTCCCCTTGAATAAGCAATAAATAAAAAAGGTGTGAGGACACTATATTGCTTTATTCTACATTCAGGTCTTCGCACTACCTCTAGCATGAATAAAACAATAGCCCCACACCAAGCAGTATATAGAAACCTTATAAACATAAGGTAGGTATATATCAAGTATGGGTGCTATTGCTACCATCTTCATGCTAGTTTTCAAAGTTGCGAAGTTTGAATGTAGAAGATAATTTCAATAACACCTTTCGTTAATTATGTCCTTTCAGCTTGCTAACACTATAACTCACTGGAATTGTTGCAAAGTTAGCGAAAGGTTTTAAATAATTCTATACGATGTAGGGATAAATAGTAAATCTTCTGCTATCAAACATTATTCGTCTTTATCCCAACATATCTTTGGCTATTTACAAACAGTTATCTCCAGTATGGATTATAAGAGTTAAGTTGGCTTTAAAGTCTAAAAACTTATGGATTTGACCTATTACTATAAGGCTGAAATGCCAAACACAAATAATCGGACTTTAGGTATATCTGGAGTTTAAAATTTAGGTAGGACAAACTTTGATTGGGGTATATAAAGCTAACCTTGTTCTTTATTTGTCCTACCTGTTATTTAGAAACTCAATGATTCATAAGTCTGCAAGATTTCTTCCTGTCTTAATCCTAAGTATCTTTTAGTAATGGCAACAGAACTATGATTGAACAGTTCCATCAGCTTTACTAAAGCAAGTTCTGAATTATCACAGTTCATATTATAGACCTGTCTACCAAAAGTCTTTCTAAGTGAATGACAGGAAAAGTTCTTAATCTTTAGCTTGTATTTCTTCTTCACTTCTTTAAGAATGATATTTATTCTCTGGACTGAAAAGACTGTACCTTTCTGACTTACTAAGATGGGTGCATTGATTCCAACTGGTTTTATATGTTCGTAACATTCTCTGATATGTTCCTGTAGCTGGGGATTCAGTCTTATGGTTCTTACCTTACCTGTCTTTTTCTCAATTACAGTAAATTCGTCTGTATCTATTATCTGCTTCCATCTTAAAGCCAGAATATCAGAAATTCTTAATCCTGTGAAACAACCTAAAGCTATAAGAAGTGATATTTTATAATTATCATCTTTTGCCAGTTTCCTAATAAGATTCATTGCATCTGACCAAACAAGATAGTCTGCTGTTGTGCTTGAATATTTAAGTGACATAATGTTCTGTTTTATAAGTAAATGAATAAAAGTGGATATTAATTTTGAGTTGGATTTACTAACTCCTTGATTTATAAGGAAACATTCACTAATTATCAAAGTGAATATTATAAAGTAAGGACACTCAACTAAAATATTGAGTGCCCTTGTTTATGCTACAGCATTCCTTCATCTGCAAAACTGTAGTATTCTGTATCTGAAAGGATGATATGGTCTAAGATTTTTATCCGCATAAACTGTGCTGCATCCCTTACCTGTTTAGTAATATCCATATCCTGCCTGCTTGGTTTCAGATTACCGCTTGGGTGATTGTGTGCCAGAATTAAAGCTACAGAATTGGTAAGTAATGCAGCTTGCATAATTAATCTGACATCAGCACAGGTTTCTGTGATTCCTCCCTCTGAAATAAGAGTATATCCTAAAATCTGGTTGGCTTGATTTAGGAACAGGACTTTGAAATATTCCTTGTAGCATATAGTTCCTTTCTTATATGTGGAAAGCATATATTTATAAGCATCCTCTGAACAGGTTACTTTTTGCTGATTCTTGAATTTGGGTTTATAAGATAGCTTCACTTCTCCTACTTTATAATCTATATTCATAATTGTAAGTTTTAGGTATTGGTAGAAATAAAAAAAGGACAACTAACTAATAGCTGCCCTTTTCTCTCTCAATCAATAATTCACTTAGCCCAAAAACCAAGCGTATTCACTATCTCCTAATTTGGCACGTTGAATGCCCTGTACAAACTCTGTGCAGTTAAGATTCCTCTCTAAGAAGTTATCTATGTAGCTTGACTTCACACTACCATTAAGCAAATTGAGCAATTGCCAACCAGTAATGCTGTCTCCTGTACTTTTAAAGTTTGCATCAGAAACAAATGCCCTGCAAGCTGCATTAATCTGACTGTCCCCCAACAATAGACGAGGTAAACGTTTTTGTTGGTTAGGTGTAAGAGCTTGATATAATCTCATCCTGCCTATTATCTGACAAAATTCGCTTGTGGTGATTGACATCTGTCCAAGCGTTCTTAACAGGTGCAGGTCTTTGGATGGGTTGTAAGCATGGAAGAGATTCAATGCAGCTGCATATAGTTCCTGTACATTTAAGACTTCTATCTTGTCCTGCAAGCCATCAGTAGTAAGCATTAAATTAGAGCACACACGATTACGAAATCCTATGAAAATTTTAAACCTTTCCACAGATTTCTTACTGTACAAGTTAATCTCGTTATATGCTCTCACTCCACCAATAGATAAAGCCAAATGATTACCGTATTCATCATGTACGATAGATGGAATTTCAAAACAGAAACACATTCTCTGATAGAACAAAGTTTTCTCTTCGTCTGTCAGTTCTGAAGCTTTCTTACCTAATGCACTTGGTATTCTACCATTGATAGGGTGTGAGATTCTAATCTCTGGTATATCAAACTGCTCTCCATGAAAATAATCCTTGGCTGCATCCACTACTGCACCTATAAAAGATTGGTGACTTATGGTTTCCTCCATTGATGCAAAACTTGGGATGATGCAGTCTTTGGTGAGATGCTGTAAGGTTACTTCCTGTGTGTTGGCTTCAATGAAATGGTTTACTCTCTTGGGTGTTGTAACTTCTTCTATAATAATAGCTTCTTCTGCAAACTCACCCATGTTTAATGATTCTTTACGCTGTGCCATAGCTGGCATAATTACTAAATTTCCCATAATGTAATTGAATTAAATGATTATTGATTGAATTGATTAAACAAGAACAAGCCTAAAACACAAATGAATTTCTTCGTTTGCATCTTAGGCTATTCTTGTGCTTTTCCCTAAAGAGACTTTATTTGAAGTGAGGAGCTTAGTAAATTATTCCATTAACAATGGTAATAGTGCATCGTGCCAGTTTTCTTATTAATAAGCATTCTTTTTTTAGTCAGCCACCAAAGAAAGTTTTTAAAGTATTCTTTTTTCTTAAAGTTACCATGAGGGGGAGTAAAATAGTGGTATGGTATCTCGTATATAACTCTTTATATATAGAAACAGGATTTGAGTTTGATTTATAAAATAATATCTTGAAGTTCTTCATTGTCTTTTATATCTTGCTTCGTGCCAACTAATCCACTTTCCAATGATTTCATAAAAGCGTGCATGTTTTGGATTCCTTCAAATAGTTTCTCTTTGCACTTCTTATAAATCATGCATTCTCTTGAAATTGGATTCCCTCTGCTTTCATTATAAGCTATCATGTGCTCAAAGCGAGCTTTAACTTCTTCCACATATTTATCTTTGGGTTGGTCTAAAATGAGACCTTTGGCTTTTAATATGGTTGAATCACCAACTTCGTCTAATAAGTCCAGTTCTATTAGCTGGTCTATATATTTATTAATGGTATCATGCCCCATGTGAATTAGTTTTTCCAGTTTTCTCATGGGTAAAATAATGGTATGGCTATGTGGTTCTGCTGCACTGAACAGTTTAAGAATGAATCCTCTAAGTTTCAAATCCAATGTATCATTATATGAATCGTAAAACTCCCTGCTGATTCTTCTGTAATTTCCATAAGTAACTGGAGAAAAGATATAATCAGTCCAAGTTCTGTCCTTTTTGCCACTGTTCTTTTCTTGTATGGTAACTTCTCCTGTATCTCTTAACTTGTCATTGAATGATTTGGTTTTCCTGTTACCTTTATAGTTGAATTTTGATTCATCAACAAATGATGCAAGCTCCTCTATGGTAGTATCAGTTGTTAGTGTGCTTTTATCTGCTATTAATAGTAACACATAGGTTCTGTAAACATCTGCACAACCAAGTTTCTGAATAAGAGTATTATTTATTACGGTGTATTCTTTGAATGGTAGTTTCGTCATAAGGCAATCGCTCAATATGGTTAATAAGAATGATTTGGTTGGTCTTTAATAGAAATCTCATTTTAGAAGAACTTAATCTGTTGATTTTCCTTAGTTCGCTTAGCTTGTCATATATATGCTTGTTGTAAATCCACATATCATTGTTTTTTATAAATCCCCAATATCCAAATTACCATTGCAATGCTCGTAAGAGGATTGCATGCTCTAATAGGAGTGTAGTAGTAGGA
Source organism: Phocaeicola plebeius (assembly GCF_003437535.1). Taxonomy (GTDB): domain Bacteria; phylum Bacteroidota; class Bacteroidia; order Bacteroidales; family Bacteroidaceae; genus Phocaeicola; species Phocaeicola plebeius_A. Next base: position 48,854 of record NZ_QSQT01000012.1, read on the forward strand.
ATGTAGAGAGGGGGTGATTAAGCACACGGTAAAAAGGGAATAAGCACACCCAATAAATTAGACAAAATCAATCTCTGTACTTTAAATCTTATCTTTTCAGTAAGCCAGTTTTTGCAATGAGATATAATAGGTAGTAACCTTTCCATTTTTCTTTCTCCTTATTTTTAGATAGTTATTAATATTAGCCCATAATCCTATATGAACCCTGTTATCTTTTACTCCTTGTCTTAGTGCTTTTTCTCTGATTTGCTCATAAGTAAATTCTTGCATTTTAGAAATATTGAATGATTTGTAAATAGGGAATCTTGGTAGTGGAATTATCTGTTTGAAGTTGTATAAAGATAGTTACTTTATAGGTGGGGAACTAATCATAAGTTCACTACTTATAAAAGATAGGTTTAACGGTATTTCAGATAATTCTGTAAGGGTAGGACAAAAGTGTAATGGGGTATAAAAAGAAGAACTTTATTTGTTTTTGTCCTACCTGTAATTATAATAGTTCTGCTCTGAGGAAATAACCTCGTTCCCGTTTTTTCCCGATTCTGCATGGAACTGTATCGAAGTAATGATTAATGGTTTCCCCACGGATGCTTTTATGAGGATGGATATTCAACATTTCAAAGATTCGGGTCAGTTCAGAAACTATCTGTGAGCATTTGTATTTGTAGCCAGTCTTGAAACTGTTCTTTATCAGTTTGACTGTTGTATTGCCCTGCATCCGTTTTAGAATAATAGCTTCGTTCATGCGTTTTTGGGAATAATCCATTTCCATGATTGAATCCAAGCCTAAAAGTTCGTATGCTTCTATCAATAAGGAATCAACTTTTCTCATTTCGTTTATAAAGTCCAAATCAAATTCAGATAGCGGTTCTTTCAGTTCGGATAGTATGGCTACCATTTTCTTGCGTTTTTCTTTGACTGTCATTTTAGAGCCTTGAAGTAATAGTTGGCTAAAGTCCTTAAACTGATAGATATATCCTGTACAGGATGGGCGGAACATGTAACAGGCATAATATAGAGATATGATTCTGTCACTGTCATGGTAACTGCCTGTTACCAGCTTGTCATTGGTATCATTGTCAATGGCAAAATAGTTTTTCTTTCCATCTGGATAAAGCATCCTGTTGAATGGAAGTGAACGCATGGCTTCTCCGAAAGCATTCCTTTCTGTTTCGGATGCTGCACTGTTATATAATGTTCGGATTGTATTGTATGCGTGTTCCTGTGCAAACTGGTGTATTCTAATTTCTTCCGTAGTCATTATTGGTAGATTATTGTCTGTTGTATAAATATGTGTAAGTGTAGATAATCCGTTACGGAAACGACCTGCAATCTGTACACAATCCGTATTAATATCAAGTATGGTATATGGTGATGCCTTTATATCAGTAAGCATTACAACATGTGGGGTATAATCCACTTCCAAGTCAAAAGCATTATAAAACCTGCTTGTGAAGAAATTGAACTTTCTCATTCTGTCAGATTTCCATTCATCATAGGCATTGTTGAATTCAAGTTCGTTCTTTAGCTTCTGTACACTTTTAGGTGCACAGAATATGGAGGATTCGTTCTGGATTCCCAATTCTTTTATTAATGAATGGCTATAGTCAACCAGATTAATAAAGAAACATATTGGGGAATCATTATGTTGCTCCAGATAATCTTGGATGCTTTGCAGTGTATTGTTGGTATGAATTAATGTAATATCCTGTTTGTAGTTATAGTCAGCATCAATAGTGACAGTTCTGAAACCTTGTTCTTTGAAACGAGGGTCTGAAAATGCAATCGGTGTTGCCGAAACCAGAGCTTTCTGTTTAAAAAGGAAAAAATCATTTATCGGCAGAACTATGTTATCTCTATAATCCACATCTTTTACTAACAGGTGGGATTCATCCATCAAGCAAAAGAAATGGGAATAAAGGTCTATTCCAACATTATTTGCAGCCTGTTTGATTTTGGGAAAGCTTTCTGGAGTAGTCATAAGTTTATGGTATTTGTATGGCTCTTGCAGGTAATCGGTTATTTTATCGACTGAAACACCTTCGTAAACTCCGAACAGTTTAAAGTCTTTGTCTGATTTTGCACATTTACCTTGAATGACAGGAACATTAGGCTCTATCAGTATAGAAGGTCTGGGAGAATGGATTTCCAGATAGGTAGCTCCAATGCCAGGAAATTTTTTGGCAAGATTAATGTTTGATTCTATTTGTGGCATTATATCGGATAGCTTCTGTCCTTTACTGATAATGTAGTGATTCATATATTGTTGGAGTTTAGATATCCTACGATAGGGTCTGTCAGTCTGATTCTGAAATAGATTTTCCCGAATTTGAAAACAGCTATAAGGTTTATGTATGGTTGGGTTTCTCTTAGAAAAGGAATCCTGTAGATTTTATGTTTCTTGTCAACTAATGCTTTAAGGAATGTAGTCTGGAAATCGGGTAATGATTCTTCCTGTAATGGAAAGACTTTGAAATCATCTGGATTTCCTGTTTCCAGATAATTTATAATCCAGTTCCAAGATGCTGTATTTAGCATGTATTTTAACCTTGACATATCTGAGTTGCTTATCCAAGCACAAGGAGTATCATCAACTCGGATTGACAGATTTTTCTTTTGTTCCATTAGTTGTTTTACTTGATGATGGGCTGATTCATTATCGTATGCTGGGGGTAGTATAATGTTCATGCTATTATGTATTGATAAAAGGAGAGAGGTTTTACCCTCCCTCCAAAATTTGATTCGATTATGCAGTAAGAGCCTTGTTCAATAGTTCTTCAATGTGTTCATCCCTTTTAAGGTAGAAATGTATATCATAATGGAATCCGATAGAGAAAACAGCATGAAGAAATCTGTCACCGTTTGAGCTTATGAAATCATCTTCAATCTTTAAGTGATATGAGGATTCCATGAATTTCTCAAACATTTCCAGTTCAAAATTTGTCGAGGTTTCTTCTATTGTGTTGTTACCTTCCGTTTGGAATGCATGGATTGGTTTCAAGTTACTGCCCATTGCTGAAATGACCGCATTGATAAGTTCACCGTTTGCAATGGTTGTAAGTTCCTCTTTTATCAATCTGCCTTTCTTATCTCTGTAAGTTAATATAACTGTAATGGCAGGCATATTGTTGAGTGTCTTGAATCGTAAACGGATTTCTGTTGGAATTCTTAGCATACCGTTTAAGAATCTGGTTACAAATACTGTATCAATAGTGTTATTTACTAAGACTTGGTTCTCAGCTATGCTCTGTTGTAAAATTTGGATATTCATCTTTTTATAGTTTAAAGTATTAATAATTCATGTAATCTGTAACTTGGCGCCTTATCGTTATTGATTACGTTGCAAAGGTGAGAACTTTTGAGAAGATTAAAAGAGAGAAAAAAAATCCTGCTTTCATGTACCCTTTTAATGAGATGAAGCAGGACTGTATTGGTTATCAGTTTATTATTAGAAGTATATGCTGTTTATAGTATCAATCTTTTTGTCTTTATATTGCTTGATGTAGCCTTTTAAAGTAAATTCGTCCTCTGAAAAATTCTTGTTCTTAGATAGTTTGGTGAAGTAGATAAGTTTTGATATTAGTAATGTCTTACTAAGTGAAACGGTACTTCCTTTCTTTTGTCTAACATTAAACAACTTGTTATATGGTTTTAAATTGAAGAAATCATTAAACATTTTATAGAACAACCATATTTGAATGGATTCCTTTTCTTCAGTGGGTGTGTTCATTCTGACCTGTTGGATTTGCATCCAAGGATGTTCCTCTATCTCCTTTAAATTATTAGCAATAACAGCAGCCAAATAGCCTATTGCATTGGCATTATCAATTATTATCTGATGCTTGCCCTCCACTTTTACAGAAATAGTAATAGGCTTCTTAAAACTTACTCCAAACCGATTAACTTCTTTATGGTTATCAGCTATGGCTTTAGCAAACTTAGTGAGTTGTTCTACCCCAACTCCTGTAGCTTTTATTCCATCCAAACACGTGCCACAGGTGTAATCAAAGATAAATAGAAGTAAAAACCAGAACTTATCTATGTCAATTCCCAAGCCTTTCAGCATTTCTTGTATGCTTTCATTGCCTGTATAATCTTCGTATGTGAAGTGACCATATAATCCGTTTTGATTATATCTATTTATAAAGAATGGCAAAGCAGCTGTACCACAAATATATTTTTCACCTGTAGATGGGTCTATGTCTATATCTGGAACATATAATGTAGCTATCTGTTCCATATATTCTAAACGAGGGTCAATGTTTATATAATTTTCTTTTAACTTTTCCATAATGTTTTAGTTTGGAGCAAAATTAAAAAAGAAAATCCCACTCACAATATCTGCAAGTGGGATAATCATAGTTTGTAAGGCTTAGTAGTTGGAATCTCCTGTAAATGTGTCCATGAGCTTGTCCATCTGTTCACCTATGCACTTATCTATCAGTTTGGCATAATGGTTGGTCATTCTGGTATTGGTGTGACCAAGCATCTTAGAAACGACTTCCAGTGAGATATTATTAGCTAAAGTAACGGTGCTGGCGAATGTGTGGCGGCTTGTATGAAATGTGATTCGCTTCTTGATGTCGCACAAAATGGCTATATCCTTTAGGTATTTGTTTATATCTGCTGGGTCTTGGATAGGAAGTAATTTCTCTCCACCTTTGTACTTATCCAGTATCAGTTTGGCAATAGGGAGTAGGGGGATGCGTGATAGAACTCCAGTCTTAACCCTGCGTTTCTTAATCCAAATTCTGCCTGTATTGTCCTTTTCAAAATGTTCTGGTGCTAAGGTTTTGATGTCAATGTAGCTCAATCCAGTGAAGCACCCAAAGAGGAACATATCTTTTGCTCTCTCCAGTCTGGGTAGGGGAGTGTCAAAGTTGATAATCTTTCTTAGTTCTTCTTCATCCAAGAAATCTATTTCTACGGGTTCACGTTCTATCTTATAAGTAATGAATGGATTGGTAGCCATGTATGAATTAGCTACTGCAAGGTTGACAATCTTTTTAAGTAGCTTTAGATGTTTGGTAGATGAATTTTGTGCCATTCCTTTGTCTATTCTTAGGAATGTATGAAAAGACTGGATAAAGTTCAGATTCAATTCACGTAGGTATAAATCTTCTCTTTTGTATTTCTGCTGAACAAATTTTTTGAGTAGCCTTACTGTATAGACAGAAATCCAATAAGTAGCTTTAGAAACTCCATTTCCAACCAGCTTTTCCTGTTCTCTGTTATGTTCTTCAAAAAATTCAAACAGGCTTTTTTCGTTCAATGCTTCTACTTTGTCTGCAACAGCTTCTTTTAGTAGCTCTGCTGTGATTAGGTAGCCCATTTGAAGTAGCTCAATTTCTTTCTGGTATATTTTGTTTCTTAGCTGTGTAAGATAACTATTTACTAATTGAGCTTCTTCACTCTTACCTTTTACTAACTGTTTTTCTTTATTCCAGTCTGTAGAGCGTGCATATTTACCTGTGCTGAAATAGATTCTTTTTCCGTTTGTGGAGATAGAAACCTCAATAGGTGATAAACCTTTCTTGTTTTGCTTACTTTCTCTCAATGAAAAGTAAACCATCGTACAATGTTTTTCCATATTAAAATGATTGTAAAATGGAGTATATCTCATTGTACTATAGCTGATTATATAAGTTTTTGCAGCCCATTTTTGAAAATGGCAAATTGGGCTGCAAATGGGCTGCAAAAATCACCTTTTCAGGGCTTAATTAAGTGACAATTGCTCAGCTTTGGGCTTGAGTATAATGGCCTTTGGGTGAACTATATTTTAGGTTGTTATAGTCTCATTTTTCTTCTTACTTGATAAGACAAGATAACCAAAAAGAAGGCTATTAGAATATCCCTAAACTATAATTTACGGCAAATAAAAAACTCCTGCAACCATTTAGATTACAGGAGTTTATATATTTGATAAAGTATAGATTACTTATTCAAAGCAGTAGCAACGTCAACTGCGCAAGCTACTGTACAACCTACCATCGGGTTGTTACCGATACCCAGGAATCCCATCATTTCTACGTGAGCAGGAACTGATGAAGAACCAGCGAACTGAGCATCTGAGTGCATACGACCCATAGTATCTGTCATACCGTAAGAAGCAGGACCAGCAGCCATGTTATCCGGGTGAAGTGTACGACCTGTACCACCACCTGAAGCTACTGAGAAGTAAGGCTTACCTGCAAGAACACGTTCTTTCTTGTAAGTACCTGCAACCGGGTGCTGGAAACGAGTCGGGTTAGTAGAGTTACCTGTGATAGATACGTCTACACCTTCTTTCCACATGATAGCTACACCTTCGCGAACGTCGTCAGCTCCGTAGCATTTTACTTTTGCACGAGGACCGTCTGAGTAAGCGATTTCTTTTACAACTTTCAGTTCGCCAGTGTAGTAGTCAAACTGAGTCTGAACGTATGTAAATCCGTTGATACGAGAGATGATCTGTGCAGCGTCTTTACCCAGACCGTTCAAGATACAACGCAAAGGTTCTTTACGTACTTTGTCTGCTTTAGCAGCGATTTTGATAGCACCTTCAGCAGCAGCGAATGATTCGTGACCTGCCAAGAATGCGAAACATTTAGTTTCTTCGCGCAGCAACATTGCAGCCAAGTTACCGTGACCCAAACCTACTTTACGGTCATCAGCAACTGAACCCGGGATACAGAATGACTGCAAACCGATACCGATTGCTTCAGCAGCTTCAGCAGCGTTTTTGCAACCTTTCTTAAGAGCGATGGCGCAACCTACTACGTAAGCCCATTTTGCATTTTCGAAGCAGATAGGCTGAGTTTCTTCACAAGTTTTATAAGGATCAAGACCATATTGTTCGCAGATAGCGTTAGCTTCTTCGATGTCTTTGATACCGTTAGCGTTCAAAGCAGCAAGAATCTGTTTGATACGACGGTCCTGGCTTTCAAATTTTACTTCTCTAATCATAATGTTCTTTCCTCCTTATATTATTCGTGACGTGGGTCAATATGTTTAACTGCACCTTGTTCTGCTGTGAAGCGTCCGTAAGTACCAGTTACTTTCTTCAAAGCTTCGTTTGCGTCAGTGCCTTTCTTGATCTCATCCATGAACTTGCCCAGGTGAACGAATTCGTATCCGCAGATTTCGTCGTTCTTGTCAAGAGCGATAGTTTTGATATAGCCTTCAGCCATTTCCAGGTAACGAGGACCTTTTGCCAAAGTACCGTACAGAGTACCTACCTGGCTACGCAGACCTTTACCCAAGTCTTCCAGACCAGCACCGATCATCAGACCGCCTTCAGAGAAAGCTGACTGAGTACGTCCGTACACAATCTGCAAGAACAATTCACGCATAGCTGTATTGATAGCGTCGCACACCAAGTCAGTGTTCAATGCTTCCAAGATGGTTTTTCCCGGCAGGATTTCAGATGCCATAGCAGCTGAGTGAGTCATACCAGAGCAACCGATTGTTTCAACCAATGCTTCCTGGATAACACCTTCTTTTACGTTCAGTGTCAACTTGCAAGCACCCTGCTGAGGAGCACACCAACCAATACCGTGAGTTAAACCAGAGATATCTTTAATTTCTTTTGATTTAACCCATTTTCCTTCTTCAGGAATTGGAGCTGGACCATGATTAGGTCCTTTTTTTACAACACACATGTGTTCAACTTCGTGTGAATAAGTCATATTCTTTACGTTTTATTGGTAATAAAAAATAGGTATTTCGTAAACCTTGATTTAGGAAATTTCTTCCTTAATCCATTCGCAAAGTTAGTCGTTTTATTTCGTTCTGCAACGGGGGAAACCAAACTTTTTGTTACATTTTAATGATATTTTTTTCGGTTTGGGCCGTTTTGCAAAGTCCGCTTGACAAAATGTTTTTTATCTTCTGAGAGAAACTTGTATCTTTGCCTTGAATACGGCGATATGCCCAGTGAAGGGTTTGCATAAAAATAGGTAACAATTATTAGGTATAGAATGGAAATGAATCAGATTACGGTTTCGGATGCGGATTTGCGCAAAGGAGCAGAAGAAGGAATGGATGCTTTTTTGAAAGTATTTATTGACAAATACCTGGAAGTGACAGGGGGGAAGATTAATGCGGATACCATGCCGTTGCTGAACGGGTATCAGCATACATTGTTAGGCTATCATTTCTTTCGTGAGGAGGTGATGGAAGGAGGTTTCGTGCAGCTTATCCAGAATGGATACGGACCGTATATCTTTGATAATCCGTTTGCCAAAGCGATGCGTATGTTTGGGGCAAAAGATTTCTCTAAATTGATTTACGAAGCAAAAAAGATTTACGATGCCCATCGTGCGGATTTGGAGAAGGAACGTACGGAAGAGGAGTTCATGGCCATGTATGAGCAATACGAGGCTTTTGATGACTTGGAAGAACAATATATGGAAGAGGAAGAGCAGATTACTGCGCAGATAGCAACCTACGTAGACGAACATTTGGACAGTTTTGCTCAGGTACAATAAGCTTAAATGGTTTATTTGTGTTAAAATAACACTGCTCTCATGCAGTCTTTTTTTCTTTTCTTATTTATTTTGTGAATTTTAAATCTAAAAACTGATTATAAACTAAAGATAAGAGTAGAATAGAGTATGAAAAAACAAAAATTGGCAGTCGTTTTTGCTGCGTTATTAACAATGGTGGGGTTTAGTTCTTGTTTGAACTCAGAAGATGATGGAATCCGTGAATGGGGCGGATACTTTGAAGTGAACAACACGTATGGTAGTGTGAATTTTGTGGATCCGACAGGGATACAGCTCGTGCCGAATAAAACAATTATTGATGCTCCAGCCTCTTCTGCACTGGCTTACATTAATTATCAGTATAAGGATGACGATATGGCTCAAATAGAGCAGACTAAGAAGCTACCTGTGACATTGTTGCAGGATCCTGTTTATTTGAAAAGATTGGATTGTTTAACTACAACTTTGCCGGAAGAAACAAAGACAGTATCTATTTATTCATTGGGAGAGAGAGATGCGCTTGTGTGGGGAAATAATAAGTATTTAATTTTGGCGCCTACTATTCTTTTGAAGAAGGGGACAACGAGTGAAAATCTCTCAACTGAGTTGCTGAACCATCGTTTGACTCTTTATTATTTATCTGCTGAAGGTGATGAAGATGCTAATACGTTAAAACTATATTTGCGCTATGAAATTTCTGGCATTGGAGGATCTTCAACTGAAGAAACAGATGATAAAGAGAGCTGGGCAAGTGACTATAACGTTCGGTATACCAACGTGTCTCATGTGAATTTGCAGCCTATAATTTCAATGTATAAATCTACACATAGCGGAAGCGAGCCGGAAAAAGTAACAGTAGAATATGAGTATAATAATAGTACTTCATCTATTCCAACAATAGCAAAGAAACAAACGAAGACTGTTACTTATAATTTGTATACAGAAACTTCTTCTAATAATTAATAAAAAGGATGTTTTGTTAGAAAAGCTGCATTGTAAAGTCCTTTAGCAAGGCTTTGCGGTGCAGTTTTTTCTTTCTGAAAAACTTCCTTTGCATTCTTTTCAAAACACCTTTGCGTTCAAGATAAAACGCCAAAGAGTTTTGATTAAAACACAAGGGCGCTTTAGTTGAAACACAAAGGCGTTTGGTTTCAAACGTAAGTGCGTTTTTGAAGGTATCAAAACCCTTCATAAAAAGCGGCTTTTTTCACTTCGTTTTGCGCTATTTTTCAAGGGGATTTGGTTTTTAGGAATACCGAATTTTAAATAGCTTGAAAAGATACCTCCCTCTTTCCTTAATCTCATACTTTTTTGTAAATTTGCAATTCGTTTCATCGCATAATGAAAAGAATTGGGAATGAATTATAAAGAATTGTTCAATAAAATGGCTTTTTTGCTTTCTTCTCCCAGTCGTTTTTGGGAAAAAGAAGCTACGGAAGGGCAGGGAAGCCGGATGATGTCGGAGTACGTTTATCCGCTTATCGGATTGTGCGGACTTTCGGAATTTATAGGTACGTTTATCGGGCGTGACGTCAGCACGGAGTTTTTTCAGTGGGCTTTGACTCGCTGTTGTGCCATTGCGGTATCGTTGTTTAGCGGTTTTTTTGTCGCAACTTATCTGCTGGATAAAATCAGCTGGAACTTGTTCAACAAGTATATTCCAAGGGAAACTCTCCAAGTATTTGTGGGTTATTCCATGACGGTGCTGTTTGTGCTCGATATTGTAAATGGACTGATTTCCATTGAGATACTTCACTGGATTCTTCAGCTCTATACGGTACTCGTAGTGTTTGAAGGCGCACGACGCTTTTTGGAAATACCGGAAAACAAGTTGACTTCCTATACGGTTGTCGCCTCCATTCTGATACTGGTTTCTCCGGTGATGATAGAATTTGTGTTTAATAAATTGTCTGTAATTTTGAATTGATGAGACCTGTTTCAAATAATATTAATATCAAGAACAAGCGGGCGTCGTTCGATTATGAATTTATCGATACGTACACGGCCGGAATTGTGCTGACCGGAACGGAAATCAAGTCCATCCGGCAGGGAAAGGCCAGTTTGGTAGATACTTTCTGTTTCTTTTCCCGTGGAGAACTGTGGGTAAAGAACATGCACATTGCGGAGTATTTCTATGGCTCTTATAACAATCATACGGCTCGCCGTGACCGTAAGTTGCTGCTGAAAAAGAAAGAATTGCGCAAGTTGCAGCGTACCTCTGATGAACCTGGTTTTACAATTGTGCCTACCCGCATGTATATCAATGAGCGGGGACTGGCTAAGGTGGTCATTGCATTGGCTAAGGGTAAGAAACAGTATGACAAACGTCAGACGTTGAAGGAAAAAGAAGACAGACGGATGATGGACCGTATGTTCAAACGCTAAATTAAATAAGGTGCACGAAAACTATGCAGACAAAGACGATACAACAACTGATACGGGAGCGTATCCTGGTGCTCGATGGAGCCATGGGTACGATGATACAGCAATATAATCTTTCGGAAGCAGATTTCCGTGGAGAACGTTTTAAGGATATTCCCGGGCAATTGAAAGGGAATAATGATTTGCTGTGTCTTACTCGTCCGGAAGTAATAGAAGATATTCATCGGAAATACCTTGTGGCAGGTGCCGATATTATTGAAACTAATAGCTTTAATGCCACTTCGGTGTCAATGGCCGACTATCATGTGCAGGCTTATTGTCGGGAAATTAATCTTGCGGCAGCACGTCTGGCACGCCGGATGGCCGATGAGTTTACAGCATTGAATCCGGAAAAGCCGCGCTTCGTGGCGGGTTCCGTGGGGCCTACCAACAAGACTTGCTCCATGAGTCCGGACGTAAACAACCCGGCTTTTCGCGCGTTGACTTTCGATGAATTGCAGGCAGCTTATTGTGAGCAGATGGAAGCCTTGTTGGAAGGGGGAGTGGATGCCCTGCTGATTGAGACTATTTTTGATACGCTGAATGCCAAGGCGGCTATTCGGGCAGCAGAATTGTCGATGGAAAAAATTGGACGTAGGGTACCTTTGATGCTGTCGGTTACCGTGTCGGACATTGCCGGACGTACGTTATCGGGACAGACGTTGGATGCCTTTTTAGCTTCAGTGGAGCATGCGGACTTGTTCTCTGTCGGGTTGAACTGCTCATTTGGTGCCCGTCAGTTGAAACCTTTCCTGGAGCAGCTTGCTTCACGTGCGCCTTATTATATCAGTGCTTATCCGAATGCCGGATTACCGAATTCGCTGGGACAATATGACCAGACTCCCGAAGATATGGCTGCCGAAGTGAAGGAGTATATTGAAGAAGGGCTGGTAAATATTATCGGAGGATGCTGTGGTACGACGGAACAATACATTGCTAAGTATCAGGATTTGATACAAGGAGTACAGCCCCGTGTGCCAGTGAAGAAGCATGCTCATTTGTGGTTGTCGGGATTGGAGTTGCTTGAAGTTTCTCCGGAAATCAATTTCGTCAATGTAGGTGAGCGCTGTAACGTGGCAGGTTCACGTAAGTTTTTGCGACTCATTAATGAGAAGAAATACGATGAGGCTTTGTCGATAGCCCGCAAGCAGGTGGAAGACGGCGCTTTGGTCATCGACGTGAATATGGACGATGGCTTGCTGGATGCCGCACAAGAGATGACTACCTTCCTGAATCTGGTGGCTTCGGAACCGGAAATAGCCCGTGTGCCCATTATGATTGACTCTTCCAAGTGGGAAGTGATACGTGCCGGACTGAAATGTGTGCAGGGAAAATGTATCGTCAACTCTATTTCCTTGAAGGAAGGAGAGGAGGTCTTTATAGCGCACGCCCGTGAGGTGAAGCAGCTTGGAGCGGCAGTCATCGTCATGGCTTTTGACGAGAAGGGGCAGGCCGATACGTACAGTCGCAAGATTGAGGTGTGCGAACGGGCATATCGCATTCTGGTAGATAAGGTAGGGTTTGCTCCTGAAGATATCATTTTCGACCCTAATGTGCTGGCCGTAGCTACGGGTATTGAAGAGCATAATAATTATGCGGTCGATTTCATTCAGGCTACCGGATGGATACGTAAGAATCTGCCGGGGGCTCATGTCAGTGGAGGGGTGAGCAACTTGTCGTTCTCTTTCCGTGGCAACAACTACATTCGTGAGGCTATGCATGCCGTATTCTTGTATCATGCCATTCAGCAGGGAATGGATATGGGAATTGTCAATCCGGCTACGTCTGTATTGTATACGGATATTCCGCAGGATATTCTGGAACGGATTGAGGATGTCGTGCTGAACCGTCGGCCGGATGCTGCAGAACGCTTGATTGAAACGGCAGAACGGCTGAAGCAGGAGAAAGAAGGTACTGCTTCTCAAGAAGGAAGTGCGTCGGCTCAACTACTGTGGCGGAATAACACTACGGTGGAAGAACGGCTGCAATATGCGCTGGTGAAGGGACTTTCGGATTATTTGGAGGAAGACCTGCAGGAGGTGCTTTCACGTTACCCGAATGCGGTGAGCATCATCGAAGGACCGCTGATGGCAGGTATGAATCATGTAGGAGACTTATTCGGTTCGGGAAAAATGTTCTTGCCGCAGGTGGTGAAAACTGCACGGACCATGAAAAAGGCGGTAGCTATTCTTCAGCCTTATATCGAGGCGGAAAAAGAAGAAGGTACCCGCAGTGCCGGAAAGGTGCTGGTAGCTACGGTGAAGGGCGACGTGCACGACATCGGAAAGAACATCGTGTCGGTGGTCATGGCATGCAACAACTATGAAATTATAGACTTGGGTGTAATGGTGCCTGCCGAGAAGATTGTAGAAACGGCTATCCGTGAAAAGGTGGACATCGTAGGACTGAGCGGACTGATTACTCCTTCGCTAGAAGAAATGGTGCATGTGGTGACTGAACTTCAGCGGGCTGGACTGGATATTCCGGTGATGATTGGCGGGGCTACCACTTCGAAGCTGCATACGGCACTGAAGATTGCTCCAGTATATCATGCACCGGTAGTATACATGAAGGATGCTTCACAAAATGCATTGGTGGCTGCCAAGTTGCTGAATCGTGAGCAACGTCCGGCTTTTGTGGAAGCTTTGAATGAAGAATATCAGGCTTTGCGTGAAAAGAACCGTCAGAAAACGGTACAGACGGTTTCACTTGCGGAAGCTCAAAAGAATAAACTGAACCTTTGGGATTAATTATTTACTCATCGTATTATGAATGTACAGATAGAAGAAGGCTGGAAAAAGGCACTGGCGCCGGAGTTTGAAAAAGATTATTTTGTCCGGTTGACCGATTTTGTCCGTCAGGAGTATCAGCAGACTACGGTATATCCTCCCGGAAGATTGATTTTCAATGCATTCAACCTTTGTCCTTTTGATAAGGTGAAAGTGGTGATTATCGGGCAGGACCCGTATCACGGACCGGGACAGGCGCATGGCTTGTGTTTTTCGGTGAACGACGGGGTAGCATTTCCTCCTTCTTTGCAGAATATATTCAAGGAAATCCACGATGATCTGGGTATGCCGATTCCTGCCAGTGGTAACCTGACTCGTTGGGCCGAGCAGGGTGTGCTGCTGCTGAACGCTACCTTGACGGTGCGTGCCCATCAGGCTGGTTCACATCAGCGCAGAGGTTGGGAGGAGTTTACGGATGCGGCCATCCGTGTGCTGGCTGAACAGAAAGAACATTTGGTGTTTATCTTGTGGGGGGCTTATGCGCAGAAGAAAGGAGCGTTTATTGACCGCAACAAGCATCTGGTGTTAACTTCTGTGCACCCGTCTCCTTTGTCGGCTTATAACGGTTTCTTTGGAAACAAGCATTTCAGTCGCACCAATGAATACCTGGTGGCTCATGGAGAGACTCCTATCAACTGGTAAGAAACAACAAATCAATAAATACGCAAAAAGAAATCCCCTTGCTCCACCCATAAAACGGAGCAAGGGGATTGTTATTTTATATGATGATCTATGTGTTTGTCAGATAAGTTGCATACCCAGTCGTGCGCATTCTTCACGCATATCTTCCGGCCAGATGCTGGCCTGGATTTCTCCGATATGTGCCTTCTTCAGATAAAGCATACACAAGCGTGACTGTCCGATACCTCCTCCAATGGTCAGAGGGAGTGTGTCGTTTAGCAGGCGCTGGTGGAAATACAGTTTGGTACGTTCTTCTTTTCCGGCTAATTCCAATTGCTTGAGCATGGCAGCCTTGTCCACGCGGATACCCATGGAGGAAATTTCCAGTGCGCGTTGCAGCACGTCGTTCCACACCAGCAAGTCACCGTTCAAGCCAGGAAGCCCTGTTTTGGGATCTACAGTGGTGTAATCGTCGTAGTCCGGAGCACGCAGGTCATGTGGTTGTCCGTTACTCAGCTTGTTTCCGATTCCGATGATGAAAACGGCTCCAAAACGTTCTGTAATCAGGTTTTCGCGTTCCTTGGCAGTCTTATCAGGATACATTTGCAATAAGTCTTCCGAATGAATGAAGTGTACATCGTGCGGCAGGAAGGACTTGATTTGCGGATACATTTCACAGATCATGTATTCCGTGCGGCGCATGGCAGCATAGATACGGGTCACGATGCTTTTCAGGAAATCCACTGTACGCTGTTCCGGAGTAATCACTCGCTCCCAGTCCCATTGGTCTACATAAAGAGAATGTATGTTGCCCAACTCTTCATCGGCACGTATGGCATTCATATCGGTATAAATTCCGTAGCCGGGTTCAATCTGATAGTCGGCCAGAGTAACGCGTTTCCATTTGGCCAGTGAGTGAACGACTTCTGCCTGCTGGTCTCCCAAGTCTTTGATGGGGAAGCTGACAGGGCGTTCCGTACCGCTCAAGTCGTCGTTAATTCCCATTCCTTTCAAAACGAACAAAGGAGCGGTAACACGGCGTAAACGAAGTTCGGACGAGAGGTTCTGCTGGAAAAACTCTTTAATTTGCTTGATGCCCAGTTCGGTCTGTTTCATGTCAAGCAACGGCTTATAGCCGACTGGTTTTATAAGGTAACTCATGTGTGAATTTCTTTAAATGTTTATTTGCTTGCAAAGATAGGTGTATTTTGTAAATGTGCAAGCGATTTCAGAAATAAGTTGTCAAAATGTTTTTTATTTCTTTTTACTTACTGATAAAGTGAAAAGGAAATGCTGAAAATAAAAAATGTCATTCTGGAAATCTCTTTCCGGAATGACATTCTATTATGTAATATAAAGAAAGGCTGTTTAGCGATTCTTGTACATGTTTTCGTAGTAGTTCTGGTATTCGCCGCTGGTTACGTTTTTCACCCATTTCTGGTTGTCAAGATACCATCGGATGGTTTTTACGATACCATCTTCAAATTTAGTCTCTGGAGTCCATCCGAGTTCGCGGGTAATTTTAGTCGGATCGATGGCATAACGCTGGTCGTGTCCGAGTCTGTCCTTGACAAAAGTAATCAGCGAATCGTTAATCCAGTCAATGCTGATTTGTCCGTCAGGAGTCATCTCTTTCTTTTTAAGAATGCTCCGGTATTCCGGCTGCTCGGTCATTATCTGGTGAATAGTAGCAATGGTCAGTTTGACGATTTCAATATTCTGTTTTTCGTTATGACCTCCTACATTATAAATTTCACCGTCCTTGCCGTTGCGGACAATCATGTCGATGGCTTTGCAGTGGTCTTCCACGTAGAGCCAGTCGCGTACATTGGTTCCATCTCCGTATACAGGCAGGCGTTTTCCTTCCAGAATATTCTTGATGATAAGCGGAATCAGCTTTTCAGGGAAGTGATAAGGACCGTAGTTGTTGGAGCAGCGGCTGATAGTTACAGGCATTTTATAAGTGTCGCGGTAAGCCATCACAATCAGGTCGGCACTGGTCTTTGAAGCGCTGTACGGACTGTGCGGACAGAGGGGAGTTTCTTCTGTGAAATACCCTTCTGCACCCAAAGAACCGTATACTTCATCGGTCGATACCTGATGGAAGCGAACACCTTTTCTCCAGGTTGGATATCCGTTTTCATCCTTTCCGGTGACCCATGCCCGGCGGGCTGCATCCAGCAAGTTCTGGGTTCCCAAGATGTTGGTCTGCAAGAATAGTTGCGGATTTTCGATGCTGCGGTCTACATGACTTTCGGCTGCGAAATTCACGATGTAATCAAATTTGTAATCAGCAAATAGCTGGTCGGCCAGGTTACGGTCGCAGATATTTCCTTTTACGAAGAAGCAGCGTTCATTGTCGATGTCCTGTGAAATAGTTTCTAAATTTCCCGCATACGTCAATGCGTCGAGGATGACAATTTTGACGTCATCATGTTTGCCTAAAATATATTTTATATAGTTGGCTCCGATGAATCCGGCAGCTCCAGTAACTAAATAAGTTTTCATATAGAGTTTTATTTTGGGTGCAAATTTCGGAAAGTTTTTTGAATGTGACAAGATTTTTTTGTTTTAATCATTCAGCTCAATCACCTCCAAATCGGAGAAATTTCCGTTTTCTATGCTGAAGCGTACAAGGGTTCGTACCTTATGAAAACCATATTTCCCTGCCGCTCCCGGGTTGATGTGAAGTAGTCCCAGACTGGAATCGTATTTGACTTTCAGAATGTGTGAATGACCGCTGATAAACAGCTTGGGAGGCTGTGTCATGAGTGTTTTTCGGATGGAAGGATCGTACTTCCCGGGATAACCTCCGATATGTTTGATGAGTACGTCAGTGCCTTCTAACTGGAAACGGTTGATTTCCGGAAAGCGTATGCGCAGGTCTTGTCCGTCGATGTTTCCGTAGACAGCCCGCAGTGGACGGAATGCGGCCAACCGTTCAGCTACTTCCAGTGAACCGATGTCACCGGCATGCCATATTTCATCACACGTATCAAAATATTTCAGATAACGTTCGTCCCAGTAGGCATGGGTATCAGATAAGAGTCCGATTCTTTTCATTTTTCTTTTGCTTTTGTCCGGCAAAGATACTACATTTGAAAAAACCTTGAATGATTTCAGTATATGGAAAGCCACTATAACTATTTCAACCGCGATATAAGTTGGTTGTCATTTAATCACCGCGTATTATTGGAGGCAGATGATGATACGCTTCCTTTGTTCGAGAGAGTCAATTTCATAGCTATTTATTCGTCTAACCTGGAAGAGTTTTACCAGGTACGTGTGGCAGAACATAAGGCGGTTGCATCTGGAGGTAAGAGTGAAGACATGACCGTGGATGAGGCTCATGCCCTTATCCGGCAGATTACGGATACCGTGAACCGTCAGCTGGAAGATCGTGTGCGTATCTATGAAGAAAAGATTCTTCCTGCATTGCGGCGCAATCATGTGGTGTTTTATCAGAGTAAAAGCGAGGTGGAGGATTTTCATAAGGAATTTGTATACCGCTTTTTTATGGAAGAAGTGTTTCCCTATATTCAGCCGGTGAAGATTGATCCGGAAAACGTACGCTTTTTCTTGCGGGACAGACGTTTGTATCTGGCTGTAAAGGTATGGAAGGATGCGCAGGAGAAGCCGGAATATTATATTATAAAAATGCCTTATAGTAAGGTGCCCCGTTTTGTACAGCTTCCTTCGCATGAGGGAAACTATTACCTCATGTTTCTGGAGGATATAATTAAGGCAAACTTGAAGGAAGTGTTTATCGGCTACGAAGTAGAGTGCAGTTACTGTTGTAAGATTTCACGTGATGCCGATGTGTTTGTAGATGATGTACCTGCAGAGAGCATGGTGGAAAAACTGAAGGAGAAGGTGAAGAAACGTAAGATTGGGGCCATCTGCCGTTTTGTGTATGACCGGAAAATGCCGGATGATTTTCTGGATGCCCTGGTAGAAGCGCTGGGAATCAACCGGGAAGAACTTGTGCCGGGTGACAAGCATCTGAATTTGGAAGACTTGGCGTCCCTTCCCAATCCGAATCCGGATATTCCTGCCATCGTCAAGCCGCAGCCGATGTTCTTGCCCGGGATGAACGAAAAACACTTTATGTATCGCCGGATAGCCAAACGGGATATGCTGCTTTATTATCCGTATCATAGTTTTGAACATTTCATTCATTTTCTGTATGAAGCCGTTCACGATCCATTTTGTCGTGAAATCATGATTACGCAGTATCGTGTGGCGGAACATTCGGAAGTGATTAATGCCTTGATTGCTGCCGCACGAAACGGGAAGCATGTCACGGTGTTTGTGGAACTGAAAGCCCGCTTTGATGAGGAAAATAACCTGGCTACAGCCGAATTGATGCGGAAGGCAGGGATTGACATTATATTCAGCATTCCGGGACTGAAAGTACATGCCAAGGTAGCATTGATTCTCCGGAAGAATGACAAGGGAGAACGGTTAAGAAGCTACGCGTATGTCAGTACGGGTAATTTTAATGAGAAGACGGCAAAGATTTATGCAGACATAGCTTTGTATACTTGCAACAAGCAGATAGTGGACGATATGTGTACCCTGTTTAAGGTCTTGCGGAAGGAAGTGACAGAGCCTCGTTTCAAACGCCTGTTGATAGCACGGTTCAATCTGCTTCCGGAATTGAAAGCCCTCATTCAGCGGGAAATAGATTTGGTGAAAGAGGGAAAGCCAGGCCGGATTATTTTGAAGATGAATGCCTTGCAGGATACGGCTATGATAGATGAACTGTATCGTGCCAGTGAGGCAGGGGTACAGATTGATTTGATTGTAAGAGGAATCTGCTGCCTGGTGCCGGGAGAATCGTTTAGTCGGAATATTCGGGTTACCCGTATTGTGGACAGTTTCTTGGAGCATGCCCGTGTGTGGTACTTTGGGAATGGAGGTGATCCGTTAGTTTTTATCGGTTCGCCCGACTGGATGCGTCGTAATCTGTATCGTCGTATCGAGGCGGTAACTCCTATTCTCGACGGCAGACTTCGTCGGGAATTGACAGACATGCTGGAACTCCAGTTATCGGCCAATCGGAAAGCATGTTGGGTAGACAATCAGTTGCGGAATATCTTTAAAAGAAAACCGGGTAACGATGATGTACGTGCGCAGTATGATTTTTATGAATATTTGAAAAACAAGTTGGCTGAGAACTAATCAGCCGACTTGTTTTTATTTTCTGATATAAGCAGCAGCTTGTCGCCCGGCTGGAGCTTCATCTGTCCGTTGGGAATCAGGAACTCATTGCCGCGTTTCACCAGCATGACCAGTGTGCCTTTGGGCAGCTGCATTTCCGCCAGGGTATCTTTTTCTTCCAGCATCTCGGCAGTCAGGGTGAGGTCGTTCAGCTGGGTGTCGATTTCCTCGGGCAGTTCCACTCCGAACTCATTGCCTTCTTTAGGAGCCGGCAAGTCCAGGTGCAGGAACTTGGCCGCCCGGGTGATGCTCATTCCCTGGATAATCAGCGAAAGGAGGGTGATGAAGAACACGATATTGAACAACTGCTGCGAGCCGTCGATTTCGGCCAGCACTGGATAAGTGGCGAAGATGATGGGGGTAGCCCCTCTCAGTCCCACCCACGAGACGAACAGCCTGCCTTTGTTCGTGATGTTGCGGAAAGGAAGCAGGCAGAGGAATACGCTGAGCGGACGTGCCACGAGAATCATGAACACGCCGATGAGCAAGCCCACAGCCGTGATGTCGAGCATTTCGTGCGGGTTGACCAGCAGTCCCAGGGTGATGAAGATGACAATCTGGAACAGCCAGGTCAGTCCGTTCATGAAGGTGCTGATTTCTTTCCGGAAAGCCAGCCGGGTATTTCCGAGGATGACTCCCATGATGTACACCGCCAGGTAAGCGTTTCCTTTCAGCTGGTCGGTAATGGTGAAGGTGATGAACAGCAGGCTTAATAGGAGGATGGGATAGAGCGAGCTGTTCGACAGGTTGATGCGGTTAATCAGCCACACGCTGAACCGTCCCATGGCATAGCCGATTACTCCTCCAAAGAAGAACTGCACGAGCAGGTCCTTGATAATCAGCAGGAAATCGGGACTGCTTCCGCTCGAAATCACCTGAATCAGCACGATGGTCAGCATGTAGGCCACCGGGTCGTTGCTTCCGCTTTCCAGTTCCAGCATGGGGCGCAGGTTCTGTTTCAGGTTCATGCGCTGGGAGCGGAGAAGGTTGAACACCGAGGCCGAATCGGTGGACGACATGGTGGCGGCAAGCAGCAAGGAACACATCAGCGTCAGGTTGATGTTCGTCTGGTTCCAGTTTGAGATATAGAAGATGAAAACACCGGTCAGCAGGGTGGTCAGCAGCACGCCGGCGGTGGAAAGGACGATACCCGGCGTGAGCACCGGCTTTATATCGGAGTATTTGGTGTCCATCCCTCCGGAGAAAAGGATGATGCTCAGTGCCATCATTCCGATGAACTGCGCGTCCGAGGCACTGTTGAACTGTAGTCCGAGTCCGTCACTTCCGAAGCCCATTCCCACGAGCAGGAACAGTAAAAGGGTAGGGATACCGAACCGGTATCCGGTCTTGCTGATGAGGATGCCGGAAAAGATAAGCACAGACCCTACCATCAGTATGTTTTCAGCTGTAAAAATCATGATTGTGTAGTAATAAATAAAGTAATGTGAATGTTGTATATGTATTATAATGCCTGAAGGTAAGAAAATGTTTGGCAGGCAGATGCTTTTCGTAACGATTTTTGTGAATTTTTTGTCTCCTCTGTGGCTTTTTTTTACCATGTATTTGCATAAAGTGAAAAATTCCAGGACAAATTCTCTGTTTCACACTGTGAAATACAAAAACCACAGTGTGGGATACATATTTCACAGTGTGGGACACAAATCTCACACTGTGAAACAGAGAATTCTTCCCTACGTTTTGTGAAATATATAAAGAGAAAATCAGGAAGATGTAGGGTAATTCGTTCTTGTTTGTAGGATGGTACTATAATTCTGTATGAATTTATTTTTGTTTTCAAGGAAAAATGTATATTTGCAATGTTTTGTTCCGTATTGATTTCCGGTTCGGCGAAATCACGGATGAAAAGGGAATCGGGTGAAAGTCCCGGACAGTCCCGCTGCTGTAAGCTCCAGACATTTACGTTTGTCTACCCTCTGCAAGGCCACTGTCTTTTAAATGAAGATGGGAAGGCAAGACAAACGGGAGTAAGTCAGAAGACCTGCAAAACAAAGTCATGCTTGCATTCTCGAGGAAAGGATGGCAAGAACGTGCGTAATGTAGAATTACAATTAAAATTTGAATGAAAAGATTGAAGAAACTGGCTATTACTGTCGGCTGTCGCTTTTTTATAGCTATGTGTCTTTGCATGTTTGCAGGTGTAGATATTATTTATGCCCAACATGCAGAGTCTGATAGTATTACAGGAAAGGTGCACCAGATTCCGGATGTGACGGTGAGTGTAAGAAAAACGCCTCAGGCTGTTAAAGCTACCTCTCCATTACAGGTGATGGGAAAAATGGAAATGGAGCGTTTGGGCGTGCATGAGGTAGCTGATGCGGTGCGTCATTTCTCAGGAGTGACAGTGAAAGATTATGGCGGTATCGGAGGATTGAAGACTATTTCGGTTCGCAGTTTGGGGACTCAGCATACAGGAGTGATTTATGATGGGGTAGCTGTCAGTGATTGTCAGTCAGGGCAAGTCGATATATCACGTTTTTCTTTGGATAACGTATCTCAACTTACCATGACTATTGGGCAAAGTGATGATATATATCAGACTGCACGTGCTTTTGCTTCTGCTGGCGTATTGACTATTCAGACTTCCAGACCTGATTTTCAGGAAACATCTTATCATGTGAATGCAAATTTGAAAGCGGGCTCATTCGGGCTGGTCAATCCCTCCGTTTTGTATAATCAAAAGGTGACAGATAATACCTCTTTATCGTTTTATGGTGATTTTTTGCGTGCAGATGGTAATTACCCTTTTAAAATGTGGAATGGGAATGCGCTGATTGATAGTAAGCGAAACAACAGTGATATACGGACTTATCGCGCGGAAGCTACTTTGTATACAAGTTTTACTTCCACACAGGACTTGCAAGTGAAAGCCTATCTTTTTGATTCGGAACGCGGACTTCCGGGAGGGGTGATCTATGATAATCCGTATGCAGCAGAGCGGCTTTTTGATAAAAACTATTTCGGGCAGTTCCGGTATGAAAATCGTTTTTCTGACCGACTTAAACTACAGGCTTTGGGTAAGTTTAATTACAGTTGGAACCGGGACTATAATGATGAGGCCTCAGGTATAACCGATGACCGTTATCGGCAGACGGAAACCTATTTGTCAGCCACTTTATGGGGAGATTTAGGCAAAGGATTTTCTTTGTCTCTGGCACAAGATTTTGCCTATAATTATTTACATACTACCCTGGATCAATGTCAGTTTCCACAGCGATATACGTTGTTGACCGCATTGGGTGCGCAATATCAGCGTAACTCGTTTACAGCAACTGCTTCTTTATTGAACACCTATATTACGGAAGATGTACGTATTGGAACAGCGGCGGCAGACCGTAAGCGTCTTTCTCCTGCATTTAGTGTTTCATGGAAACCTTTTGGGGAAATCGGATTGCGCTTCCGGGCATCCTATAAAGATATTTTCCGTACTCCGACATTCAATGATTTATACTATTTGGTGATAGGAAATAGCAGCTTACGTCCAGAAACAACCAAGCAGGGAAATTTGGGAGTGACTTGGAGCGGATCAAAATTAGGTTTTCTTGATTTCCTGAGTCTGTCTGCCGATACTTATTATAATAAGGTAAAAGATAAGATTGTGGCTGTGCCGACTATGTTTGTCTGGAAAATGATGAATGTCGGGAAGGTGAAGACGATAGGTGTGGATGTAAATTTATCTGCTGAATCACGAGTGACAGACTGGTTGAAATTTTATTTGACTACTAATTATAGCTTTATGCAGGCAGAGGATGTTACCGATCCAGATTCCAAAACATGGAGGAATCAGATTGTGTATACACCTCGGCATTCTGGTGGTGGAAACTTTACCATTGAAACGCCTTGGGTAAATTTGTCTTATAATCTTACTTATGCGTCGGAACGATATACGTTGGCACAAAACTTACCGGATTATCGTATTAAGCCTTATTCAGACCATGGTATATCGTTGTCACGTAAATTCTCTTGGAAACGGCATCAGCTGCGTGTACAGTTGGATGCCTTGAATCTTTCTGGCAAGAATTATGAGGTTATTCGTTTTTATCCGATGCCTGGAAGAAATTACAAGCTTTCTATTAATTACTATTTATAAATTAAATTGAGAAAAAAATGAAAAAGAATTGGCTTTATTCGATTTTGATGGCAATCCCTTTGATGAGTGGCTTGACTGCATGTAATAATGAGGATGATCCTAATCCAAATCCAAATCCTAATCCGGAGCCTACTACTACTTATGGGGCTTATATTGTAAATACCGGAAATTGGGGAGCAAATGATGGCTCTATTCAATGGTTTGACATGGAAAAACAAACGGTTAGCGGTGATTTGTATCAGGCACAGAATGGAAAAGGAATAGGAGATGTGCAAGATTTGTGTGTGTATGGTTCGAAAATGTATGCCATTGGAAGTACGTCTTCTAAAATAGAAGTGTTGGATTTGAGTGGGAAACTGTTGAAAAGTATTCCAATGAAGACGACGGATGATCAACCGATGGAGCCTAGATGTGCAATCGGAGCAGAAGGATTCGTATTTGTTACAGCTTATGATGGAACTGTTTCAAAATTAGACACATTGAATTTGAATGTAGTGGGAAAGGTTGCTGTAGGTGCTTATCCAGAAGCTTTGACTTATGCAAAAGGCAAACTTTATGTGAATATTTCAGGTTACGGTGCAGGAGATAAAGTGGCCGTAGTAAATGCCTCGTCTTTGACTAAGGAGAAAGAAATTACAGTGATGTTGAATCCTGCTTATCAGTGCTTGACAGGAGCAGACGGTTATGTGTATGTGGTATCACAAGGTAATTATGCTGGTAGTGATAAAATTCCTGAAGAACAATGGATTTATCAGACGCTTCAGCGTATAGATCCGGCTACGGATGAGGTAGAAAAATTGTGTAATGCAACTTATATAGCAAATAAAGGAGACAAAATGTATATTCTTTATGCTGAATATTATTTGCCTGATACGCATAGATGTTTTGTGTATGATTTAAAAACGAAGAAAGAAACTCCGTTTGTAGATTTATCTACAATTCCAAGTCCACAGTTTATAGCGGTTGATCCTGTATCTGAGGATGTATATATTGGAAATCGTAATTCTGGTGCGTTGGATGATGTATATATTTATTCTAAAGACGGACAGTTTAAGAAAAAGATAGAAACCGGAAACTATACAACTAACATCCGTTTCTTAGCTGAATAAGATTTATGAAACAAATTTTACTATCTGCCCATATAGTAATTACAGTCTTGCTTCTCTCTGCCTGCGGCGGAGGAAGCAAGACTTCTTCCGTTCAGGAGGAAGGAGATACCCTGAAAATGAGGTATGCCACCAACTTGTCTGTGGTAAAGTTTCCTGATTATACCATGGTTTCTATCCGTAACCCATGGGATACATTGAAAATATTGCATACTTATCTGTTGACTGATAAGACTCAGCCGGTTCCTGAGAATTTGCCGGAAGGGACTGTTGTACGGGTTCCGTTAGAACGGGCCGTGGTGTATTCTGTGGTGCATGGAAGTGTACTGAAAGAGTTGGGACAGGCAAAAAGTATCAAGGGAGTCTGTAACCTGGAATATTTTAAGATGCCAGAGGTGCAGGATGGATGCCGGAATGGAGAAATCGTAGATTGCGGAAACGGAATGAATCCGGATATTGAGAAAATTATCGACCTTCGTCCGGATGCCATCATGCTTTCTCCGTTTGAGAACAGCGGAGGATACGGTCGGGTAGGAAAGTTGGGAGTACCCGTAATCGAATGTGCGGATTACATGGAAACCTCCCCGTTAGGACGTGCAGAATGGCTGCGCTTTTACGGATTGCTGGTAGGGCAGGAACAGAGAGGAGATTCACTTTTTGCACAGATAGAAAAAGAATACCTGGCATTAAAGGATTTGGCGGCACAGGCAACCTCTCGTCCTACGGTATTAAGTGATTTGAAGTATGGCTCTGCATGGTATATCGCCGGAGGACAGAGTACCACTGGACGCTTGTATGCGGATGCCGGGGCAGACTATGTTTTTGCAGAACTGCCGAACAGCGGTTCTGTGCCGATGGCTTTTGAAACCGTCTTCGACAAAGGTGAGCATGCCGATTTCTGGTTGATAAAATACAATCAGCCACAGGATAAGACCTATAAGGAACTTCAGAAGGATTATTCGCTTTATGCGCGTTTCAAGGCATTCCGCGAACGTCGGATTTATGGATGCAACACCCATCGGATACCTTTTTATGAGGAGTCACCTTTTCATCCGGAGATATTGTTGAAAGATATGGTAAAAATATTCCATCCCGAGTTGCTGGAAGGCTATGAACCGAAATATTTTAGTAATTTAGCGGAATGATACATTCTGATAAAAAGCATTATGTGGTATTCGGCACCCTGGCTCTTTTGATAGTGCTTTTAGTGGTAGCCAATTTATTTTTAGGTTCGGTAAATATTCCGGCGCAGGAAGTGCTACGCATTTTAAGCGGCGAAGAGGCTGAAAAGGCAAGTTGGACGTTTATCGTTTGGGAATCGCGTTTTCCTCAATGCATCACAGCCTTGCTTTGTGGAGCAGCCTTGTCGGCTTCCGGACTGATGTTGCAGACGGTGTTCAGTAACCCATTGGCCGATTCGTCTATTTTAGGTATCAGTTCAGGAGCCAGCTTGGGAGTAGCGCTTGTGATGCTCGCCGGAGGAGGAACCATTGCCACAGGTGTGTTTACACTTTCCGGGTTTTTCTCTGTCATATTAGGCGCATTTTTGGGGGCTGTAGCTGTGTTGGCTTTGGTCTTGTTTTTATCCTCTTTGATAAAAAGTAATGTAATGCTGCTCATAGCCGGCATCATGATTGGCTATATTACTTCTTCACTGATTTCTTTGTTGAACTTCTTTGCTACGGCAGAAGGAGTACACTCGTATATGGTGTGGGGAATGGGAAACTTTGGTGGGGTTTCTTTGGAACAGCTTCCGGCTTTTTCATTACTGACCGTGGTAGGGTTGTTAGTGGCTGTCATGCTTATTAAGCCTTTGAATGCCCTGCTTTTGGGACCGCGTTATGCCGAAAATTTGGGAGTGAATATTCGCCGGGTACGCAACTTCTTATTATTGGCTACCGGATTGCTGACTGCGGTAACGACTTCATTCTGTGGCCCTATCTCTTTTATCGGTCTGGCAGTTCCTCATCTGGCTCGTTTGATGCTGGGTACCTCCAACCATAATTCGCTGATGCCTGTTACGCTGCTTGCCGGAGGAGCATTGGCATTGCTGTGTAACTTGATTTGCGTACTTCCGGGAGAGTCAGGAGTGATACCGCTGAATGCCGTAACTCCAATCTTAGGAGCGCCGGTCATTATTTATGTGATCATTAACCAACGTCGAATTCAATATTTTAACTGATGAGTCAATCGGAAATCGTGGTAGAGGGTCGTAACCTGACAATCGGTTATCAGGTAGGGAAGAAGCGGACGGAAGTGCATTCTAGGCTGAATTTTCAGCTTTTTCGTGGAGAACTGACATGTCTGCTAGGAGCGAACGGAGCAGGTAAATCTACCTTGCTTCGCACTTTGGCGGCTGCTCAACCGTTTTTATCTGGCGACTTGAAACTGTTGGGGCGTGATTTGTCTGCCTACTCCGAACGTGAGTTGTCAAGAACCATAGGGGTCGTATTGACAGACCGTACGCAAGCAGGAGGGTTGACAGTATATGAACTGGTCGCCTTGGGACGACAGCCTTATACAGGATTTTTCGGACGTTTGGATAAGACCGACAAGCAGTTGGTAGAACATGCACTGCAAGCCGTAGAGATAGCTCATAAGGCACGGTGTTATATGGCTGAACTTTCTGACGGAGAACGACAGAAAGTGATGATTGCCAAAGCACTGGTGCAGGAATGTCCGTTGATATTATTGGATGAGCCGACTGCTTTCTTGGATGTGGTAAGCCGCATTGAAATCATGAATCTGTTGCATCGTTTGGCTATAGAGGAAAAGAGAGCAATTCTTTTGTCTACGCATGATATTGAACAGGCACTGGTCTTGTCTGATCGCCTTTGGTTGCTTTCTTCAACCGGAGGACTGGAATGTGGTGTGACGGAAGATTTGATATTGCGCAACCGGATGGATACATTGTTTGCCAATCATGCCCGGATAAAGTTTGATTTGATGCACGGTGGCTTTTCTCCTGAAGTGTCGGGAGAGAAATCCATTGTGTTAAAGGCGGAAGATGAGGTGCTGCGTCATTGGGCACAAAATGCCTTGAACCGTCATCACTACTTTTGTCTGGATGCCTGTGCTTCCGCCCAGAAGTTGCCTTTACTGGATGTGCAAGCACCCGATATGCTTCTTTATACGGATGAGAACGGACAGACTACATGCTATTCTACTTTTGAGGCATTGCTTCATGATATATAATTATTAGTGAATAAGCTTATTTGAAAGATATTTGTTATTTTTGCTTGACATAGTTGAAACGAAAATAATAGATATATGATAGCTGTGATAAAAATGGCCGGCACATCTCCTGAACTGTATAGCTGCGTAGCTCCGTTGGTGATGAATCCGGAAATTATTAAGTATAATCATAATTATCCTTTTAAAACTGGTGAATCGTTTGTTTGGTTTGTAGCCTTTGCAGACGATGGCAATCACGTTTTAGGCTTTTTTCCTGTGGAAATACGGAAAAAATCTGCGATAATCAACAATTATTATGTGGAGGAGGATACAAAGGATGTGTTTTTGAGTTTATTGGAAGCTGTGACAAATGAATTTCTATCTACGGAAAAGGAACTGGAGGCGGTAGTCCAAAAGCCTCATGAATCTTATTTTCAGACGCAAGGATTTGAAATAGTACGTGCATGGAGTTTGTATCTTAAAATGAAGAAAACGAATGAAGAAGAATGAGAACGTGAAAAATGTGTACGAGCTGGCACAAGAACGTCTGGCTGTACTTTTCAAGGAGTTTGACAATATTTATGTGTCATTTTCCGGTGGAAAGGACAGTGGAGTACTGCTGAATCTTTGCATTGATTATATACGCCGGAACAACTTGAAGATAAAGCTTGGTGTATTTTTCATGGATTATGAGGTGCAGTATGACCATACCATCGCATTTATCAATCGTATTTTGGAAAATAATAAGGACATACTGGAGGTATATCGGATTTGTGTTCCCTTTAAAGTGAGAACCTGTACTTCCATGTACCAGCATTACTGGCGTCCATGGGATGAGGCCCTTCGTGACATCTGGGTACGAGAGATGCCGGAAGGGGTTATGAAGGCGGAAGATTTTACTTTTTTTCATGACAACATGTGGGATTATGAGTTTCAGTTACGTTTTGCCGCCTGGTTGCATGAAAAGAAAAAGGCTGTCCGTACGGCTTGTCTGGTGGGTATACGTACACAGGAAAGTTACAATCGCTGGCGTACCATTTATGGCGGTTTGAAGCAGCAGCTTTATCACAACTATCAGTGGAGTTCGAAGATTGCCAATGATGTATATAATCTTTATCCCATTTATGACTGGAAAACTACGGATATCTGGACTGCTAATGGAAAGTTTGGTTGGGATTACAATCGTTTGTATGATCTTTATTATTACGCAGGTGTAAGTCTGGAACGTCAGCGAGTGGCCAGTCCCTTCATTGGTGAAGCCATTGAAAGTCTGCATTTATACAAGGTGATTGAGCCGGATACCTGGGGACGAATGATTGGGCGTGTGAACGGGGTTAATTTCTCTGCCATTTATGGAGGAACACATGCGATGGGATATGGTTCAGTCAAGTTGCCGGAAGGGCATACCTGGAAATCGTTTATGGAGTTTCTGCTTTCTACACTTCCAGAGGAAACCCGCAGGGGATATTTGAGTAAACTTCATACCAGCATTAAGTTTTGGAGAACGAAAGGGGGCTGCCTGAGTGATGAGACCATAGCCAAACTCGAAAGCATGAATATCCCAATTACGGTGAGAAACAAGAGCAACTACAAGACGACTAAGCGTCCGGTGATGATGGAGTACCTGGATGATATTGATATTGCAGAATTCAGAGAAATTCCTACTTACAAGCGTATGTGTCTGTGCATACTGCGTAATGATTATGCCTGTAAATATATGGGATTTGCCGTAAGCAAGGAAGAGAAAAAGATGAAAGATTATATTTTACAACAATATAAAAAGATATGGACATAGAAGAGAAAACAAGTCCGGTTTACCATGTAAAAGCCGTACCGGTGGAGAAGGTGTGTGCCAACAATTATAATCCGAATGTGGTAGCTCCTCCGGAAATGAAGCTGCTGGAACTGTCTATTTGGGAAGACGGTTTCACGATGCCTTGTGTATGCTATTATGACAAGGAAAATGACAAGTATATTATTGTAGATGGTTTTCACCGCTATCAGGTGCTGAAAACCTCCCGACGGATTTATGAGCGGGAGAAAGGTATGCTTCCGGTGGTAGTGATTGACAAGGATTTGTCCAACCGTATGGGCTCTACTATCCGTCATAATCGTGCGCGAGGTACTCATGACATCGGGTTGATGACGAATATTGTGTCAGAATTGACTCAGGCAGGCATGTCGGATAAATGGATTATGAAAAATATAGGTATGGATAAGGATGAACTGCTTCGCTTGAAACAGGTATCGGGCCTGGCATCCTTGTTTGCCGACAATGACTTTTCTATCCCCACTCCCCAGTCTATTTTACCGGAGAGTGAAGAGTAAAGTTGATTTAGTATATAAAGTAGCCTAAGACACCACTGCATACAATCAGCAGAATCGGATTTACTTTGTATCGGTTGGAAGCAATGAAACATCCGATAAAAAGCAGGATGCTGATGACAACCTGATACGTGTCTGTTCCGAAGTTTTCTCCGTTCATCAATACGAGAGCGGCTGCCGCAAGCAGTCCGACTACTCCGGGGCGCAGCCCATTAAACACGGCTTCTACTGCCGGATGGCGTTGGTACTTCAGGAAAAAACGGCTGATAAATATCATGAGTATAAATGAGGGTAATACCACTGAGAAGGTGGCTACCGTAGAGCCTAATATGCCGGCTGCGTGCGAGTAGCCGTCATTTACCATAGCCGTATAGCCTACGTAGGTCGCAGAATTGATACCGATAGGACCGGGAGTCATCTGGCTGATAGCGATGATGTCCGTAAAATCGGACGAACTGAGCCATTCGTAACGGGTGACTACCTCTCCTTGTATCATGGAAATCATGGCGTAACCTCCACCAAATCCGAATAAGCCTATTTTGAAAAACGTATAGAATAGTTTCAGTAATAAAAGTACCATAGTTTATCTCCTTTTAGTTATATTTCTTTTGGTAGCGTCCATACAGGTAACCTCCTAATCCGCTGAGGATGATGACGTAGATAGGCGAAAAGCCAAGAAGCCATATCAGTAGTGCCGAAACCACCGGAATCCAGATATTGTATCGGTTGATACGGGCTGATTTTGCCATTTTGAAGGTAGGAGCTGCAATCAAGGCTACTACCGCAGGACGGATGCCTTTGAACACATGTTCTACGGCTTCCACATGCTGGAATTGTCTGAAGAATAGAGCGATGGTCAGAATAATGAGAAAGGAGGGAAGTATGGTGCCAAGTGCCATCCAGAAAGCTCCCCAGAATCCTTTCAGCTTATAGCCGATAAAGATGGCTATGTTGACGGCAAAGATGCCCGGCACAGTTTGCGCCAGTGCCATCAAGTCCAGAAAGTCTTCCTTTTTCACCCATTTTCGTTTGTCTACCAGGTCAGCTTCTATCAAGGGAACCATGGCATATCCTCCTCCTATGGTGAATAATCCTATCCGGAAGAAGATGAGAAATGCTCTTAAATAGAAATTCATGTTATTGCGTTTAGTTCTTTTTCATATAAATGCTTGGGGGTACCCCATAAAACTTTTTAAAGGTATCCGTAAAATATTTGGGGTCGGCAAAGCCCATTTTGTCTGAAACTTCGGCTACCGTATAGCGCTGGCTCTTTAACATCAGGGCGGCCTCCTGCATTCGGATGTTACGGATAAATTCAGCCGGAGCTATGCCTGTCAAAGCCTTAATCTTATTGTAGAAGCTGGTGCGGCTCATGTTGACCGAAGCGCATAAGGTATCTACATTGAAGTTCTTGCCTAATCCTTCCTTGACCAGTTCGGTCACTTTCTGGATAAACTCATCGTCCAGACTTGTAGGTAATTCTACGGCAGGAGCTTCCTCCGGCAATGCCGTGACAGCCGATTTGAAACGATTGCGTAGCATCTTCCGGTTTGCTATCAGCGTGCGTATGGTAGCTTTCAATATGTGTACGTCAAAGGGTTTCACTAAATATTGGTCGGCTTTGATTTCCAGTCCCTCTAAAATATGCTCCTTATCACCAAGTGCGGTGAGCAGAATGATAGGGATGTGACTGGTTTCCATCTGACTTTTTACTATCTGACACATCTTCTTGCCATCCATTACCGGCATCATGATGTCGGAAAGAATCAGGTCGGGCTGACGTTCATTGATGAAGTCAAGTGCTTCTTGTCCGTTGCCTGCACCTTCCACCTGGTAGGTGTCCGACAGGCTGTGGATAATGAATGACCGCAATGGAGCATTGTCTTCTACAACCAATATTAATGGAGCCTGCTCGTCTGTCTGTGAGTCGGTAAACTGGATGTCGGTCGTGATATTTCCTGCTGTTTCTTGTTCCGTAGTCAGTACTTTATCAGTGCCCTCTTTTTCCTCCTTTTTATATTGATAGTTTTTACTTCGTATCGGGAAGGTCAGCTGGAAGGTTGTACCCACATTTTCGGTGCTGGTAAATGAAATCTTACCTTCGTGATTCTCAATCAGGCGGTACGTCAGCAGCATGCCGATGCCGCATCCGGTAGTAGTCTGGTTGGCCGTATTATATCCTCTGAACAGATATTTGAAGAGCTTTTTCTGGTCTTCCTTGTTCATTCCGATACCTGTGTCCGAGAGGAAAAGTGTCCATGTGTTTTTGTTGCTTTCCGCTTTTAATGATACACGTCCGCCTTGTGGCGTATATTTTAAGGCATTAGAAAGCAGGTTGCGCAAAATGGAATCCATCTTGCTCGTATCAATCCACACATCCAGACTGTCGAACGAACTTTCGTAGGAAAGCGTGATGTCCTTTTGACGAGCAAAACTATCAAACTGATGCATATAGTTGCTCAGATAATGATTCAGTTCGTGCGCCGTCACGATGGTCTGTGAGGAATATAATTCTTCCTTCTGGAAATTAATCAGGTTATTGGCCAGTTCAGCCAGGTTCTCTGTGCTCTGCATGGCCAGTTGGATGTTCTTTTGTCCGTTTTCACTCAGACTTTCCTTTTCCATGATTTCACTCAGAGGAGCCTTGATCATGGTCAGCGGAGTGCGTATGTCGTGCGCGGCATGCGTGAAGAAATTGATTTTTTCTTCCGAAGTTTTTCGTTCGCGCTTGATAATCTGATAGCGCAGGAAGGCGTATGCCGCTCCGATAATGAACAGGGCATAAATCAGGAATGCCCAGAAAGTGAGCCAGAAAGGACGTTCTACCAAGATTTGTATTTCCCTTTCTTCCAGTATCTGCTGGTTGTCGAGCAGAATGGAGCGTACCTTCAGCGTATAGTTTCCCGGCGACAAGTTGGTGTACCGTATGGTTCCGTTGCTGGTGGGAGGAGTCCACTGGTCATAGAACCCTTCCAGTTTCCAGCTGTACAGAATGCTCGATGGATTGTCGAAATTGATGGAAGACACATCCATGGAGAACGTGTTCTGGTCGTATTTCAATTGGATGAAATTGGTTTCGTCCAAAATTTTTGTCAAAGGAGAATTCTTTTCCATCGGGTGCACCGGATGATACATGATGTTCAGATTAGAGAATACCATGTGGCTGGAAAAGCTTGAGGGCAGTTCCAGACTGTCGGGCAGAATGATGACACCTTCGTTGCTTCCAAAAATCAGCTGACCGTTTCGGGTATGTATTCCGGCAGTCGGATTGAAGTTTGCTCCTTGCAATCCCTGTTCCCGTGTCCAGTTGGTAAAGGTCTGTTCTTTCCGGTTGTAGAAAGACAGTCCGTTTTCTGTACCTAAAAACAGATTCCCGTTTTTGTCCGGAACAATACTATAGATATTGTTTGTCTGCAAGCCGCTGTTGTTGGCCATGCAGTGTGTGATTTCATTCGTTTGATTATCAATGATAAACAATCCGTTTCCGTAGGTGCCGACATAGGTCTTTTTCAGGTCGGGAGTATTGTAGATTGCATTGATACAGCCGAAATCTTCTTTTTCCATGTAAGGATACAGTTGCCGTTTCGTTTTATCGAATACATACAATCCTTGTATGGTTCCTACCCAGAAGGAATTTTCATTTCTTTCTAAAAGATACGTGATAGGGTAGGAGCTGCTGTATTCCTGCTTTTCCTGTGTGCGTGTGTCAAAGCTTTTCAGGCTGTAGAATCCTCCACTCCAGATAACCTCATTCTTGTCTTTTATCAGTCCGCGGATGTATTTGTCCGGAGTTTCACGTGCCTGCGATTTTCCTTGCTGATGGAAGGTCGTAGTTCCAGCCTTCTTGTCTATGCGGAAGATACCGGACATATAGCCTCCGGCCAGGATAATTCCCGGTCTTATTTCGCATACGGACAAGAAAATATGGTTTTCATATTGAGGAAGTTCCTTCTCCGTACAATAGCTTTTCCACTTCTTTTCACTGATGTCATAACAGCTTATTCCGTTGCAGGTGGCATACCATATATCTCCTTCAGAATCCTCCATGATGCCGTTGATGCAGTCATTTGACAAGGTGTTACTGCTGTTCGACGCATGTTTGAACCATTGGTATTCAGGGTACTTTTCGGAATAGATGGTAATGCCGATAGGATAAATCACGTTCCAGATACGGTTGTTCTGGTCCATGTAAATATCCTTGATGATGCTTCCGTTCATCTTGTTGAAGCTCTCATTGTCTTCTTTTAAGAAATGAGAAAGTTCTTTTTTCTTGACATCCAGTTTATATACTCCGTCACCATCGGTTGCAATGAACACCTCATCCAGGTTTTTCCGGTTGGGCGTGATGGTGTTTACCCCGATGTCTTTCAGGTGTTTCCCGAGGTCTGTCAGCTCTCCGCTTTCAGGGGTATAAATAAACAGCTTATCAAGCAGGGCATTGATGATAAGCTTGTTGGTAGGCTTATGATAATAAATGTAATCAATGATGTTGATATTGGAAATATCAATTTTCCGTACGTTGGTTAATTCTCCTTTGTTCAGGGTAGCTGAATACAAGGTTTGTTCGGTCGAAATAAAATAGTTATTTCCCTTTGCCTGTGTGATGCAGGTTACTTTTCCTGGAATTTTATGACTTATTTTTCTGGTCTTCTGAGTATCTCCATTGTAGATGTACTGATAACCTTCTGTGCAGAACCAGATATTTTTTTCTTCGTCCAGATAAATGCAGGTTATCGGACACTTTTGAGTTTCCGGATACTGTTCATGCAAGTCGAATACCAACTGGAAGGAGTCTCTGGCCTCATTCAGATTGAATACCAGTCCGTCTTTTCCGATTTCCCATAACTTCTTTTCTCTGTCAGTCTTTAAAATATTCAGATTAGGGAAACAGTTGACAACTGCACCATTTTTAATCAGCGGATAGTGTGTAAACTGCTTTCCGTTATAGCGGTCTATACCCTTGTGGGTAAGAATCCAGATGTAATCATATTCTCCTTGTTGAATAGAGAGAACTCTTCGGCTGCTGAGTCCGTCTGCTATACCGATATATTGAAATATTTGTGCCTCTGAACGTGTGTATATGACAGATAATAAGAGGCAAATGAGATAAATAAATTTCTGCATAATACTTTTGTTGATAAGTGCAAATTTCGGAAAAAACAATCTCTTATCAAAATAATACGGAGCTTTATGTAGAAATAGAAAATAAAAAAGGCATGACCGAAAAGTCATGCCTTGAAATATTTACGATAAAGTATTTATGCATTATTTATCGCCACGGATAGCTGCGATACCCGGAAGGATTTTACCTTCGATAGCTTCGAGCAATGCACCACCACCAGTTGAGATGTAAGATACCTGGTCAGCCATACCGAACTTGTTGATACAAGCTACAGAGTCACCACCACCGATCAATGAGAATGCACCTTCTTTAGTAGCTTCAGCAATAGCTTCAGCAATTACTTTAGAACCACCAGCGAAGTTGTCCATTTCGAATACACCGGCAGGACCGTTCCACAGGATAGTCTTAGCACCCTTGATAGCAGCTTTGAATTCTTCGCGAGTTTTAGGACCTGCATCCAGACCCATCCATCCGTCAGGAATGTTCTTATCGTCGCAAACCTGAGTGTTTGCATCGTTAGCAAACTTGTCAGCAGCTACACAGTCGCAACCCAAAACTAAGTTTACACCTTTAGCTTTAGCCTTAGCCATGATTTCCAAAGCCAGATCCAGTTTGTCATCTTCTACCAATGAGTTACCGATCTTACCACCCTGAGCTTTAGCGAAAGTAAATGCCATACCACCGCAAAGGATCAAGTTGTCTACTTTGTCCATCAAGTTTTCGATGATACCAATCTTAGTAGAAACTTTAGAACCACCCATGATAGCAGTGAACGGACGTTTGATGTCTTTCAATACGTTGTCAACAGCCTGTACTTCTTTTTCCATCAGGTAGCCCAACATCTTGTGGTCAGCATCGAAGTAGTCAGCGATAACAGCTGTAGAAGCGTGTTTACGGTGAGCAGTACCGAATGCGTCCATTACGTAGCAGTCAGCGTAAGAAGCCAAAGTCTTAGCGAATTCTTTCTGAGAAGCCTTCATAGCTTTCTTAGCGTCTTCGTAAGCAGGATCTTCTTTTTCGATACCTACAGGCTTACCTTCTTCTTCCGGATAGAAACGGAGGTTTTCAAGCAGCAATACTTCACCCGGTTTCAATGCAGCAGCAGCTTCCTGAGCTTTAGCACAGTCAGGAGCGAACTGAACCGGAGTACCCAGAGCAGCAGCTACAGCGTCTACAATCTGGCTCAAAGAATATTTAGCGTTTACTTTGCCTTTTGGTTTACCCATGTGTGACATGATAATCAAGGCACCACCGTCTGCCAAGATTTTTTTCAAAGTAGGCAGTGCACCACGGATACGAGTATCGTCTGTAATTTTACCTTCTTCGTTCAAAGGTACATTGAAGTCCACACGAACGATTGCCTTTTTGCCGGCAAAGTTGAATTTGTCAATAGTCATCATAATCTCTAATATTTTTTGTTTAAAGTGTTTCTGTTGTTACAGACATCCCTTCGAGAGGATGCACCGCAAAGGTAAGAAAAAAAATAAAAAAGAAAGAATAAGGTATAGATTTTTACATACTTAATAGGTGTTTTGAAGGTCGTTAAAAAACGCCTTTGCATTTGGTTTGAAACGCAAGTACGTTTCAATGCAAACGCAAAGGCGTTTTATCTTAAATGCACTTGCGTTTTGATTCAAACGTCAAAGCGTTTTGTCTTAAACACAAGTGTATTTTGAGTTGAATTTAGATTCGTGTTGAATATCAATAGGTTAATCTTCTGTAGGAGCGGCGTGTTCTGCTTCGAAAAGTAATGAATCGCCCAGTGTGATGAGAATGGAATCGCTGTCACAGTAGTGAGGGAAATAGTCATTACAATCCCATGAACGGTCCAGCTTTTCTTTAGGACTTGGGAATTTCTTGGCATAAAGTGCGGCAAGCTCCGGATTGGCCAATACTTTTTCCATGAAATATCCGAATACGGGCAGTGCGGTGCGACTGCCTTGCCCTAGTTCGCCTGTGCGGAAATGAATGCTGCGGTACTCTCCGCCTACCCAGGCTCCTCCTACCAGGTTGGGACTGATACCCACAAACCAGGCATCGGAGTGATTGGAAGAGGTACCGGTCTTCCCGCCGAACTCCGTACCTTTATCAAAGATGCGGAAACGCCAGAGCGCTTGTGAAGTTCCTTTCGGGCAAGTCAGTCCACCTCTTAACATCTGTTGCATAAGATAGGCACTGGCGTAAGGAATGGCCTGGGTTGCTTCAGCTTCTTGTTGGTAGATAACTTTTCCGTCTTTATTCTCTACACGGGTAATCAGTGTGGGCTGAATGGCTTCTCCATCGTTCACTACGGTGCCGTAGGCAGAAACCAGCTCCAATAGCGATACGTCAGAAGCTCCCAGGCTGAGGGCCGGTGTTTCTTCCAGCTTGGTCTGGATACCCATGCGGTGTGCGGTAGTGGCTATCTGGTGAATGCCTACTTCATGGGCTATGTTGGCAGCAATGGTGTTGACCGATTGGGCAAACGCCATTTTCAGAGACATGGTATCGAGAGTGGCACCTCCATTGGCATTGTGAGGCATCCAGAGTTTCTTTTCTCCATTTTCTTCCACTTCCCAGGGGATGTTTTCATCTACACGCAGGTCGCAGGGGGATAATCCCTGGTTCATGGCTTCCGTATAGACAAAGAGTTTGAAGGTAGAGCCGGGCTGACGCTTGGAAAGCACCTTATCGTATTTCCATGACTGGAAATTGATGTCGCCTACCCATGCCTTTACTTCTCCCGTATGCGGAGCGATGGCCACAAACCCACAGTGCATGAAGCGTTCCATGTAGCGGATAGAGTCCATGGTACTGAACAGGGTATCTTTTTGTCCGAGGTCATAGTCGAAGACCTTGCAACGATGAGGCTGGTTCAGGTAGTAGGTGATGGAATCAGTCTGGTTACCGTATTTATGGGACAGATACTGGTAGGCCGGTGTCTTTTCGGCCAGCTCTTCGATGAAGCGAGGAATTTCCTCCCCATTCCGGTCTCGCCACGGAGCCTGCGTGCCCCAATGTGCATCAAACCGTTTCTGTACTTCACGCATCTGACGGTTGACAGCTTCTTCGGCATATTGCTGCAACCGGCTGTCGAGTGTGGTATAAATTTTCAGTCCGTCGCCATAGAGGTCTGTATTATTTTCCTTGCACCATTCCTTCAGTTCATTGGCTATGGCTTCGCGGAAATAGAGTGCCGGACCAGTGTAATAATTCTCCTGCTTGAATTTCAGAATGGTGGGAAGTTTCCGGATGGAGTCCAGCTGATGCTTGTTCAGCACATGGTGTTCATAGAGCTTTCCCAATACCACATTTCGTCGTGAAAGACTATTCTTTGGGTTGATTTTAGGATTATAATAGGTAGTAGCCTTCAGCAGGCCGATAAGTGTGGCAGCCTGTTCTACGGTAATTTTATCGGGAGTTGTATTAAAATAGGTATGACAGGCCGTCTTGATACCGAATGCGTTGCTTCCGAAGTCTACCGTGTTGAAATACATGGTCAGAATTTCTTCCTTGCTGTACAGCATTTCAATCTTGACCGCTGTAACCCATTCCTTGGCCTTCATAATCAGCAGTTTTACTCCGGGGATATGTCCTAAGAGTCCGGTAGAGTATTGTGAACGTACTTTGAACAGGTTTTTGACCAGCTGCTGAGTGATGGTACTGGCTCCACGTGCCGTTCCGTGAGCTACGTAGTCTTTGGCAGCAGCAAATACTCCTTCAAAGTCGATACCGAAATGCTTGTAAAAGCGTTCGTCCTCCGTGCAGACCAGCGTCTTGACCAGTATCGGAGAAATATCCTTGTATTCCACCGGTGTACGGTTTTCTGAATAGAATTTTCCAATCAGTTTTCCGTCGGCACTGTAAATCTCGGAGGCGATGTGCTGTATAGGCTCTTTGATGTTGAACATGCTCGGTGATTTTCCGAACAGCCACAAGAAATTGAGGTCAATCATGACCAGTAAGACGATGAGCATGCCAATGCCGGTGAGGATTCCCATTCCGGTACGCCCGTACCATGGCAATTTACGGAAAGTATGTACATACCAGCTTATGCACTGTTTCCCGAATTTGGTTATCCGGCTCAGAAGCTGTTGAAAAAGTCGGATAAGAAATGATACTGCTTTTTTCATATCTCGTTGTTTAACCATGCGTCAATCAACTTTCGCGCAATACTTAGTTTCTTGGGGATTTCCGGCAGGTGGTCGCGGTGGTAGAATGCTCCGGCACTCAGTTCTTCATCCTGTAATTTGATGGTTCCGCTTTCGTATTCCGCATAGTATCCCACCATGATACCGCTTGGATAAGGCCAGGGCTGGCTTCCGAAATACTTCAGGTTTTTGATACGGATACCGGTCTCTTCCATCACTTCGCGGTGAACGCATTCTTCCAGTGTTTCCCCAGGCTCCAGGAAGCCGGCTACCAGTCCTTTGAAACTGCCCCGGAAGTTGCGTGCGTGTACCAGTAATACACTATCCCCTTTCTTTATTAAAACGATAACAGCAGGAGAAATGCGCGGATAGATTTCCTGTCCGCAGTGAGGGCATCGTTTGGTGATGGGGCCCGTCTGTGTGGTAGGGGTGCCGCAAGCCGGACAAAAGCGGCTGTTCTTGTCCCATGTCAGTATTTGAGAGGCTTTACCTGCGCATTGGTATTCTTCCAGTGGCAGTACATCGTACGAAGCACGCAGGTCTGTCGGAATAAATGAGGTGTTCTGTCCTGTTAGTGCTTCCAGCGGAAGGGCACATGCTTTTGCCGGATGGCCCAGAATTTCCCCGACGGTATGTATGGGCGTATCAGCAGGAAGCTGTACGGGAGGTTCCACGGAATATGGGATGTGGAACCTGTCTCCGTCTTTAACCAGAAGGAGCTGCTGTTTGGGGCAGAAAATAAACCAGCCGCACAGCTCCTTTTCATCTTGTTTCATTGTTATCTGTCAATTTAGTTGTTCAATCCTTTCATGGTGAGCTGAATACGTTTCCGCTCGTGGTCAATGCTCATAACTTTGACACGTACATGCTGGTGGATGCGTACCACGTCGGCCGGATTGCTGACAAAACGGTCGGCCAGTTGCGATACGTGCACCAGTCCGTTTTCCTTGATACCGATGTCGACAAAGCAGCCAAAGTTGGTAATGTTGGTCACGATGCCGGGCAGTTCCATTCCTTCCTGCAGGTCGTCTAGAGTACGTACGTTCTTGTCAAACTCAAATACCTGTATTTTCTGGCGAGGGTCTCTTCCGGGTTTGTCCAGCTCCTGAAGAATATCCGTCAGGGTGGGTAAACCGACCGTATCGGTCACGTATTTCTTTAAATCGATTTTACTGCGGAGCTCTTTGTCTTTAATCAAGTCGGCTACCGTACAGTTCAAATCTTTTGCCATCTGTTCTACAATCGGGTAGCTTTCCGGGTGAACCGCAGAATTGTCCAGCGGATTCTTGGCTTGCGGAATGCGGAGGAATCCGGCGCACTGTTCGTAGGCTTTGGCCCCCATTCTCGGCACCTTCAATAATTGGCGGCGTGACTCAAACGGACCGTTTTCAGTACGGTAGTCCACAATGTTCTGTGCCAGTGTCGGACCTAATCCGGAAACGTAGGTCAGCAGGTGCTTGCTGGCGGTGTTGACATTCACGCCCACCAGGTTGACACAACTTTCTACGGTCTGGTCGAGTGAAGCCTTCAGCTTGGTCTGGTCCACGTCGTGCTGGTATTGTCCCACACCGATGGATTTGGCGTCAATCTTCACCAGTTCTGCCAGTGGGTCCATCAGTCTTCTGCCGATAGATACGGCACCACGTACTGTCACGTCGTAATCCGGAAACTCTTCGCGGGCAGTTTTAGAGGCTGAGTAAATAGACGCTCCATCTTCGCTGACCACGAAAACCTGTACTTCACGGTCGTAACGCTGACTGGTTACAAATTGTTCTGTTTCACGGCTGGCCGTTCCGTTTCCGATGGCAATGGCCTCGATTTTATATTGTTCCACTAACTTCACAATCTTTCGGGCTGCCTGTGCATATTCAGATTTGGGCGGGTGGGGGTAAATGGCCTCGTTATGCAGAAGGGTACCTTGTGCATCCAGGCAGACCACTTTGCATCCCGTACGGAATCCAGGGTCGATACCCATCACCCGTTTCTGCCCCAAAGGAGGGGCCAGCAACAACTGACGGAGGTTTTCTGCGAATACCCGAATGGCTTCTTCATCGGCCTTCTCTTTGCTGAGTGCGGCAAACTCGGTTTCAATGGCAGGTTTCAGCAAGCGTTTGTAGGCATCGGTGAGGGCCTCTTCCACTTGGTGTGCACATTCATTGTTGGCCCGTACGAACAGCCGTTGAAGGCGTTCGTTGCACATATCTTCATCTTCCGGGAAAATGTTTACTTTTAATACTCCTTCCGATTCTCCCCGGCGAAGGGCCAGCAGGCGGTGGGAAGAACATTTCTTCAAGGGCTCACAGAAATCAAAATAGTCGCGGTACTTGGCCGAAGCCTCTTCTGCTTCTTTTCCTTTGACCACTTTTGACTGAATGAGGGCCTGGCGCTGGAACTGGTTGCGCATCAGGTTGCGCGACCGCTCGTCTTCGCTGATTTGTTCAGCCAGAATATCGCGTGCTCCTTTCAGTGCATCTTCCTCGTCTTTGACTTCTCCTTTGACGAAGTTCCGTACCTTGGCAGCAAGGTTGTTTTCCTTTTGCATCATGAGCAAGAGGGCCAGCGGTTCCAGTCCTTTGGCACGTGCAGCCTCGGCTCGGGTTTTTCGTTTGGGCTTGAAGGGAAGGTAGATGTCTTCCAGTTCGGTTGTATTCCAGCAGGCAGAAATGCGGGCTTTCAGCTCTGGAGTCAGTTTCCCTTGCTCCTCGATGGTGGAAAGTACGGTTTCCTTTCGTTTGGACAATTCACACAGTTTCTCATACCGTGTCTGAATGTCGCCTATCTGCACTTCATCCAGTCCGCCGGTAGCTTCTTTACGGTAACGGCTGATGAAAGGAATGGTCGCTCCTCCCTGGAGCAGTTTGAGTGTATTGGCTATGCGATGTGCCGGCAGTTTCAGTTCGGCGGCAATCATCTGGCTGAATTCTTCCATTGATAGGGGCTTTATATTATTTGGTTGCAAAAGTAGTGAAAAAATGGCATAAAAAAGCGGTTGGGAAATCTTTCGTATTTGGGTATTTTAGGAAGTATTCTGCGGGAATGTCGGCAACTTCTCGTATCTTTGCAAAAACTTACATAAAAGTCTGCGAAAATGAAGACTAGACGATTTTACTTTTTAATCAGCCTGATTACATTACTCGGTATGGGCCAAGGGCATTTGAATGCCTCGAATAATGAGGAAACCATCACATTGAAATTTGTAGAGACGAGCGACGTGCACGGATGCTACTTCCCCTATGATTTTATACAGAACAAACAGATGAGAGGAAGTCTGGCCCGCGTTTCTTCGTACGTGAAGGAAGAGCGTGAGGTGTATGGCGATAATCTTATTTTGATGGACAACGGTGATATTCTGCAAGGACAGCCTGTGGCTTATTACTACAATTATATGGATACTGCTTCCGTACATGTATGTGCCGCTATGCTGAACTATATGCGCTATGATGTGGGCAACATGGGCAATCATGATGTGGAGACAGGACATGCGGTGTACGA
This sequence comes from Phocaeicola plebeius, assembly GCF_003437535.1. Taxonomy (GTDB): domain Bacteria; phylum Bacteroidota; class Bacteroidia; order Bacteroidales; family Bacteroidaceae; genus Phocaeicola; species Phocaeicola plebeius_A. Next base: position 91,830 of record NZ_QSQT01000012.1, read on the forward strand.
CCGTTGGGTAGGCCAGTGTGACTTCCCTATACTTGGGGCCAATATCGTGGATGTGAAAACAGGAAAGCCTTATCTGAAACCTTATGAGGTATTGGAACGGAACGGAGTGAAGGTGGTTGTGTTAGGAATGATTACGCCGGCGGTACCATCCTGGTTGCCTGAGCAGTTATGGGCCGGACTTCGTTTTGAGGACATGGAAGCATGTGCGGCGAAATGGGTGAAGGAAATTCGTGAAAAAGAACAACCGGATATTTTGATTGGATTGTTTCATTCAGGAATGGATGGAAAGAAACTGGACAATGTGGTAGAAAACGGCTCGAAAGGCGTGGCTGCCAATGTGCCAGGGTTCGATGTTGTTTTTATGGGACATGACCATACCCGCTGGAATGAAAGAGTTGCCAATGCATCGGGCGATTCTGTGCCGGTAATTGATCCGGCCAATACGGCAAAAGTGGTATCGGAAGTGACCGTAACGGTGAAGAAACAGAATGGAAAGATTGTTTCGAAGCAAGTAGATGGAAAGCTGGTGAACATGGATGACTATGCCGTAGATAAGGATTTTATGCATACTTTCCAGAAACAGTATGAGGCGACGCAGGCTTTTGTGTCCCGGAAAATCGGACGGATGGAACGTACAATTTCTTCCAAGGATGCGTTCTTTGGCCCGTCTGCTTTTATTGATTTGATTCATCAGTTGCAACTGGATATTACCGGAGCTGATATTTCTTTCTGTGCGCCTTTGTCGGCTTATGCTGAGATTAAAGAAGGAGACATTCGTATGAGCGATATGTTCAACTTATATAAGTTTGAGAACATGCTCTACACGATGGTGTTGACCGGAAAGGAAGTAAAGGATTTTCTGGAAATGTCGTATGACCTTTGGGTGAACCAGATGACTTCACCCGATGAGCACCTGCTGTTGCTGAACGAAAAAGACAACGGTTTCGGTCGTTTCCGTAATCCCAGCTTCAATTTTGATTCTGCGGCGGGTATCATCTATACGGTGGATGTGACCAAACCATACGGAAAGAGAATTACGATTGAACGGATGGCCGACGGCAAGCCGTTCGAGATGGACAAGCAATATCGGGTAGCCGTCAATTCCTATCGTGGAAATGGAGGAGGAGACTTGCTGACCAAGGGAGCAGGTATTCCCAAAGCAGAACTGGCAAAGCGTATTGTCTTTTCAACGGATAAGGATTTGCGCTATTACCTGATGAAACGGATTGAGGAGGTTAAAGTACTGAATCCGGCTCCGCTGAACCAGTGGAAGTTTATTCCTGAAGAATGGACTGTACCAGCTGCAAAGCGTGATTATGAACTTTTGTTTGGAAACAAAGATAACGAATAAAATACGTAGGAAGACGGAAAATGTGTAAAGGGTTCCGCAAACATATACGAGTATGGGCATTGTGTCTGGCCACTCTGTTTGCCGCATATTATGCCACGACTGCCCTGTTTACCCACGTGCATGTGGTAAACGGGGTGATGCTTGTGCACTCGCATCCCTTCTCGCATTCTCACTCTCATAGTGACGGGCAGACATTGGCGCTGCATTTTCTGTCGACTTTTTCTTCATTGGAGCCTGGGCATACGGAAGTAGAGACTCCCGATTTGCACCTGCTCTATTCATTACCTTATATAAAGAATACATTCCATGCCGTATGTTGTTGTACGGAAGGGATGTACCTTCGTGCTCCTCCTGTACTATCGTTCTTATTGGGAATTTGAAGAACATAGTATTAATTTTTTAGGAGCAAATAATGAAAAAATATATCAATTTGCTGATGGGAGTGGTATGCGCTCTTGTCAGCTGTACTATTGCATACGCTGATGGTCCCGTAAAAGAAGGAAATGCCATTGTGGGACACGTAATTGAGAAAGGTTCGGAAGCAGGATTGCCTTATGCTACCGTGTTGTTGGTGGAAACAGGAGAAGGTACGGTGACGGATGCCGGAGGATATTTCCGTTTTAAAAAGCTTCCGGCAGGAGAATACACCTTGAAGGTGCAGATAATGGGATATACCACTCAGGTAAAGAAGGTGACGGTGAGTAAAGACTTTGTGGTCGACATGCATTTTGTCATGGAGGAAGAAAGTATCATGACGGATGAGGTAGTAGTATCGGCCAACCGGAATGAAACCAGCCGTAAGGTAGCGCCTGTGGTGGTGAATGTGATGAGCAACAAGTTGTTTGAAATTGTCAATTCTACCGATTTGGCCAAATCGCTGAACTACCAGTCGGGATTGCGCGTAGAAAACAATTGCCAGAACTGCGGTTTCCCTCAGGTGCGTATCAATGGATTGGAGGGACCTTATTCACAAATCCTGATTAACAGTCGTCCGGTGATGAGCGCGCTTTCGGGCGTGTATGGACTGGAGCAGATTCCAATCAATATGATTGAGCGCGTGGAAGTGGTTCGCGGAGGTGGTTCTGCCTTATTTGGAGCCAATGCCGTGGGAGGTACCATTAACATCATTACCAAAGACCCCGTTCGTAATTCATTCCAGGTGGCTTCTACCATGTCGAACTTGAATGGAAAGGTATGGGAACAGTATATGGGAGCCAATGCGTCACTGGTTTCGTCCGACAATTCGTATGGCATCGCGCTGTATCAGTCTTATCGTAACCGTAATCCGTATGATGCGGATGGAGACGGATTCTCAGAATTGGGTAAACTGAATATGAATACATTCGGACTGCGGGCATATTACCGTCCGACACAGTTCAGCCGTATCAGTCTGGAATATCATACCACCAACGAGTTCCGTCGCGGAGGAAACAAGTTTGACTTGCAGCCTCACGAAACGGATATTACGGAACAGACCAAGCACATCATTAACAGTGGGGGGCTGACGTATGATGTTTTCTTCAATGAGTACAAGCACAAGCTTTCTGTATATGCTTCGGCACAGCACACCGACCGTAACAGCTATTATGGGGCAGACAAGGCGGAGAATGCATACGGAAAAACCAATGACCTGACTGCTGTAGGTGGAGCTATGTATGTAGGAAACATGGACAACTGTCTCTTTTTTCCGGCTACCTTTACCGGTGGACTGGAGTATCAGTATAACTCCTTGCATGATGTGATGACGGGTTACGGACGTGACTTGAGACAGGATGTGAAGATTGCCAGCGGATTTGTGCAGAATGAATGGAAACTGGATTATTTCACGATATTGGCTGGGTTCCGCTTGGATAAACACAATTTGGTGGATAACGTGATTTTCAGTCCGCGTATCAATACCCTCTGGAAACCTTCTGATAAATTTCAGGGACGTCTCACTTGGTCGACGGGTTTCCGTGCACCTCAGGCATACGATGAGGACTTGCATGTGGCGGCCGTGGGAGGTGAGGCAATGGAAGTAAGACTGGCAGAAGGATTGAAACCGGAACGCTCCAACAGTTTCAGTGGTTCTGTAGACTGGAGTTTCAATTTCGGACATTTCCAGTCGAACTTGCTGATTGAAGGTTTCTATACGGCGTTGAACGATGTATTTTATCTGGAAAGTTTAGGAAAGGACCCTGTATCGGGCACATTGGTGCAGGAACGCAGAAACGGAAACGGTGCACGGGTATATGGAGCCAATATCGATTACAAGATTGCTCATGGAAAGGAAGCACAGTTGCAGTTAGGTTTTACGGTACAGCGCAGCCGTTACACAGAAGCGGTGAGATGGAGCGAAGATGAAGATGTGGCAGCTATCAAGCGCATGCCGCGTACGCCGGACTACTATGGATACTTTACGTTTAGTTCGGCTCCGTTGAAGAACTTTGACTTTTCTCTTTCCGGCGTATATACGGGACGCATGATTGTTCCTCACTTTGCCGGATACATCGAGAAGGACTGCTTGGAACATACCCCTGACTTTATGGATTTCAACTTGAAGCTGAATTACACCTTTGTGCTGAACGACCATTTGAAGTTGCAGGTAAACGGAGGTGTGCAGAATATCTTTAATGCCTTCCAGAAGGATTTGGATAAAGGTATGAATCGTGACTCCAAGTATTTCTATGGCCCTACGCAGCCGCGTACATACTTTATTGGAATAAAGTTCTTTAATTAATTGATGATAAATATTTGGATGGCGGTGTCTCTTGGTGGAGGCACCGCTTTTTTTATGTGTTGTTCAAAGTGTTTTCATGTATGCAAAGTGTCTGCTGCTCCAGTTTATAAAAAGAAAAAACGTCTAGTTATATCAGGAAAAGTCATAAGGTCAGTACTTCCCTTGCAGTATTGCAGTACTTTCCTGAAAGTACTGGAGTACTTCCTTTGCAGTACTGTGGTACTTTCTTGGAAGTACTGGTTTTATGAAAGAGTGATATATTGAAATGCTTTTTAGACTGCGGATTGTGTGGAAACAAGACATTTCGTTATTTTTGTGGGAAAATAAAAGAACGTATGAAAAGAGCAGCATTGATTTTAGCATTGGGGCTGTCACTCGGCAGCGGTACCTTTGCGCAGACTTTTGAAGATTATTTTGTAGACAAGACGCTTCGTCTGGATTATATATTTATGGGAAATGCAGACAAGCAGGACATTTGTCTGGATGAATTGTCGGTTCTTCCGCAGTGGGCAGGAAGACGCCATCATTTGTCGGAACTTCCGTTGGAGGGAAATGGAGAGATAACCATGAAGGATAAGGCTACCGGGAAGGTTATCTACCGCACTTCTTTCTCCAGCTTGTTTCAGGAATGGATTGGAGAACAGGAAGCCAAGGTCGTGAAACGTGGATTCGAAAATACATTTTTGGTACCTTATCCCAAGCAGCCGGCAGAAATCACCGTCGTTTTGCGGAACGCTTCGCGCGAAGTGAGCGCTACGCTGGTACATGAGGTTAATCCTTCTGATATTCTGATTCATCAAAGAGGGGAAGGAGATCTGACACCGCATCGCTATTTGTGGCAAGGAGGTTCTTCAGATAAATGCATTGACGTGGCCATTATGGCAGAAGGTTATGCAGCTAATGAATCGGATTTGTTTTACAAAGATGCGGCGGTGGCGTGTGAAGCCTTGTTTGCACATGAACCGTTTAAGAAGCTGAAAGACCGCTTCAATATTGTGGCTGTATTTAGTGAGTCAAAAGATAGCGGGGTAAGTATTCCCCGAAAGGATGAATGGAAAAAAACAGCCGTAAGTTCGCATTTTGATACGTTTTATTCCGATCGTTATCTGACTACCCGTAGCGTGAAAGCCATTCATAACTGGCTGGCAGGTATTCCATACGAGCATATCATTATCCTTGCCAATACGGATACCTACGGAGGAGGAGGTATTTACAACTCCTACACATTGACTACGGCACATCACTCTATGTTCAGACCAGTCGTGGTACATGAGTTTGGGCATAGTTTTGGAGGGTTGGCCGATGAATATGCGTATGATGAGGCTCCCAGTCCGTTGTATCCTTATGACATAGAGCCTTGGGAACCGAATATTACGACTTTGGTTCATTTTGAAGATAAATGGAAGGATATGCTGGAACAGGGAACTCCTGTGCCGACAAAACCTCAGGCCGATGAAAAACTGATTTACACAAAAGTCGGGGTATATGAAGGAGCTGGTTACACTAAAAAGGGAATTTATCGCCCGACTACGGAATGCCGGATGAGAATCAATGAGGCACCTGTGTTCTGTCCCGTATGCCAGCGCTCCTTGGAACGGACGATTCGTTTTTATACAGAGTAATAATTTCTAAATCTATGGGTTATGCTTCAATTTACACCACTTCAAACCACAGACAAAGACTATTCTTTTGTAGAAAACCTGTTGCATGAGTCTTTCCCTGAAGCGGAGCGGAGGGATGATGTAGCACAACGAGATAATGTGGATAACTGTGCAGCCTTTACTTGCTACTTGATTTCAGATGATGAACTTCTGGTCGGACTTATTACAGTGTGGAAGTTTGCCGGCTTTTCTTATGTGGAGCATCTGGCTACTTCTCCATCTGTGCGCAATAAAGGATATGGACGGAAAATCATGGAAGTCCTTCAGCAGCAATTCCCGGGAGTCATTATTCTGGAAGTGGAGAAACCGGTGGACGAATGGAGTCGCCGGCGTATCGGTTTTTATCAGCGGTGCGGATTCAGTTTATGCGAAAAAGAGTATGTACAGCCTTCGTACCGAAAGGGAGGAGAAACACTTCCCATGTTCCTGATGTATGCAGGAACAGAAACGATAGACAAAGAATTTGAATCTATACGGGATGAAATTTACCGTAAGGTATATGGCGTAGAATCTGTATAATATACAAAAAACGCGGAAACTAGATTGGTTTGATATATCAGTTTCCGCGTTTTTTTATGGGAGGATTATTGCCAGCCTCCTCCTAAGGCCTTGTATAAATTAACCATTGTAATCTGTTTGTCACGTACAGCATTGCTCAATCCGATTTGGGCATCCAGATAACCTCGCTGTGCGTCCAGCAAATCCATGTAACCAATTACTCCGTTGATATATTGCAGCTGAGCCAAATCAAGTGTAATTTTCGAAGACTGCTCCAGTCGCAAGCGGGTTTCATAGATTTCTTTTACCTTATTATATTCTGCTATGGCATTGTACGCATCCTTGAAAGCGTTCAGTACCACTTTCTCGTATGCGTAGGCAGCTTGTTCACAGGCAGCTTTCTTTGCTTTCAGCATGGCCCGGTTTTTTCCCATGGCGAAAATAGGCTGAAGAATGGTTCCCGCCAATAGGTAATGGGGCGATTTGAACAGATGAGAAAGCTCTTCATTTTCTGAACCATGGCTGGCTGTTAGTGTCAGTTTGGGAAACATATTGGTATAAGCAATTCCTACGGCTGCATTGGCAGCAATGACGGCCTGTTCAGCCTGACGTACATCCGGCCGACGCTCCAGCAAGGAAGAGGGGAGTCCCACGGGTAAGGAAGCTGCATGAATTACATCTTCAGGCAGGACTGTTCTTTTTATGTCGTGAGGATATTCTCCAGCTAAGAAGGCTATTTCGTTTTGTTTCAATGTAATCTTCTTTTCCAAATCGGGAACCAAAGTGGCTGTTCTTGCCAATTCCACCTGTGCTTGACGGAAGGCCGTTTCTGAAGTCAATCCTCCTTCGTAGCGGATACGTGCCAGGTGCAGACTTTCCCGGCGGGCATCTACTGTCTTTTTCACGATAGACAGTTCGTTGTCGAGAGCCACCAGTTCAAAGTAGGATTGTGCCACTTGTGCCACCAGACTCATTTTCAAGGCCCGCTGATTCTCAATGGAACCCATAAACTCGGCCATACTTTTATCTTTGGCCCAGCGCAGGTTTCCCCACAGGTCGATTTCCCATGTAACCCCCAGTTTTATATCATACTGGTCGTCTGATTTATAGTGTCCGCCTCCGTGGTCTTCGCCTTCTTGTTCTGCATAGAACTTAAGTCCGACTTGAGGAAAGAGGTTGGCATAATCAATACGTTTCATGGCAGCCAGTTCCTTGACTTTTGCTGCTGCAATCAGCATGTCCTTGTTGTTGTCCAAGGTCTTTTGGATAAGTTGCTGAAGGATAGTGTCCGTATAAAGCTGTTCCCAGGGATAGTCACCAATAGATGCAGTATCTACACTTGTGCTGTCGAGGGTAGAGGGCAAATCTATTTGAGGACGGGTGTATTGTTTCCCGATTTTGCAGCCTCCCATCAGGAGGGCTGCTACGGGAATCACCAAAATTTTATATAGTTGATTTTTCAGTTTCATAAGCTACATCTGTAAGGTTTACTGTTTCGCTTTAATTTTGTGGGTAGCTTTGTAAATCATTACAAAGAAGAACGGCACGAGCAGGATACCTACGGTAACAGCCACTATCATTCCGAAGAATACACCGGTACCGATGGCTTGTCGGCTGGCTGACCCCGGACCTGTAGCAATCACCATTGGAAGCATACCCAGGATGAAGGCCAGTGAGGTCATCAAGATGGGGCGGAAACGCAGGCTGGCTGCATGAAGAGCAGATTCTACGATATCACGTCCTTTATCGACTTCGTCTTTGGCGAATTCCACAATCAAAATGGCGTTCTTCGCGGCAAGACCGATAAGCATTACCAGACCAATCTGAAAATAGGTGTCATTTTCCAAACCGCAGAGGGTAATACCCGCATACGCTCCTAAAACGGCTACCGGAAGTGAAATCAATACGGCGATAGGCACTGTCCAGCTTTCATAAAGGGCTGCCAGGAACAGGAAGACGAACAGGAATACCAGCGCCAGGATGAGTCCGGTTTGTCCGCCGGCTTTCTTTTCCTGATAGGACAGACCGCTCCATTCAACACCGATATTGTCGGGTAATTTTTCGCGTGCAATCTGTTCCAGCGTTTCCATTACCTGACCGGAACTTGCTCCATTGGCTGTGGTTCCTCGGATAACGGCTGTATTAAACATGTTAAAGCGTCTGATACTTCCCGGTCCGGTTGTATAATCAGTAGTTCCAAGGGCTGTCAGCGGAATCATGTCACCATCAGATCCTCTTACAAAGAACAGACCGATATTGTCGCGTTGCTGACGATACGGAGCTTCTGCCTGAATGTATACACGGTAGATACGGTTGAACATGTTAAAGTCATTCACATAAACAGAACCTGTGTAGGCCTTCATGGTAGAGAATACGTCGGCCATTGGTACACCCGCCAGTTTGACTTTATCCCGGTCTACATCGAAATACAACTGGGGAATTTCAGCCTGGAGAGAAGAAGACAATCCTGCTATTTCTTTCCGTTGTGAAGCGTAATACATCAGTGTGTCCGTAGCTCTTACCAAATCGTCATACGTTGCATCGCCACGGGCTTCCAGCTGCATTTCAAAACCACCGGCAGTACCAAGTCCGGGAATTACCGGAGGAGTAGAAAGATACACTTTACTTTCCGGGTATTTTTCCAGCTCTTTCTGTATGCGGTCCATTACTTCGTCAATGGTTGTGTTGTCACGTTCCTTCCATTCTTTCAGGATGACGGTCAACTGGCTTCTGGCCTGGCTGGTACCTACACGTGGACTGCTACCTGTTACATTCTGTACGTATTCCACTGCCGGGTCTTTCATGATGAAGTCGATTGCTCTGTCAGTTATGACACGTGTTCTTTCCAAAGTGGCTGTTTCCGGAAGTTCCAGTTCCACGGTGAAATATCCCTGGTCTTCTATCGGAAGGAAGCTGGTCGGAACAAGGCGATGGAATACATAGATGAAAACCAATACCATTCCAAAGCCTGCCATTATACGGCGCGGGTGTTTGACAACATGCTTGATATAAATAATGTATTTATTGTTTCCGATAGCCAGCCATTCATTAATTAGTCTGAACACCTTGTTCTTGGGTTTGTTCGGATCAACTGGTTTCAGGATGAGTGAACACATTACCGGACTCAAGGTCAGCGCCACAACCGTAGACAGAAGCACAGATACTACGATGGTAATAGTAAACTGGCGATAAAGCTGTCCGGTGATACCCGACAGAAAACTTACGGGAACGAATACTGCCGCCAACACAAGTGAGGTAGCAATAATAGCGCCTACCAGACCTTCCATGGCTTTCTTGGTAGCTTCGTATGGGCTGAGTTTTTCTTCTTCCATGATGCGTTCCACATTTTCCACCACGACTATGGCATCATCTACTACAATACCAATGGCCAGTACCAGCCCTAACAAGGTCAGCATGTTGAGCGAGAAGCCGAATATCAGCATGAAGCCGAATGTACCAATCAAAGAGATGGGGACAGCTACGACCGGAATAAGTGTGGCACGCCAGCTCTGCAGTGAAAGGAATACCACAATGATTACCAGCACCAATGCTTCAAACAAAGTCTTGTATACCTCATGAATAGACTGCGAGATATAAGTAGTCATGTCGAACGGGAAGTTGTATTCCAGTCCTTCCGGGAAACTTTTGCTGATTTCCTTCATGGCCTCTTTGACGTTCTGCGCCACTTCCATAGCGTTGGCTCCAGGAAGCATGTAGATTCCAAGAATGGCTGCATTTCCTCCGTTGATACCACTTTCCGTGCTATAGGAAGAAGCTTCCAGTGATACTCTGGCCACATCGCGCAGACGCACGAGTGAACCGTCGGGGTTAGCACGCAATACAATTTCTTCAAACTGGGAGGCTGACGATAAACGTCCTTGTGCGGTAATAGGGACTGTAATGTCAATGCCGCTCACAGGTTGCTGCCCGAGTACACCGGCTGCCGATTCACGGTTCTGGTCTTTCAAAGCGTTTTGAAGGTCTTGCACCGTCAATCCGAAATTGGCCAGCTTGGCAGGGTCTGCCCAAATCTGCATGGCGTAATAGCGGCTTCCGATATTAGAGATTCGTCCTACTCCCGGGATACGGCGAAGCAAGTCGAGTACATTTAATGTAGCAAAGTTACTCAAATAAATTTCATCGAATTTCGGATCATCCGAAGTCAAACACAGTGTCATCAGCTGACTGGGTGCCTGTTTTTCTACAGAGATACCATTCTGAATTACTTCCGCCGGCAGACGAGATTCCGCCAGTTTGATACGGTTCTGGATTTCTACCGCCGCCAAGTCAGGGTCGGCAGAGATATCGAAAGTCACAGTGGCAGAGAATCCTCCTGAGTTGGAACTGCTGGATTCCATGTAAAGCATACCTGGTGTTCCGTTCAATTCCTGTTCGATAGGAGTAGCTACAGCCTGCGATACCGTTACGGCACTGGCTCCCGGATAGGAGGCACTGATTTTTACCACAGGCGGAGTAATTTGCGGGTATTGGTCGATAGGCAGCATCATCAAACCGATGATACCTACAATCACGATTAATATAGAGATGACAGCCGAGAATACAGGCCTGTCAATAAAAAAGCTGACTTTCATGCGTAAATTTGTTTAGGGGTGAGTTATTCTTCCTCTTTTTTCGCTTCGCTCTGTAATTTTGCCGGATCTTGTACGCGGACTTTCATTCCCGGAGCCAGTTTGTGGAATCCTTCGTAGACAATCATTTCGCCGGCTGATAATCCGCGTTCTACTACGACATCGTTCTCGAATTCAGGGCCTAACTCAATGAATCGTCTTTCCACGGTTGAGTCTTTTCGCATGACAAAGATATGAGCTCCTCCTTTTTCAATGATAAGAGCTTTTTGGGGAACGACTGTGGCATTTTCACGTACGTCGAGCAACACTTTAACCTTGGTGAATTGTCCCGGCAGCAATACGTGGTCTGGGTTAGCCAGTTCGGCACGTACGGAGAATGTTCCAGTTTTAGGGTTTACCTGAGGAGCTGCAAAGTCTACCAGACCTTTGTGCTCGTATATAGAATTATCAGGCAATGTAATGGTTACGGTAGGCTGCCAGGAGCGGGTAGAGTCTTTCTGACCGAATGTCACGTTTCGCTCCTTGCTTTTTAAGTAGTCCAGGGCTGTCATGCTGAAATCCACCAGAATGGTATCACTTTTTACGATAGTAGCCAGCAGCGATTTTCCATTGCTGCCTACCAGTGTTCCCAAGTCGACGTGACGTTCACTGATTTCTCCTGAAATCGGCGAGCGGACAATCGTGTAGCCTAATTCCTGTTCAGCCTGTTCCAAGTCGGCCTGGCTCATACCTACGCTGGCTACAGCTGTTTCGTAAGCAGCCACCGCATTGTCCAAGTCCAGCTGGCTGGCTGCATTTTGTTCATACAGCGGGCGGATACGTTCCAGGTCACGTTTCGCTTTTTGCGCCTGTGCCTGATCTTTTTTCAACTGAGCACGTACCTTGTCAGCCTTGGCACGATATTGGTCTTGATTGATAACAAACAATACTTGATTACGTTTGACTGAGGTTCCTTCCTCGAAAAGCATTTGTTCCAGAAAACCTTCTACACGTGCACGCACTTCCACGAATTGCTGGGCACGGATACGTCCTACATATTCACCGAAAATTTGTACATTTTGTTGGCTAGCTGGCATAACTGACACAATCGGTGTTTCGGCTACGGGTTTCTTCTCTCGAGTAAAGATATAGTAAAGGGATAAAATGACTGCGATGCCGATAACCATGTAAATCATTTCTTTTCTTTTTACCTTTAATTCTTTCCTAGTCAAAAAGCGTTTCATAAGTTCAATTCTTTTATAGTTTTAGATGCCATTATCTTTAAAATGGCTGACAAGATTTGTGCCAAAGATACAAAAATGTTTTATGAGCTGAAAATCAGGGAGATTTAACTTTGAATTAATAAAAATGTATTGTGGAATTTTACAAGTTATTGTAGAAAAATTCCACAATCTGACTGTGGTCATCGTTCCCTCCACAAATGTCTGAAGGTCCAGATGGGATGATACCATATCATTCGAGGACCAGCAAAACGCATGACTTCTTTTATTTTTTGTCTCATTTTGGGGTGGTAACAGTGCACGGTACATTGGCGGCACGTCTTCTTTCGTTCTCCAAACGGACAGTGCTCCAGTCTTTGATGTGCATATTTAAGCAATTCGCTGCATGCAGAACATAAGGCCTGATTTTTCTCCTTATGTCGGCAATAAAAGTGAATCATTTGTTCTATGGTCTGTTTTTCTTCTTCTATCCGTGAAAGTTTATTCATATTTTATATAGAACTTCGGTTTGCAAAGGTACGAATAGAATTGATATTTTTCGTAACTTTGCGCTCAAAATAATCTTTAAACAAAATGATATTAGAGGAACATTTAGAGACAACTGTAAAGGCTCACGATCAGCAATTGCATCGTAGAGTGGATTTATTGTTGCGTACGGGAAAATTATTGGTAGAGAGTCTTGCCGATACGAACCGTATTGTAAGAAACATGAAACGTACGGCTGCTTATCTTGGTATCCCCGAAGAGAAGCTTCACATCAACGTCAGTTTTACCATGTTGATGGTGAACGTGAGTGATGGTGACTATTCTTTTACTAAATTCCAGCGAATTGAAGGTCATGGAGTGAATATGACGGCCATTTCGGAAGTCAGCAAGCTTTCCTGGCGTGCGATTGAAAATGATTACACGCTCGACCAGTATGAAGAAGAACTGGAAAAGATTCGTAAGAAAAAACGTAATTACACTCCGTGGCAGGTGGCGATAGGTGCCGGGTTTGCCTGTGGCGGATTCTGTATTCAGTTCGGTTGTGACTGGGTGGCATTCTTGTATGCATCAATTGCTGCCATATTGGGTATGCGCTTGCGTCAGGTATGCAATGAGTCTGGTTTGAATCATTACATGGGAATCGCTATTTCTGCCTTTGTGGCTACCATCATTGCGTGGGCATCTACTCTGTTGCCTGCAGAATGGACATCTACTCCTTGGCATCCGTTGCTTGCCTGTGCCTTGTTTATTGTGCCTGGGGTTCCTTTGATTAACTTTGTGGACGATATGCTGGATAATTATATTCAGGTAGGTATTGTCAGAGCGGTGAATACCTTGCTGATGGTGGCTGCCATGGCTTTCGGTATCGCATTTGCCGTGAAACTTTGCCGTATTGAGAACTTCTTCCCGACCATCAGTATGGTTCCTCATCATCAGTATTGGGAGTATGCCATCGCTGCAGCTATTTCAGCCATGGGATTCTCGATGATTTTCAATATACAGCGTCGTTTGTTGTGGGTAGTAGCTATCGGAGGTATTATTGCCGTATGTACGCGTAACTTTGTGAACTTAGGACCGAGCACAGACAATATCGGTTTGGATATGGGACTGGTTATTGGTTCTTTCTCAGGAGCTGTACTGGTTAGCTTGATTGCCATTAAGGCAGTTCACTGGTTCCACGTGCCCAACCATGTGCTGACTATTCCTTCTGTCATCCCGATGATTCCGGGAGTACTGATGTATCGTATGTTGTTCGGTATCATCAATATTAATGTGCAGAGCATTGATCAAGTAACTCCTCTGATGAAAGCAATAGAAAGCGGTGTAAATTCCGGACTTGTGATTATGTGTATTGCTTTGGGAGTTGCTATTCCGAACATCTTCGGACGTCGTTTCATTGCTTCTTCAAAGAATAAGCGTCTGGCAGAGCTTTTGAAAGAACGTAAGGCTCGCGGCAAGTTCGTGGAATGGTAATTAAACTTTGATTTGTTCGTTCATTATTCTTTATAGAAGTGAAGAAGATTCACTTCTTTATGAAAAAATCCCACCGGGACTTTTAGAAGTCAGGTGGGATTTTTTCGTATCATACGGGTTCTTGAGTTCTTGTTAGAATTCAAATTTCTCCAGTTTCATAGCGGCTAATTCCTGAATCTTTGGAACCAGGGTGGTGAAATGTGCAGCTTGTTCGTGTGCTGCAAGAGAAGCCGCATCTTTCCATGTTTCACAAATCATCAGGACATCCTGGCGTGTAGTGCTCTGAAAGAGGTCGTAAGCTACGCATCCGTTATCTTTCTGTGAAGCAGCTACCAGATCTTTTGCTATGCTTACTACTTGGTCGTAGTTCTGTTTCTCTACTTGAATAAATACGTTTAGTCTGATCATTGTTTTTTGGTTTTTAAGTTATTTGACGTTGCAAATATAGGATAAAAAAAAAGGACTGTACAAGTGTACAATCCCTTTTTGAGTTTTATTTAGAAAGAATTATTTCTTACCTTCCAGCTGTTCTTTCAATGCAGCCAAAGCATCGATGTCACCCAGAGTAGTTGAAGCTGCCTGGTTCTGAATCATCGGAGTTTCTTCTTTCTTAGAAGCCTTCTTAGAAGCTTTCTTTTCTGCCTTTTCTTCTGCCTTAGCAGCATCTTCGAAGATACGGCTGTGAGAAACGATGATACGTTTTGCATCCTTGTTGAATTCGATTACCTTGAACGGCAATTTTTCATCCAACTGAGCCTGAGAACCGTCTTCTTTTACCAGGTGTTTCGGAGTTGCGAAACCTTCTACACCATAAGGCAATGCTACAACGGCACCCTTATCCAGCATTTCGATGATAGTTCCTTCGTGAACAGAACCTACAGTGAATACTGTTTCGAATACATCCCAAGGATTGTCTTCCAACTGCTTGTGACCCAAGCTCAGACGACGGTTTTCCTTGTCGATTTCCAAAACTACTACGTCGATGTCTGCACCAATCTGAGTGAATTCAGAAGGATGTTTGATCTTCTTAGTCCAAGACAAGTCAGAGATGTGGATCAATCCGTCAACACCTTCTTCGATTTCTACGAATACACCGAAGTTAGTGAAGTTGCGAACTTTAGCAACGTGCTTAGAACCTACAGGATATTTTTCTTCGATAGTTTCCCATGGATCTGCTTTCAGCTGTTTGATACCCAAAGACATCTTGCGTTCTTCGCGGTCCAGAGTCAAGATAACAGCTTCTACTTCGTCGCCCACTTTCATGAAGTCCTGAGCAGAACGCAGGTGCTGTGACCAAGACATTTCTGATACGTGAATCAAACCTTCTACGCCCGGAGCGATTTCGATGAATGCACCATAGTCAGCCATAACGACTACTTTACCCTTCACGTGATCACCAACCTTCAAGTTAGGATCCAGTGCATCCCATGGGTGCGGAGTCAACTGTTTCAAACCAAGAGCGATACGTTTCTTTTCGTCGTCGAAGTCCAAGATAACAACGTTCAACTTCTGATCCAAAGAAACAACTTCGCGAGGATCGCTTACACGGCCCCAAGACAAGTCTGTGATGTGGATCAAACCGTCTACGCCGCCCAAGTCGATGAATACACCGTAAGATGTGATATTCTTAACAGTACCTTCCAGTACCTGACCTTTTTCAAGTTTGCTGATGATTTCTTTCTTCTGCTGTTCCAGTTCAGCTTCGATAAGAGCCTTGTGAGAAACAACCACGTTCTTGAATTCCTGGTTGATTTTAACAACCTTGAATTCCATAGTCTTACCTACGAATACATCGTAGTCACGGATAGGTTTCACATCAATCTGAGAACCCGGCAAGAATGCTTCAATACCGAATACGTCAACGATCATACCACCCTTAGTGCGGCACTTGATGTAACCCTTAATGATTTCTTCGTTTTCAAGAGCAGCGTTAACACGATCCCAAGAACGAGTAGCGCGAGCTTTCTTGTGAGACAAGATCAACTGACCTTTTTTGTCTTCCTGGTTTTCGATGTACACTTCTACAGTGTCACCTACTTTCAAATCCGGATTGTAACGGAATTCGCTCAATGGAATGATACCATCTGATTTGTAACCGATGTTAACAACCACTTCGCGTTTGTTCATTGCGATTACAGTACCGTCTACAACCTCACGGTCGTTTACTTTGTTCAGCGTGCTGTCATAAGCTTTTTCAAGATCTTCTTTGCTTACGCTGGTTACTGCATCACCATTTTCATACGCATCCCAGTTGAAATCTTCAATAGGAGCAATGTTCTTTAAGTTTTCCATTAAATAAAAAAATTGTTTTTAAATAACTAATTGTGTTAGACTTTATATTGTTTATATAAATCGGCTGCAAAGGTATAATAAAATCCTGAATATTAAAAGGCTTGCCTGCATTTTTTAGGAGGAAGAAAAATAGAAAAACCGGAAAAAGGCTCCATATGGGAGGTTTTTCCGGTTTTTTATAAGTTTTTTGGATTTTCTGTTAGTTTTCAAGCGAATAGTCTATGGTGGTGACTACGCGTATCTTCTTGATATAAGGGGTATTCGGGTCGCGGTCGGTAATGCTGAACTGCCCCTGATTGGCCTGACGGATTTTGCCGAGGTTACTGCCGGAGTCTTTGGCAAACTTTTCGGCTGCTTCGCGTGCGTTTTTGGTGGCTTCTTCAATCATCTGTGGTTTTACCTTGTTTAAATCAGTATATTCATACTGTACTTTGTACTGGTATTCTCCAGAAGTGATGGCGATGCCTCTTTTTAGCAGTTCTCCCTGCTCACTGATAAGTCCCCGTATCAAATCTACCTTGTCGGAAGTAACGGTGATGACTGTAGTCACATTGTAGCGGTTGGCCGGATTCTGGTTGTTGCCATAACGTTCGGCAGCCAGGTCGATGATTTCCGGGGCATTCACGCTGATTTCCTGTTCTGTCAGTCCTTTTTCTTTCAAGAAACCGGTGATGGTCTGATTGGAACGCTTGATGTCGTCGTACAATCTTCCCAAATCATTTCCCAGGCTTTTGTACACTAGTGGCCAGGTTACTTTATTGGCTGGGACTTCTATTTCGGCCAGGCCTTTTACGGTGACACTGCGGTCTTTTTCTGCAAACTTACTGAATCCTTTTTCGATGAATACGCCTAATAGCAGTAGGCCGATGGCCAGAATAATGGCTTCGATTCTAAAGTTCTTCATGATGATTTTTATTTATAGTTAGATATTCGGAATCTGAGTGCAAGGTATTGAAATTTATTGGATTTTCCAATGAATTTTCCCTGTCTTTATTATAGATTGAAAAACTCTTTTACGTTTTAACTCAAACGCCTTTGCGTTTTAAGTGAAACACAAAGGCGTTTGAATGAGAATGTACTTGCGTTTGACAGTAAACGTCAAAGCGTTTTTTCAGGGAGGTGAAAACCCTTCAATTCTTGTATGGGAGACTGAATGAAAATGCCCGTATGAAGGTTGAATTTTAGGGCTGTTTCCTTTAGCTCATGTTGGAAGAACCATGCAATGGAACCTACAAAAGAGACCGGAACCTGGGCATGTCCCGGATAAGAAAGTATGTTGCGGCGGAAGAAATCGCTGAAGCAGTCGGTCAGGAACTGCTGGACTTCCGGCTGGTTCTTGTGCTTATATATATAAGGTGTAAGACTGGCCAAAAAACGGTTACCCTGCGGCTGTCTGTACACTTTATCTAAAATCTCTGCTACGGTCAGGTTATATTCCTTCAATAAGCCTTCCAGCAAGCCGGAAGGTAACTGCTGCTTGATGCAGTCGCCTATAAATCGTTTTCCTAAATAGGCTCCGCTTCCTTCATCTCCTAAAATATAGCCTAATGGAGGAGTGTTATGCGTGATTCGTTGACCATCGTACAAGCAGGAGTTCGCCCCTGTTCCTAATATGCAGGCAATTCCCGGCTGATGCTTGCACAATGCACGGGCAGCTCCAAGCAAATCACCTTCCACCTGGATGGTTGCGTGAGGGAATGCTTCGGCGAGTAAACCGGAGAGATTGCCGGCTTTTTCAGGGGTACAGCCAGCCCCATAAAAGAAAATGGCTTTCACTTCTTCTTGTGGAAAAGGCAGTTGTGCAAGCAGGCTTTCCTGAAGAAGCTGTTTTATTTTCTCTTCTGTCAGATGAAAAGGGTTGATACCTTCGGTGTGAACAACCTGGCAATCGTGTAACGTGTTTCCGAAGCACCAGTCGGTTTTGGTCGCTCCGCTATCGGCTATGAGAATCATGTGAAAAACAGAATTAGAAAGGTAGAAAAAGAAAGAAGACGGAACATGCCGTCTTCTTTTTATGGTTAAGTAAAAATTAGATTATGAATGACAGTGTCCGCAACCGCCACCGCAGCAGCCGTCTTCTTCAGCTTCGTGTTCGCCGCAACCGCCTCCACAGCTGTCGCAACCGCATCCGCAGCCTTCACCGCTCATCAGTTTGAGGATGCTTTCCATTTCCTTGTTGGTTGCATCGCGCATTTCCATTACGGTACCTTCAAAAATCAGGTCTTTACCAGCATGCGGGTGGTTCAGGTCGAGCACCACTTTATCTTCTGTGATTTCGCCAACGTTGGCATAGAACTGATGGCCTTCTGCATCGTTCAGCATGATGATGTTGCCTTCGAAGATATTGTCGCTATCGAATTTTCCATCCGGACCGCAGAACATAGATTTGGGCACCTGGCGTACGTTGTCTTCGTCTCTTTCGCCGTATGCTTCCGCACAAGGAATTGTAAAGTTGAATTTGTCACCTTTCTTCAGTGCTAAGATTTCCTTTTCAAAGCGTTCCAAAGTATAACCGATTCCTGAGATGAACTGGAACGGATGGCTTGCAGGGGCTTCTTCACGTAATTCTTTTTCTCCGTCTGTTACCGCATAAAGTTTATATGCTACTGTGATGTATTTATTTTCCATGTCAAAAAATTAAATGTGCATTAATATTAATCAATCGCAAAGATAGGAAATCTCGGTGTAATTATCGAATAATTCGGGAAGAATGAAAATGAAGTTCTTATGTTGCAGGTATGAGATTGTATATATATGTGAACAGGTGAAAATAAATGGTAAGGTTTTGAATCACCAACAGACTGTATTGAACAAATCATGTTCCTTTGCGTATAATTTATTGATGAAATGCGTTTCCTGTTTTTGTAAAAAACTATTTACGCCTCATGCTTTGACTCTTTAAATAATAATCATGATAAAAAGAATGATGATGAAAAAAAGTGTGCTTTATGCATTCATAGCTGCTATGCTGACAGCAGTATCTTGTACAAACGATATACCGGCAAATGTGAATGGTGATACTTCAGGAAATACATCAGAAGACACATCCGGCAGTGGCTCGGGTGACTTGTCTGGTAATTCTGGTAAAATTTCCATTGTCGCCAGTATTGCCTCTCAAACGCGTGCTCCACAATTGGGAAGTGATGGAAGCGGCAGTTTTCAGAAAGGAGATAAGATGACTCTTTGTGTAACGGGAGGAGCTGCACCAGTAGTGACTGATTATGCTTATGAGCTTGATTTTCTTAAATGGCCTGATTTTGGACTTTCAGAAGAGGTATCACAAGTCACTTTTTCAGCTTGTTATCCCACACAAAAAGTGGAGAAGGATGGCACTTTTGAATTTAATTCGTTCAAGGCTCCCTATGGTGATTTGTTGATTGCCACTGCTCAGCCGGTAGAAGTCGGCACTTCTGAAACGGTGGCACTTACTTTCTGTCATGCATTGCACCGCCTTAATTTAGAGTTTGTGCCGGGAAATGGTTACACGGAGGAGGATTTGACTCTGCTGTCATGCACTTTCTCTGCAAAAACCACATGTGTGATAGATGCCGTTAAGGGAAGTGTGAAGGAGGTGAAGGATGAACAAGGAAGCCTTACTGTAACGGGGGCAAAAGCTTCGTTCTATCTAGTGCCCCAAGCGACCGATGGGATTTCTTTCACTCTTACTTTAGGTGGCGAAACCAAGCATTTTACTCTGGATGCTTTATTTAAGCAGTCGGGTAACCCGCAGACTGCATTGGAAAGTGGTAAATCGTGCACTCTGACCTTGAAAGTGGGACGTGACGGTATTACCGTATCCGCTGGCAGTATCGGAGCCTGGGAAGATCAGGCCACAGCCGATGGAGAGGTCGTGATTGGCTGATTGCTGTGGCAGAACTTGACTCAGGAAGATTTTTGATAAATATAAGAGGGCAGATTTCATTGATTTGATGAAGTCTGCCTTTTTTGTTGTTGCTTGTTGATGGAAGCTTACAGATATTCATCTGTAAATTTTTACCTTTGTAAGAGAGAAATTTAGGTACAAACAAGAATCAACAGTATTATGAATAGAATTATAGTAGTGACAGGTGGAGCTGGAGGTATCGGACGTTGCATCGTCGCACATTTTGCTTCTCAGGGGGATAGTGTATATTTTATAGACCAGAATCAGCAGGCCACTCTCACACAAGTGGAAAAGATGCGTGAGAGAGGCTGGCAGGTGACCGGATTTGTCGGCGATGTGGCAGAAAAACAGGCATTAGAGGAATTTGCAGCTTTGGTGCTTCGTGAACATCCGGAAGGCATACATTGCTTGATTAATAATGCTTGTCTGATGCGGGGAGGTATCCTTTCTGACTGTGAGTATGAAGATTTTCTGTATGTGCAGCGTGTGGGAGTAGTGGCACCTTATATGCTGGCCCGGTTGTTCAAAGACCATTTTCAAGGGATGGGAGCGATTGTAAACATTTCGTCTACGCGTGCTTTTCAATCGCAGCCGGATACGGAGAGCTATACGGCAGCCAAAGGAGGAATTACTGCGCTGACTCATGCTTTGGCCGTTAGTTTGTCGGGCATAGCGCGTGTAAATTCGGTAGCTCCCGGATGGATTGATACCGGTGCCTATCATGAAGAAGCGCATTATGAAGCAGTCTATAGTACGGGAGATACCGCCCAGCATCCGTCAGGCAGGGTGGGAGAGCCTGCCGATATTGCCCGTGTGGTGGATTTTCTTTGTGATGAGCGCAATTCATTTATCAATGGAGAAAATATTACGGTCGATGGAGGTATAAGCCGTCTGATGGTATATCATAATGACTGTGGATGGACTTACGAACCTTCAGCATCGGGAAAAGGATAATTCTTTTTGTCTCTTTCTCGCTGTGTGCGGAATTTCATGGGAGAAAGCCCTGTCTTCTTTACGAAAAATTTGCCAAAGACAGACTGGTCAGAGAATCCTAACTTTTCTGCAATTTCTTTAATATCCAGGTTTGTACATTCCAACAACTTACGTGCGTCGGCACAGAGCAGTTCGCTGATGTGAAAGCGGACCGTATGTCCGGTGATGTGTTTTACGATGCGCGAAAGGTAGGTGGTTGAGATGTGCAGACTTTCTGCATAAAACCCTATGTCATGGTGCTGGCGATAATTTTCCATCAACGTTTTTTTGAATAGCCTGAAAATATCTGTGGAGCGTCGTGCATAATCCGGAACTTCATGGCGGGTTTGAGTCAATATATCAGCTATCTGTAGAAGACAGAAACTGCATAAGTGGTTCAGAATACTGTCGTAATAGTTGACTGCATTTTTTCTGCATGGTGCAAATAGAGCGAAGATTTTTTGCAGGTAAGTAGCTTGTTCGTTTTCCAATAAGAATACCGGTAGCTGATAGTGTCCCAAGTAGTGTGCCAGTTGTTCATATAGTGGCTGTCCGTCGGGTAAGCTATCAAAGAAAGTTGGTTTCAGATAGAGGAGCATGGACTGGAAGTGAGAACTCGTAGCCTGAATCATGCATTTTGTGCTGGGGGTAAGTGTAACTAAATGTGCAGGTTGAAGTTCGTAAGTCTGATATTCATCTGCCAGTTGGGCTGTTCCGTTTGTGACGAGAAGAAAGAAAAATCCTTCTTTCAATTCGGCTTTTCCGGTAGGAACCGATGAGGAGGTAAGTTCGCAGTAGCATGTGCTTTCAGTTCCGTTGCCATGTGTTTGTATGATTTCAAGTAGAGTCGGATTCATCGTATTTATTTTTGTGGATAAAATTAAGAGTTGTTTCGTTTTTGACCAAAATTAGTCTTCCTTTTATGAATAAGGAATGAAAAAAATAAGGGAACTTTGCGGCACTTTTGATAAAGAGAACAAGTATGAATAAATTTATGTGCCGGCGCTACCTGCTGTTTTGCGTATCTTTGTTTGTTAATGCACTGGGAATTGCCTTCATTACCAAAGCTGCATTAGGTACTTCGCCTATTACGAGTGTGACTTACGTATTGAGTATGTTCACTCCCTTTACCATTGGTCAGTGGACCATCCTGTTGAATCTTCTTTTTGTGATACTGGAATTGTTCTTAATGACACGTGAAGATTTGAAATCTGATTTGCGCATGTATCTTCTGCAGATTCCTATCTCTTTCAGCTTTGGTATGTTTATTGACCTTTGTATGCATTATATTCTTTTCTGGCTCAATCCCGTAGAATATGTGTATATGATTGTGGCCTTATTGATTGGATGTGTGATTTTAGCTGTAGGAATTGCACTTGAGGTAAAGGCCAATGCCGCGATGATGGCCGGAGAATATTTTGTAAAGGTCATTACCCGTCGGTTTCGCGGAGAGTTCGGTTATATAAAACTCGGATTTGACGTGACATTGGTAGCTATTGCTTGCTTGTTATCACTTGCTTTTATGTCGGGGGTGTACGGAGTGCGTGAAGGAACTGTGATTTCTGCCTTGGTAGTCGGTCCGATTGTGCATTTTGTAAGTCCGTATTACCGTTTCCTAGATAAATGGATTACAGATGCTTCTGTGCGGAACGTACCGGATTTTTCACAAGGGCAACATGTGGTTATTACTATAGCGCGTGAATATGGCAGTGGAGGGCATCTGCTGGGTGAAATGCTTTCCAAAGAATTGGGCATCAAACTTTATGATAAAGAATTCATACGTATGGCAGCCCAGCGGAGCGGGATGGATGAACAGTATATTGTGAAAAACGAGCAGTCCATTCCTTCCTTCTGGTTGAAGTGCATTCTTTCAAAAAATAGTGAGCAGCCATTGGAATCCAGCCTTTCTTCAGACGATGTATTATTTGTGTCGGAAAGTAAGATTATTCAGGAACTGGCCGCAAAGGAATCTTGTATCATTGTGGGACGCTGTGCCGACTTTGTATTGAAAGACTATCCGAAGGTGCTGAAACTGTTCTGTTATTCCGATTTGTCTCATTCTGTGACCCGTTGCGTGAGCGAATACGGTATTGCGAAAGAAAGTGCTGAAACGGAAATCAAGCGGGTGAATCGCAACCGCATTCATCACTATGAATACTATACGGGAGAGAAATGGGGAGAACCTCATCGGTATGATTTGATGCTGAATACCGGGGCTCTTGACTTGAAAACGGCTTGTCAGCTGGTGAGAGGAGTTTATCAGGGGTTAGAGAAGGCCTGATAAACCATTTCAGAAATTTGTGCGATAATGGCTTCCGTATCCTCCATGCTTTCCTGTGAGTCTTTGACAAAAACAACGAGGGTATAACGGTGACCATTAGGGAACTGTACAAATCCGGCATCGTTAATGGCAATGAGTTGTCCCGATGCGTTGCGGTCGCCAGTACCGGTTTTATGCCCTACGGTGACCTGCTTGTCTTGTAGAGGGTGGACTATTCTGCTTGTTCCAGTCTGACAGGTGACAAGGGCTTCTTTGATGAATTCCTGATGAGGTTTGTCGAATAAAGTCCGGGTAAGTAGAGCCTCGATGACTTCTGCGGTAGCCAGCGGAGTGCTCCAGTTTTCATAGCCAAGGTTCAGGTCCTGGTGCATGTCGTCTTCTGTGTATTGGATAGAAAAATCGTTGATTCCCAAACTACGGATATAACGGTCGGTCACCGCAGGACCTCCGGTAAATTTGAACAGGATGTCGCATGCATTATTGTCGCTTAAGTGGAGGGTGTATTCCATTAATTGCTTAAGTGAAAACTTTCCTCCGTGAGGGTACCGGTCTCTTAGCGGACTGTAAGTATTGGGCTGCAGGTCTGTGCTGTCTACGGTAAGCAAGGTATCAAAGGAGAGCTGATGTCTTTTACAGTAATCTCCCACAGCCAGTGCCTGATGTAATTTGAATACGCTCATCAACGGGTAGCGTCGGTTGTTCTCTATGGTGACAGTATCTTTTCCGTCTGCAATGATGGCTACTCCCACTTCAGCTTTTTGCTGTGAGATAAACTGATGGATATTGGTGTATAGTTCTTGAAAGCGATTGCCGGCCAATACATAGGCTGGAAATAGGATGAATAATAAGAGAATCAGACGGTTTGTTTTCATATTCGTACGGGGAAATTTATGATATTTCTATGTCTTCTTCGTGAAGAGAGGGGATGGAAAACAAAAAGAGACCATCTCGTGGAGATAGTCTCCTTTCAAAATTCGTTTTCAGTAGATTATGCTTCAGCGCAAGGAATTACAGAAACATAGCTTCTGTCTTCGCGACCTTTCTTGAAACATACAGTACCATCTACCAATGCGTAAAGAGTGTGGTCACTACCCATACCTACGTTTTCACCCGGGTTGTGAACTGTTCCTCTTTGACGAACAATGATGTTACCAGCTTTGCAAGCTGAACCACCGAATATCTTTACGCCTAATCTCTTACTAGCTGATTCACGGCCGTTCTTAGAACTACCTACACCTTTCTTATGTGCCATTTTCTTCTACGTTTTTAATGATTAAGCAATAACTTGTTTGATTGTCAATTCAGTAAACTGCTGGCGATGACCGTTCAGTTTCTTGTAACCTTTTCTTCTCTTCTTGTGGAATACCAATACCTTGTCACCTTTTACCAAGTGAGAAGCTACTTCGCAAACCACTTTTGCACCGTCTACAGTAGGAGCACCTACAGTTACAGTACCGTTGTTGTCAACCAACAAGACTTTGTCAAATTCAACAGTTGCACCGTTTTCAGCATTCTGAATGTGGTGAACGAACAGTTTCTTGCCTTCTTCTGCTTTGAACTGCTGACCGTTAATTTCTACGATTACGTACATTTTTAAATAAATATTAAACGGGTTTCCTCCGTAAGGTGAGCTGTTCTCTGTAGCTACTTTTTTACCTACACGGACTAAAATCGGCTGCAAATTTACGGCTTTATATTTACATAACCAACTATTTATCTGAAAAAAACGGATATATTTCCTATTTTTTTATCAGTGGAAGTAAATCGGGGAAAATGGCTGTGTGCGGATAGGCTGCCAGCTCTTCGCGAGTGGTCATTCCGTGAAGGATACCGGCAAAGTCAACTCCTGCATTTTGGGCGGTTTCCGCATCGACGGTGCTGTCGCCGAGGTAGAGAATCTGCTCTTTCGGGCAGTTCAGGCGGGAAGCGGCCTGCAGCAGACCTTCAGGTGAGGGTTTGGCTTCTTTCACGTCTTCTCCTCCCACGATGATGTCAATGAATTCTTCGGGGAATATTTTCCCCATCAGCTCCATGATGCGGTAGCGGTACTTGGTGGAGATGATGCCGATACGGGCTCCATTGGCTTTCAGGGCGCGTAACACTTCTTCCGTTTCCGGGAAAAGTACGGTATTGGCCGTCATGTGCTGGTCGGCTTCCTTGACATATTCTTTTCGGAATGTCTCCAGCGTGTCTGCATCGGTTATTCCGGTCATGATGGAAAAGGAATCAACCAGTGTCTTTCCGATGGTACGTTTGATAGAAAGGTCGTCCACCTGATGGAATCCATGGCGTTCGAGTACATTTCTGTAGCACATCACAATTCCCTTGGAAGAATTGGCCAAGGTATAGTCAAAGTCAAATAAGTAGGCTTGGTAAGATTTCATACGATTTTACTTTATATAATAAGGTATATGTTCTATATCTAAAAGTGACTGCTTGCGCGAGATGCCGCCGGCGTATCCGGTCAGGCTTCCATTGCTTCCTACTATGCGGTGGCAGGGAATCAGGATGCTGATGGGATTGTGTCCGATGGCATTGCCTACAGCTTGTGCTGCCATGTGAGGCCGTCCTAAACGGCGGGCGGTTTCCATGGCTATATCTTTGTAGGTACGGGTTTCTCCGTAAGGAATGGTGGATAAGATTTGCCAGACGGTCTGCTGAAAATGAGTGCCGGAAGGTTGCAGGGGAGGGCAGAAATCGGGTTGTTGGCCGGAGAAATAAACATCGAGCCATTGCCGTGTTTGAAGCAGCAACGGAGTTTCCTTCGTCATGGCCTCTTCTTTCAGTCCGTGACCGAAATATTTTTGTCCGTCGAACCAGAGGCCGCAAAGTCCGCTTTCCGTGGCAGCCAGTGTGATTCCTCCCAACGGAGAATCATAGTGACAGGTGAAAGTCATTTTCAACAGTATTTTTGAGGTGAAAGAGTAGAAAAATGATACGGTTTACCGTCCCGAAAAAACGCCTTTGCGTTTAGCTAAAAACGTAAGTGCGTTTTAAGTAAAACGCAAGTACGTTTTGGTTCAAACGCAAGGGCGTTTAAGATAAAACGTAAAGGCGTTTTTGAGAAGGCGTCCTTACGTTTCTTTTACCCTCTTATTCCATGGGCTGATAATTCTTGGCAAGTCCTCCTTCACTCGTTTCCTTGTACAAGGATGGGAGGTCGTGTCCGGTCTGCTTCATTACCTCTACCACCTTGTCGAATGATACCCGGTGATGCCCGTCGGTAAAGGCTGAATAGATATTCGCATCGAGTGCACGTGCGGCAGCATACGCATTACGTTCTATACAAGGAATTTGTACCAGTCCGCATACCGGGTCGCATGTCATACCCAAGTGATGTTCCAGTCCCATTTCGGCTGCATATTCTATCTGGGCCGGACTGCCTCCGAACAACTGGCTGGCCGCTGCAGATGCCATGGAACAAGCTACTCCCACTTCGGCCTGGCATCCGGCTTCAGCTCCCGAAATAGAAGCATTGTGCTTGACGATGTTTCCCACCAGTCCGGCAGTCGCTAATGCCCGCAAGATACGTGCGTCGCTGAAGTCGCGGCTTTTCTGCAGGTGATACAAGACAGCCGGAACCACTCCGCAGGCTCCACAGGTCGGTGCGGTGACGATCTTTCCTCCGGAAGCATTTTCCTCACTGACAGCCAGTGCGTATGCGAATACCAGTCCGCGTGAGCGAAGAGAGTCTTTATAGCCTTTCGAACGAATGTAATAAGCCGATGCCTTGCGGCGTAGATTTAACGGGCCGGGCAATACACCTTCGGCATCCAGTCCGCGATGGATGGCGGCTTTCATGGTCTCCCATACCTCTGCCAGAAAATCCCATATCTCCGGACCTTCGCATTGCTCCACGTATTCCCAGTAGCTGCGTCCGGTGTGTTCGCACCAGTACAAAATCTGACTCATGGTATTCATGTTGTAAATATCGTTGGTGGCTGTGCGGTCATGTCCTTCTTCGGCCAATGCACCACCTCCTACACTGAATACGGTCCATTCGTCCAGCTTTTTCTTCTGTGCATCGAAAGCCTTGAAAGTCATTCCGTTCGGGTGGAAAGGAAAGAAAATATGTGGTTTCCAGAGAATTTCTACGGGAGCGTGAGGTTGCAGGGTATCCAAAATAGCTACATCGGTCATGTGACCACGTCCTGTGGCAGCCAGACTGCCATACAGAGTTACTTCGAATGAGGCAGCCTCCGGATTGCGGGCAAGAAATTGTTCGGCAGCTTTGCGGGGCCCCATGGTATGGCTGCTGGATGGCCCCGTGCCGATGCGATATAATTCTCTGATTGATTTCATATTAAAATTAGGTATAAGTTTTCTGCAAAGATACGCAATAATCGCATATATGCGCAGAAATCCCGTGGGGTTTATTTTAAATCCACCACGGTGATGCCTGCGCCGCCAAACTGTACGTGTTCATCCTGGAAATGGGCTACTCCCGGCACGGTAGCCAAGTATTGCCGGATGAGGGTGCGCAGAATACCTGTACCCGTACCGTGCAGGATGCGTACGCGGCTGACTCCTACCAAGATAGCGTCATCGATGAAATAGGTGACTGCCTGTATGGCTTCGTCTCCACGCATACCTCTGACATCGATGTCTTGCTTGAAATTCAGTTTCTTTTCGTACATCCGGTCTTGGGTTTCGCTGCTGACAAAGGTCGCCTTGCTGGATAACGGAGCAGCCCTCGGTGCATCCGTCCGTTCCAGACGGTCGGCTTTCACGTTGGTTTTCATCAGTCCGAACATGACCACGGCATTCTTTCCGCTGATTTCCATGACTTGTCCCACACTGGTCTGTCCTTTGATGCGCACATAGTCTCCCGCTTCAATGGGGCGTACCTTAGGAGCAACCGGAGTTTCAGGAGTATTGGCTTGTTTCGCTTTCTTGTCTTTTTTGCGCTCCTGCTTTTCGCGGAGTTTTTCCATCTTGCGCGCGATTTTCTCTTCCAAAGCCGCCTTTTCCAGGTTCTCTACCTGCTGCTTGAAGTCGGTCAGTTCCTGACGTGCCGTGCGGGTACGTTCCTTTTCAGCCTGCGCTTCCTTGATGGTACGAATGGTATTTTCGATTTTGGCATTCGATTCTTGCAACAACCGTTCTGCCTCTTCTTTGGCTTTCTTCAGGATTTCCTTGCGGCTGCGTTCCAGCTCCTGTATTTCCTGTTCGTAACGGGCAATGGTATCTTCCATCTGTTTTTCCCGCTTGCGTATGTTCTGACGCTTGGTTTCCCAGTAACGCTTGTCGCGTACAATATCCTGCAGGTATTTGTCGCTCTGGATGTATTCACTTCCCACAATTTCCGATGCGTCAGCAATAACTTCTTCCGGCAAACCGATTTTACGGGCAATCTCTACGGCAAACGAACTTCCCGGATTACCAATCTGCAACTGGAACAGCGCCCGCATCTCGTGGCGGTCGTACAACATGGCTCCGTTTACCACTCCTTCGTGATCTTCGGCAAAATGCTTCAGGTTCTGGTAGTGAGTGGTAATCACGCCGAATGTACCTTTCAGGTTGAAGCGTTTCAGAACGGCTTCGGCAATGGCACCGCCAATCTGTGGCTCCGTACCTCCTCCGAACTCATCGATAAGGATGAGACTTTCGCCGTTGCATGATTTCAGCATCATCTTCATGTTGGTCAGATGCGAAGAATAGGTACTCAGGTCGTCTTCAATACTCTGCTCATCACCAATATCAATAAATATGTGGCTGAATATACCGGCATGGCTCCGTTCGTGCATGGACACTAACATACCGCATTGCAGCATGTATTGCAGCAGTCCCACGGTTTTCAGGCAGACAGATTTACCACCAGCGTTCGGTCCGGAAATAAGCAGGATGCGCTTGTCGCGTGTCAGAATAATGTCCAGCGGCACTACTTTCTTGTCATGCTTGGCCAGCGACATTTGCAGAAGCGGGTGCACAGCCTGAAACCAGTCGACAATCTGCTTGTTCTCAAACGACGGTTTCAATCCTTTTATATCTATACCGAACAAAGCTTTGGCACGGATGAAATCGATTTCTGCCAAAAATTCGTACGAGGAGAGTAAGGCCGGAACTTGCGGGCGTACCGTAGCCGAGAATTCCGTCAGGATGCGGATGATTTCACGGCGCTCTTCTCCTTCCAGCTCCCGGATGCGGTTATTGGCTTCCACCACTTCTGCCGGTTCAATAAATACAGTCTTTCCAGTGGCTGATTCATCGTGTACAATACCTCTGATTTTGCGCTTCATGCCGGGAGCAACCGGGATGACCAGGCGTCCGTCGCGCATGGTAGGAGTAACATCCTTGTCTACATACCCTTCCGATTGTGCAGCACGAAGAATACTGTTCAGGCTGCGTGATATGCTTCCCGTAGTAGCCGAGAGTTCCCGGCGGATGCGCAGAAGTTCCGCAGAAGCATTGTCCTTTATCTTTCCGAACTTGTCCAGGATGCTGTCGATACGTGCGATAAGTTGGGGGAATACTAAAATATCTCCCGCCAGTTCGCGCAAGGCAGGATAAGGAGAATTTTCCGTTTCCTCTTCTTCGTCAGATTGCTGAAGGAATCGTACAATGTCGCGAATGGTTTCCAGTGAACGGCGAAGGTCGAACAGCTCTTGTTCGTCCATATACATACCTTCCACACGGATACGTTTCAAAGAAGGACGTACATCAAAGAAATATTGTGCCGGAAAATCTTCCTCTTCCTGCGTAATCCGCACAAATTCAACCACCTGCTCCAGGCGTTGGTTGATTTCATCGTAATTGTCCGAAAAAGTCATTTCGTCCACTCGTTCTTCGCCTAATGTACTCAGGCACTTGCCTTTCAGCAGTTGTCGTATCTGGTCGAATCCAATCTTCTGTTCGAAATTATGAGGGTATATCATGGCTTGTTAGTTTCGTTTTTTCTGCCTGCAAAGGTACGACAATGAAAAAAAATAATCAAAAAAGGCGGTAAATATTTGCAGATTTCAAAATAATGCGTACCTTTGCATCGCCTTTGAAAAACAAGGCAACTCTCACGAAGAGTTCTGGAGAGGTGGCAGAGTGGTCGATTGCGGCGGTCTTGAAAACCGTTGTACCGC
>NZ_QSQT01000013.1 GCF_003437535.1 Phocaeicola plebeius
CGGCAAAGATATAAATTTATCGGATTTACCCCTCAGATTATTACGTTGACCCAATTTCTTTATTCTTTCTCCAGTAATATATCCAGCCATATATATCGGCTAATGCCCATCCGATAGGGATTGACCACCAGATGCCGTGTACACCAATGGAAGGGATGGCGGCCAGTGTATAGGCTAATACTACTCGGGTTCCTAAAGAGAGAATCGTTAAAATAATGGACATTTCTGGTTTGCAGACGGCTCTGTAGAATCCGTACCATAAAAATAAATATCCAATACCGAGGTAAAAACTGCCTTCTATCCGCAAGTATTCAGTACCTATACGGATAATTTCCGTTTCTTCTGGAGAAATGAAGATTTGCATCAGTTGTGGTGCAAACAGGAAGATGGCCAGTGAGAGAAGCAGGCAGAAGAGAGTGGTTATTCCAAATGCACTTTTTATACCTTTCAGAATGCGGGCATTTTTGCCGGCTCCGTAGTTTTGTGCAGTGAAAGTAGAGAAGGCGTTCCCGAAATCTTGTACAGGCATATAGGCGAACGAATCAATCTTTACGGCAGCTGTAAAAGCGGCCATGACGGCTGTACCGAAGCTGTTGACCAGACCTTGAACCATGAGGATTCCAAAATTCATGACAGATTGCTGTACGCAAGTCAGTGAGGCGTATGAGAAGACTTGTTTCATGAGCTGCCTGCTGACCTTGAAATCCTTTCTGGAGAGTCTGGTTTCTGGAACCTTTTTCCAGCAATAGAAGCATAAGCCAATGGCCGAAACTGCTTGGGAAATGATGGTCGCAGCCGCAGCTCCTTCTATTCCGTAATGAAGTTTTACAATAAACCATATATCCAGCATAATGTTTAATACCACGGAAATGGCTAAATAAATAAGAGGAGTCAGTGAATTACCCAATGCACGTAAGAGATACGCGTAGTAATTATAAAGATAAACAAACCAGATTCCCATAAAAATGATTTTCAGGTAGTCGTAGGTCATATCCTGCAACTCCTGTGGAGTTTGCATGAGGGTGATAATATCTTGTATATAGTAGCAGGAGAAGGCGAATATAATCAGTGTGGAACTTCCTGTAATCAGCAGGGAAGCAGCTTGTGTACGTCGCAGGCTTTCGTAATCTTTTGCTCCGTAACGCATGGAGAACAATGCGCTGCATCCCATGCATAATCCGATGAAGATGGAGGTGATAAAGACCATGAGTGTGTATGAAGAACCCACAGCAGCTAAGGCTTTTGCGCCCAATGTCTTTCCGATGATGAATGTATCGGCAATATTGTATCCTTGCTGGAGCAAGTTTCCTAAAATAAGTGGATAGGCAAGGTTGAGCATGCTTTGTGTGATACTTCCTGAAGTAAGGTCCTGCGTGCGACTGGTCTGCATAATTTAAGCATACAATTTAAAAGTGTGTTTGTGTTGGCACCTAAATAGTTATTCTTCAAAATAATCCGTATCGATTTTTTTAAGTTCATATAGTACCTTAGTAGAAACTCCTAAATTATAGGTTATCATTAAATCTGCTAATTTTTTACCGTCAATTTTGGCTATTTTTACGTTAGATGGATTATATTCTAAAGCCTCACGAGTAAAAGAAGAGGTGGTTATAAAAACTCCTTTTCTTCCACTTTGACCAGCTAATGCTCCAACAAAACTTTGGAGTTCTCTTCTGCCAACATTATTGCCAATTTGCCATCTTTTTGCTTGAATGTGAATAACATCTAATCCCAATTTATCTTCGTCAATGATTCCGTCAATTCCACCGTCTCCAGTTCTTCCAGTGATTTTACCAGCTCCATATCCCATTTTTACAAGTAAATCTACAACCAGTCTTTCAAAAAATTGAGGGGATTGTTGAAGTACTTTCTCTAATATTTCTTCAGATAAATTTGATTGGAGTTGTTTATATGTCGAATCAAGGATTTCTTCAGGAGTTTGTTCTGTGAATGATGGCTGTAAGCTTTTTATATTGTTATTATCATTATTTCCTTTTGTGGAACCTTGTTTCATAAACTCAAGAAATTGATCATAACGATATAAAATATCATTATTAATAATCGTAGGATGTTCTGCTAGTAAATTAACTCCTTCTTGGGTAATTTGATACTTACCACGAGAGATAACTTTAACTAGTCCAGCTTTCTCTAGATAAAATCTTGCCCAAGATACCCTATTAGAAATAATTGTTTGTTTACCACTCGGTAATAATTCTGATTTTTCTTCTTCAGTTAGCTCTAATGTAACTGATAATTTTTCTACGCACTCTTTAGATGTGTGAACTTGATTATCGCTAAGTAACTGCAGAAGAGGCAGCATACATTCTTGATAGTTGGGTATCATTGTGTTATTTTATTGTTGTTTTAATTTAATTTCAGCTTCTAATAATAGAACTTTTCTTGTTCTTTTTTGATTATTCTATTATTAGGTGTATTGAATATTTTTATGGAAGGCTTTATTCAATGTTTTAGTACAAAATTAATTTGTTTGTTATAAATATCAAACAGATAACATCATGTTTTACCTTTCTGAAAATAGTATTTTGAGCAGGTTTTTAATAAATGAATTGTTGAAAAAAATAGAGGAATTAGCCTTAAACTTTAAATTAAATGGCTAATTCCTCTATTTTGTGCGCCTGATAGGACTCGAACCTACACGTCTCACGACACCAGATCCTAAGTCTGGCGCGGCTACCAATTACGCCACAGGCGCATGCAGAAATATGTATTTCTGTTTTGCGAGGGCAAAGATAGGAAGAATTTTCATATTCTCCAAATACTGCACCTTAATTCTTTAACTTTTTGATGGCGGTTTCGATGATAGTATCTTTTCCTTGCTGCATGTCTTCGCTGGTCATATCTACTTTTACATCCGGTTCGATACCGAATTCCAGCTGGTTCATGTCGGGGTCGAACATCGGGCTGGCAGAGAAACGGATAGACCATCCGTTGGGAATTTCTGAGCTGAAGGGGAGACCTGAGCCTCCTCCGGTGGTATCTCCCATAGTCGTTACATTGGGGAATTGACGCATGGTGTTCACAAAGTCGTTTGTGGCACTGTAAGAACGGCGATTGGTTAATACCACTGCCTTCTTCTGCCAGCGGATACTGTTGGACGGTTCCTGATATACAGGTTCAGGGTCCGAGAAATCATTATGGCCTGGACCTGTTTTATGACGGATGTAGCCGACCAGTACTTTCTCATTTGTAAACCGTGCGGCCAGTTTCTGTGCTGTAGTCAGGTTGCCTCCTCCGTTATTGCGTACATCGATAATCAGTCCGTCGCAAATCTCCAGTTTCTTCAGCATCTGGTCCAGGTTTCCGTCGCCGATACCGTCGGAGAAACTTTCACAATAGATGTAACCGATGTTATTTTCCAGAATCTGGTAGGTCAGTCCGGAGGTAATGATGTAATCCTTTTTCAGGTAGTTGCTCTGGATGCTGTCGCTGAAATTCCGTGGATAAGCATCGAACCATTCCCGGTATTGCGATGTACCCAGTGAACTGCTCAGGTTGACGTGTCCGTCTCTTAATTCATTGATCATTTCCGACAAGACTTCGAAAAGTGACTCCCAGCTCATGGAGGAAGAAATACGTTTGGCATAGCGGGCATGCACTTCATCCCAGTCCAGTCCATACGTCTCGTGCTTATAGTCCAAAAAGCAATATTGCTCATCGATGATTTTCCAGAGCGATTCAAAGTTGGCTTCCGGAGAATTGCCCTGAATGTCTTCCCGTATGCAGGAAGAGAACATGCAGCAGAACAGTGTCAGCAGAAGGCTATATAAGTAGCAATGATAAATCCGTTTCATATCAATAAGGCGTAACGTTTGAAGGCATGGAAATACGGTTCTTCCCTTTCAGCAGGTAGAAGTTTTTCACGATGCCAATCATGAAATCGTGTGAATAAGTATGGTATTTCAGGTGGTTGACTTTCGCTTGCTGGAGGTCGCAGATGTATCCTACGCGCATGGTGACTTTTCGGATAGGGAAATCAAGTGTCAGCATCTGTCGGAGCGACGGGTTGTTATGAAGCGAAGTGAACAGCACGTTCTTTCCTTTGTGTCCCAAGGAAAACATTTCGTAGTATGACTGTCCGAATTCCGGAGAGAACATGGCTCCCAACAGCGGAAGATTGGCCTGATAGCGTGCTACCAGCGGATAGTTTCCGATACGGAACTTGTAGATGGCCATTCCGGATATACCTACACTTCCGTATGCCTTTGCCTGTGCCGGGTTGTTGGAATTGCGTGTGTTGTACACGAATCCCCCGTTCAGGTCAATCATCGGGCCTACCAGCAGTTTCAGTTGTTCGTTCAGGCGAAACTGATAGTGCAGTGCATAGGTCCAGTTTACAAGTCCGGCATACATATTGGCGGTCTGGCTTGGATTATGTGTATACGATACATTGGCCTGCAACAGATTCTGGGCCGAAACGTTTCCGTTCATTAACCGGGTCATACGCATGTTTTCGCGCAGGATACGAATCTCCGGTCCTTTGTATTCCAAGGGGGAAAGGTATGTATCGAGCACGTTGCTCATTCCCGCTCCATAGAGTACGGAGCGCATTACGTAACGTGTGGCACGCAGGCTGTCTTCTTGTGCGTGAAGCGAAAAAGCAGCCCAGCATGCGCAAAGTATAAGGTAAATTCGTAGTTTCATACGGCTTTAAAAGAGTTTCATTTGTCCGTCGTCTTCCTGGCTTTCATCTTCCTCCATGCCGTCTTCTTCCTTTTCTGGCTCTTCCGGCTCCGATTCCGGCATGCGGGTTGGTTCCAGTTCCGTAATTTGGCCGACGGTATAAGTTGTCAGTCGCTTACCCTTTGCCTTGAAGCTCTTCACGCCTACAAAGTCACTTGCCTCCAGGATAAGTGCCTCGCGGAAGCTGTCGTGTCCGCCAAAGTCCACCTGGATACGCGGGTATACCTGACAGGTCAGCAGGATAAGTTGCGTATGCTTGTTGTCTCCCAGGAAATTCTGCTTTTTGGTTGTCGCTTCGAAGGTGAAGCGTTTCAGGTACGGATAATTCTGCTGGTCGGCATCATAGAGCACAGCTGTCCATACCTTGTCAGGATTGAACTTCTCGATGCAGAGAATTTCCGGATCGTAATGGTTGCTCAAATCGAAGTTGGTAGTATAGAATTCTCCGTTCTTGTGTACCACTAAGATGCTGTCCTCGCTTTGGAATTCTCCCAGGTATTGTCCTCTTCCATCGTAATTGAGTCGGAGCACATCGTGGTCGAACCACACCTTTCTGCCTCCGAGCGTAGAGCCGCCTCGCTGTTTCAAAGAAATCTTGTGTACCTCAGCTTTGGTCAGCAAGTTACCCATGGATTGTTTCCCCTTGATGTTGATGGTACTGAAATCTCTTTCAAACGTAGGCTTCTTGATGCGGGGCGTAGGACGCAGCACTACACGGATGACTTCAGCCTCTCCATTCGGATTGGCGGTGAAGTACACGATTTTAGAACCCGGAGTACCTTGCGTTACGTCGTATTCCCTGTCACGAATGATGGAAGTGACATTGAAACGTTTGATATAATAATAACCTTCCTTTCCGTCACGGTAGATGACGTTATAGATGGTACGCTTGTCGTTTTTCTTGAATACGTTGACGTACAAGATGTTCTTTCCGACGAACAATTTGTCGGACACGCGAACAATCTTGTATTTACCGTCTTTGTAGAAGATGATTACATCGTCGATGTCGGAACAGTTGCATACATATTCGTCTTTCTTCAGTCCGGTACCGATGAAACCTTCTTCACGGTTGATATACAGTTTTTCGTTGGCTTCGGCCACCTTGGTAGCTACGATAGTATCGAAGTTGCGTATTTCCGTGCGGCGCGGGAAGTTCTTACCATACTTCTCTTTCAGGCATTGATACCAATCGATGGTATATTCCGTGATGTGCGCCAGGTGATTGTCTATCTCTTCCAGTTCCGCTTTCAGGCGTGCGATGAACTCATCCGCCTTGTCTTTGTTGAACTTCAGGATACGCGCCATCTTGATTTCCATCAGGCGGAGAATGTCTTCCTTGGTCACTTCGCGTACGAACTGCGGATAGTAAGGCGTCAGGCGTTCGTCGATGTGCTCGCAAGCCGCATCCATGGAGTCAGCCCGTTCGAACTGCTTGTCTTTATAGATACCTTCCTCGATGAAGATTTTTTCCAGCGAAGCAAAGTGCAAGGTTTCCAGTGTTTCGTCCCGTTGTATCTCCAGTTCCTTGCGTAACAGTGCCAGCGTATTGTCGACCGACTTCTTCAGCACCTTGCTCACTGAAAGGAAATGAGGCTTCTTGTTGTCGATGACGCAGCAGTTGGGTGAGATGTTCACCTCGCAGTCTGTAAAGGCATACAAGGCATCCAGTGTCTTGTCGGACGATACACCAGGAGTAAGGTGTACTAAGATTTCTACCTTTCCGGCCGTGTTGTCGTCCACCTTTCTTACCTTGATTTTTCCCTTCTCGATGGCTTTCAGGATGGAGTCAATCAACGAAGACGTAGTCTTTCCGTAGGGGATTTCACTGATACAAAGTGTCTTGTTGTCAATCTTGGAGATTTTGGCACGTACGCGTACTACGCCCCCTCGCTCGCCGTCGTTGTAGCGTGACACATCAATCGAACCACCCGTCTGAAAATCCGGATAAAGCTGGAACTCTTCTCCGTGCAGGTAGGCGATGGCTGCATCGCACAGTTCATTGAAGTTATGTGGAAGAATCTTGGAGGAAAGTCCCACGGCAATACCTTCTACCCCCTGGGCCAGCAGCAGCGGGAATTTGACCGGCAGTGTGACCGGCTCTCGGTTTCTGCCGTCATAGGAAGCCTGCCATTCAGTCGTTTTCGGGTTGAACACCACATCCAGCGCAAACTTGGAAAGCCGGGCTTCGATGTAACGGGGAGCAGCTGCACTGTCGCCCGTCAGGATGTTACCCCAGTTTCCCTGGCAGTCAATGAGTAAGTCCTTTTGTCCCAATTGTACAAGGGCATCCCCGATAGAAGCATCTCCGTGAGGGTGGAACTGCATGGTGTGTCCCACAATGTTGGCCACCTTGTTGTAGCGTCCGTCGTCCAGCCGTTTCATGGAGTGGAGAATACGTCGCTGCACCGGTTTCAATCCGTCGTTGATATGGGGTACGGCACGTTCCAGGATAACGTACGAAGCATAGTCCAGAAACCAGTTCTGGTACATGCCACTCAACTGGTGCTTTACTGCCTCGTCAGTGGTCGATACCGGTTTGTAGTCAGAGTGTTCTTCTTTCTCGGGCAAGTTTGCCATTTCCTTTTCGTCCTTGTCAAAAGTATCTTCGCTCATATTAAAATGGTTCCTATGTAAAGAGATTCGGGCAAAGTTACTGAATAATTCTGTGTGGCGGAAATAATTGACTTACAATTCTTACCTATGAAAAGGGCATTTTTGAAGAAATTTCTTGGTGTAAATACCTCGACACGTACGTGACGAGATGTTGACACGAAGGTGACGAGACCTTGACACGAACGTGATGAGGGCTTCGCACGTACGTGTCGAGGTAAGATGGCAAGCACGTTTGGGCTTATTGCTGCTTGCGGTAGCTGCGTATGGCCCATGCATAGAGCAGAAGGGCAAAGGACGAAAGTACGGAAAGCTGGAAACCGATGTCACAGATGCCGCTTCCCTTCAGGTAGACCATGCGCATGATTTCCATAAAGTAGCGCAACGGATTGAAGTAGGTGATGCCTTGTGCCCACTCCGGCATGCTGCTGATGGGGGTAAACAGTCCGCTCATCAGGATGAAAATCAGCATGCAGAACCACATGACGAACATGGCCTGCTGCATGGTGGAAGAGTAATTGGATATGACCAGCCCCAGTCCCGACATGACCAGTGCGAAAATCAGGGTGGCCAGGTAAATGGTCAGTACGTTTCCTGCCGGAGTTAATCCGTACACCAGCCAGGCCAACAGCATGCACAGGTTCAGTACCACAAACCCGATGGCCCAATAAGGCAACAGTTTGGCAAGGGTGAAGGTAAAGCGGCTGACCGGACTCACGTTGATTTGTTCGATGGTACCCGCTTCCTTTTCACTTACTACGTTCAGGGCAGGCAGAAAGCCACAGAGCAGGACCAGTATCATGGTCATCAGTGCAGGAACCATGAATACTTTATAGTTCAGGTAAGGATTGAAACGGTAGCGGACAGAATCTTGCGAAGAAGACGGATTGAGTATCTGTTGCAGGTAAGCGCTGCCCAGTCCGCCCTTTGTACCGTTGACGGTATTGACTGCAATGAGTGCCGCTGGACTTTGTCCGTTGGCTTGCGCTTTCTCAAAGCCGCGTGGAATTTCCAGCAGCATGTCGGCCTGGTCTTTCTCGATGGCTTGCAGGCCTTGTGCGTAGGACGGAGGAAGTGCCGTCAGTTGAAAATAACGGGAAGCTTCGATACGGTGTACTAGCCTTTCGGAAGAAGGACTGCGGTCGTTATCGATGACGGCAATGCGCAGGTTCTCTATTTCCAGTGTGGCGGCCCAGGGCATAACCAGCATCATCATGCAGGGGAAAAGCAGGATGAGGCGGGGCAGGAAACTGTTGCGTTTCAACTGCTTGAATTCTTTTTCTATCAGGTAACGTAACATCATAGGCTTGGCGGTTTATTCCAGTCGGTTCTTAAACTTGCGGGCAGTAGCCGTAATCAGTACCACTGCCATGAGACACATCACTACCACTTCTTTCCATACATATACCAGTGGTACACCCTCAATCATCAGCCGGCGGACGGTTTCTACGTACCAGCGTGCGGGAATAAGGCAGGAGAGGACCTGCAGAATGCCTGGCATACTTTCTATCGGGAAGATAATGCCCGACAGGATAATGGTGGGTATCATCAGTACCATGGCCGACACTAACAGGGCAGCTACTTGCGTATGAGTGATGCAGGAGATAAGCAGTCCCAATGCCAGGGATACGAAAATGAACAATAGGGATACTCCCAACAGGGCAGGCAGGCTTCCGGCTATCGGTACGTCGAGCACAAAGACGGAGAGCAGCAGGATGGTCGTCAGGTTCAGCAGGGAAAGCACGAAATAGGGAACTGCCTTCGACAGAATGATGAACAGCGGGTTGACGGGAGAGACCAGCAGGACTTCCATCGTGCCTGTTTCCTTTTCGCGTACGATGGAGATGGAGGTCATCATGGCACAAATCAGCATCAGAATCAATCCCATGACTCCCGGTACAAAGTTATAGGCGCTCTTCATCTGCGGGTTATAGAGCAGTTTATTGTACACCATGACAGGCTGCTTATCCGGTTGTGAATAGGCTGGGGTGGTTGTAGCTTGCCGGATGGTTTGTAGGGCTTGTCTCAGAATTGTCTGGGCATACGTACTCCGTGTGACGGCCAGGTTCGGGTCGGTGGCATCGGCTAAAATCTGTATCTCTTCCGAATCGAAACGCAGGCGATGCAGGTCGGAGGGAAAGACTACAGCCAGTTCTATGAGGTTGCGTCGGAACAGCCGTTCGATTTCGTCGGGAGACTGGACGACATATTTCACCGTGAAATACTCGCTGGCATCCAGTTGTTCCATCACTTTCCGTACATCCGTCTGGAGGGAAGGTGTAAGGATGGCAGTCTGTACATTGCGCACTTCGGTCGAGATGGCAAAGCCGAAAAGGATAATCTGTACAATCGGCATGCCTATCAGTATCAGCATGGTACGCCGGTCGCGCAGGATATGGTGAAATTCTTTTCTGACAAAAGCGATAAACTGTTTCATGGCTGTTCTGTTTGCGTGTGAGTAAAGGCATGTTCTCCTCGTTGGGCTTCACGTGCTAAT
This sequence comes from Phocaeicola plebeius, assembly GCF_003437535.1. Lineage (GTDB taxonomy): Bacteria > Bacteroidota > Bacteroidia > Bacteroidales > Bacteroidaceae > Phocaeicola > Phocaeicola plebeius_A. The sequence goes on from NZ_QSQT01000013.1 coordinate 9,809, forward strand.
TTTTGGAAGACTTCGTCCATGTCTCGGGCATTAAAACGGTATTTCAGTCCGTCGGGAGTATCCAGTGCCCGAATATGTCCGTCCACCATCATGGAGATACGGTCGCAATATTCAGCTTCGTCCATGTAGTGCGTCGTGACAAAAATGGTAATCCCCTGGTCGGCGGCCTGATAAATCAGCTCCCAGAACTGACGGCGGGTAGCCGGGTCGACTCCTCCGGTCGGTTCGTCCAGAAAAACCAGTTCTGGACGGTGGAAGATGGCTACCGAAAAGGCCAGTCGTTGCTTCCATCCTAAAGGCAGCGAACGGACCAGGGTATGCTGCTCTTCGTAAAGCCCGATGCGCTGTAAGGTTTCTTCCGTACGCTTGCTGATTTCCTTGGCATTGACGCCATAGATACCTCCGAACAGACGAAGATTTTCGCGTACGGTCAGGTCTTCATAAAGTGAAAATTTCTGGCTCATGTAGCCGATTCGTTTTTTGATTTCCTCACTTTGTGTCCGTACGTCAAACCCCATCACTTCCGCCTTTCCTTCGGAGGGGAGACTGAGCCCGCACAAGATGCGCATGGCGGTAGTCTTTCCGGCCCCGTTGGCCCCTAGGAAGCCGAAGATTTCTCCCCGTTGTACAGAAAATGAAATGTGGTCGACAGCCGTGAACGAGCCGAACCGTTTGACGAGGTTGTCCACCTGGATAATGGGCGGAGTATGTTTATCGACGGCTTTTCGTTGCAGGCCGGGAGGGCATAGAATCTCGCTGAACTGCTTCAGTATGGCTTCCGGACGGTCGATGCCTTTAATTTCTCCCTCGTAAAGAAACGCCACCCGGTCGCATCGCAAGGCTTCGTCCATGAAAGGAGTGGATACGACAAGGGTAATGCCTTCCTGCCGGAGGTAGGCTAACATCTCCCAGAACTCCCGGCGTGAAACGGGGTCTACGCCGGTGGTCGGTTCGTCCAGAAAGAGGACTTTCGGAGCGTGAACCAGTGCACAACACAAAGCCAGCTTCTGCTTCATTCCTCCCGACAATGCACCTGCCCGACGCTGCTTGAAGGGGGCAATCTGTTCATAAATGACGCGTATCCGTTCGTAGTTTTCTTCAACGGTCGTATGAAATACGGTGGCAAAGAAACGCAGGTTTTCTTCTACCGTGAGGTCCTGATACAGAGAGAAGCGCCCCGGCATGTAACCTACGCTCTGCCGTATCGTACGGAAGTCGACCCGTACATCCGCATCCAGTACCCGGGCACTTCCCTGGTCCGGTAGCAGCAAGGTGGTTAGGATGCGGAACAGGGTACTTTTCCCTGCTCCGTCCGGACCGATGAGGCCGAACAGTTCTCCTTGCTTTACGCTGAAGGATACATCGCGCAGGGCTTGTACCTTTCCGTAGCTTTTGCTTACATGACTGACTTCTATGAGGTTTTTCATGTCACTCTCGGTTTTCAGAATTTGACTTTCCCGTACATGCCTAGTTTGATGTGTCCGTCGTTTTCGACGGCTATTTTGACGGCATATACCTGGTTGGCCCGTTCATCGTTGGTCAGGATGGTTTTGGGCGTAAATTCCGCTTCCTCGGAAATCCAGACTATCTTGCCGGGATAATTCCTGAGTTGCGCATTGCCGAAATCGGCAAAAACGGTGACTTCGTTACCTAATTTCACCAACTCCAACTGTGAAGAGGTGAGGTATGCCCGCAGGAAGATGTGCTCCATATCGGCTATCTTGAACAGCGATTTTCCTACTGTAGCCAGTTCACTGGGTTCGGCATACTTTGCTAAGATGGTTCCGTTGATGGGAACGGTGATATGGCATTTTTTTAATTGGTCTTCCACTTGTGCCACCTGGATGGCGACAGATGAACTTTGTTCCGTCAGGCTGGCAGTGGTATTGCCCAACGAAGAAAGTTGCGCTTCCAGTTGCCGGTTGAGTACCGCCAACTGTGAATCCCAGTCATCCAGTTGTTTGCGGTTGGCAGCCTGTGCTTTAAGCAGATTCTCCACCCGGTCGCGTTCCCGCTGTGCTGTAGCAATTTGTGCTTTTGTGGCAGCTATTTGCCGGTGGATGTCGGGGCGCTGGCTCTCCACCGATTTCATCTGTGCCTCCAGTTGTCGTTTCTTCAAATAAAGCTGCACCGTATCAATCAGTCCTACTTCGGTTCCTTGCGTAAAGTGCATACCTTCTTCCGCATTCAGGTAAAAAAGTTTCCCGGTAGCTTCGGAAGATACCACGATTTCTGTTGCTTCGAAGGTGCCGGTAGCATCAAATTCGTCTTTGGAACCGCAGGCAGTCAGGCATATCAGTAGCAGAGCTTGAAATACATATCTTTTTTTCATACGCTTGAGTATTTTAGGGTGAAACGGGTTAGTTGGTCAGGTGTTTTCTTTGGTGTAGATGCATGAGCAATTGCACTTCATGTACGGCTTTGGCTTGACGTGCCAGATTCTCGGCTGTAATTTCTTTCAGCATGTCACTGACGCTCATCGTGCCGTTGGCTACTTTGGCTTGGGCAGACCGTCGGATGTTTTCCCGTAATCGGATAATCTCCTCGTCTTCTTTCATTTGCTGGCGAAGACTTTGGATGGTGCCGTCTTCTTCTGCCAGTTGTAAGTGTGTGTTGAATAAGAATAAGTCGCGTTCGTTTCTAATTTGCTGGATGCGGTTGTCTAGGTTTTTCCGGTCGTTCTTCAGGGTGTACAGGCTTCCGAAATTCCAGGTAAACCGTGCCCCGACTAAGTAGTAGGTTCTGAACTTGTCTTTCAATATATCCAGTCCCGGATTGCCGTAGGCTCCTTGTGCAAAAAGACTAAAAGCAGGAAGGTAACCCGTCTGTAACCCCTTTCGTTGTACAGCGACAGTCTGTTCTTGTGCCTCATACCACCGGAGTTCAGGACGGTTGAATTCAGATGCATTCGTTGCCACAGGATCTGGACGTACTAACAGGGTTTGTGCCGGAAGTTCCTTTCCTGTAAGTAAGGACAGCATGCGCAGATAGGCCATACGGTTGTTTTCTAACTGGATACGCTGCTGCTTGGTTTGAAGAATCTCTACCTTTACCGCGTCTACGTCTGCATCATTGGCTGTGCCGTTTATCCGGTAAGCCTCTACCGTTTTCTGGTTGCGTGCGAGTTCTTCTTCCAGTAATACATTTTGTGCCAGCTGCTCGTCCAGTAACAGGATACCGAAGAACACCTGATTCACCCTTTCTTCCAGTGTATACAGGCTCGTATCAAGCTGTCGCTCGTGTTCTTCGGCTTCGGCTTTGATCTGAGCTTTCTGGTTGCGGATTTTCCCTCCGTCCCATATATTCTGTTTGATTTCAATCAATGCCTGATACTGGTCTTTGGGTAGTCCTTTCATACCCAATCCCGGAATCTCGAAAGGGAAGGTAGTGGCTTCACTTTGATAAGATATTTTTCCACTTATGCTGATTTGGGGCAGATTGCCTTTCGCTACATTTGAGAGCGTATATTGTTCGGACAGTTGGATCAAGTCGTATTGTCGTACCAGCGGATAGTTTTCACGGGCCTGCTGCTTGCAACTTTCCAAGGTGATTTGTGCCTGACTTATCGCATTCAGGCTCCATGCACACAAAAGGAGAAATATTCGTATCATAGGCATTGGGTCTTTATTAAAAGGTTGTATGACAAAGATAGAGGGTTTTGTGTAATCTTTCGGTCCTATATGTGTGACGGAATGTTCTTTTTGTTCGATAAATGTTTGTTTATGTCGTAAAAAAGGCCTGAAATATTATCTTTGTAGGAAAACAGGGTATCAAATGAAATCGAATCATCTGTTGTTGCTGGCATTGAAGAAAGTGCGTGAACATGTGGGGGAAGGGACGAACACTTTCCGCTTTCTTACTTCCGAATTGGGATTGCTTCGTTCCATTCAGGGAATAGCCGACGTAATTCATTTTATCCCGATGGAAGGGCAGCCCTATCGGTTGACCGAGGGGCGAGTGGTGTTTTTTCGTGCGGGGACGCTTCGGCTGCGTATCAATCTTTGTGAAGTAGAATTTAAGGCCGGTGATTTGCTGGCGGTGTCTCCCGGCACGGTGTTTGAGTTTCTTTATGTATCTCCCGATTTAGATTTGGCTATGCTGGCCTTTTCAAACAGTTTGATGGAGAATTGGCAGAAAGAGGATTTGTTGCAGACCTATTTGCAGGGTCGATTGTTTTTGCATCTGTCTTTAACTGCGAAGGAAGTGCAGCGCATGGAGCAGTTGTTTGCCTTACTGTGGGAAGTCGTACACGATCGGCCTTTTCCGAGAGCTTCCGTGCAGAGTCTGATTTCTCTGTGCTTTCATCAACTGGATTTTGTCAGGAAAAGCAGTCAATCTACTGAAAGGCAGCAACACACGCGGCAGGAGGAAGTTTTCAATCGTTTCTTAGAGTTGGTCAATAAATATGCGGCTCGTGAGCGGAGCATTACGTTTTATGCCGACCGGCTTTTTCTGACACCGCGTTATTTGAGTACACTGGTTCGTCAGGCCAGCGGACGCACGGTGATGGATTGGGTAAATGAGGCGGTAATGCAGGAGGCCAAGCTGATGTTGCGCCACACGGATAAGCTGGTGTATCAGATTGCCGATGAATTGAACTTTCCCAATGCGTCATTTTTCAGCAAGTATTTTCGGCGAATGGCTGGAATGACTCCTAATGATTATCGAAGAAAAGACGAATAAGGAGTTTCGTGTTTATCAGGCATTTTCTTCTTTCATGGGAGTTCTGTCTATGCGCAGTGACTTCAATACTGGAATAGTAAGAGGAAGCGCTAACAGGAAAGAACATAAATCGGCTGCGGCCTGACACATTTCCACACCCTGTAACTGCAGAAAGTACGGCAGAATCAGTATCAAAGGGATGAAGAACAAACCTTGGCGGGAGGAGGAAAGAATGACGGCCCGGCGAGGCTGGCGGATAGTTTGTAGCAACATGTTACATAGTATCACCCAGGCTCCTAATGGGAGTGTAATGAGCTGCCAGCGCAAGGCTTCGGCTCCTACGGCGATAACTTGCGGGTCTTCTTTTCGGAACCAGGAGACTACTTCCGGGGCATAAATGTAGCCGATGAGGGAGCAGATGGCTAAGAAGATAACGCCTACTTTCACACAGTACCAGAATCCCTGTCGGACACGGCGGTTTAATCCTGCTCCGTAGTTGAATCCGCATACCGGCTGAAATCCCTGTCCGAAACCGATGACAAAGGAATTGATGAACATACAGATGCGGGTTACAATGGACATTCCGGCAATGGCAGCATCTCCAAAGTTTCCGGCTGCTACATTCAATAGGATAGTCGAGACACTGGCCAGTCCCTGACGGCAGAGAGAAGGACTTCCTCCGTATACGATTTCTTTCAGATAGGCTGGAGTGGGAGTAAAATGCCGGTAATGAATGCGGATGTTTTCTCCTTTTCGGTCCATGAAAAGCAGGATGGTGAAGCTGCATACCTGACTGATGAAGGTCGACCAGGCGGCTCCTGCAATTCCCATGTCAAATACGAATATCAATAGCGGATCAAGTCCGATGTTGAGTACGGCCCCCACAATGATACCAATCATGGCATAAACGGCGTTCCCTTGGAATCGCATCTGGTTATTGAGCACCAGAGAGGAGGCCATAAAAGGGGCTCCCAACAGGATAATTCCTAAATAGGTCTTGGCGTATGGAAGAATGGTGGGGGTAGAACCCAATGCCCGGCAGATAGGGTCCAGGAAAAGCAGACCGACAAGCGCGATGGCACAACCGATGAGGAATGCACTAAAGAAGCCCGTAGCCGCCATCTTTTCCGCACTGCGGTAGTCGCGTGCACCTAATCTTCTGGAAATAAAATTGCCCGAACCGTGTCCGCAGAAAAAACCGAATGCTTGAATGATGGCCATGATGGAAAAAGAAATACCTACAGCCGCAGTAGACTGGGTATTGATTTTTCCGACAAAATAGGTGTCGGCCATGACATAGAAAGAAGTGACCAGCATACTGATGATGGTCGGAACGGCCAGTCCTCGGATAAGGCGAGGTACCGGTGCCGTGGTCATAAGCGTATATTTATCTTGGGGCATAGGTTGTCTGCTTGTAGAATGTGGGCAAAAGTACGAAAAAAATCCCCCTTATTTTCCTAAAAATGGGCAAATAAGGGGGATGAAATGTAAAAAATAAGTACTGATATAGTCTGCTGAAAATTAGAATCCAGCCAGTTCAACCACTTTGTCAACTGCGGCATTCAATCCGTCAGGGTTCTTACCACCGGCAGTAGCGAAATGAGGCTGACCACCGCCACCGCCCTGAATCAGCTTAGCAGCTTCACGTACCAGCTGACCAGCATTCAGTCCAGCTTTCACCTGGTCTTCGCTCATGGTTACAGTCAGCAACGGTTTGTTTTCGAATACACTACCGATAACTACAAACAGATTTTCTGTGAACTGTCCCTTCAACTGGAAAGCAATGTTCTTCACTGCATCTGCCGGCATCGGAAGTACAGCTTTGATAACTTTCACGCCATTGATTTCTTTAGCACCTTCAATCAGCTTGTTCTTAACAGCGGCTTCTTTTTCCTTCATGAATTCTTCCATCTGTTTCTTCAAGCCGGCGTTTTCTTCGATGTACTTGGAGATAGCAGCCTTCAGGTCGGGTGCATTGTTGAATAATGCTTTCAAGTCGTTGATGGTATCTTGTACGGTATCGAACATTTCTTCTACTTTCGCACCGGTAACTGCTTCAATACGGCGTACACCTGCAGCTACAGAGCTTTCAGAAATGATTTTTACCATACCGATTTTTCCGGTAGCCGATACATGTGTACCTCCACAGAATTCGATAGATGAACCGAACTGTACGACACGCACTTCGTCACCGTATTTTTCGCCGAACAGGGCGATAGCACCCAGTTCCTTAGCCTTTTCAATCGGCAGGTTGCGGTATTCAGTCAAAGGTACGTTTTCACGAATCTTGGCATTTACCAGGTGTTCTACTTCACGAATCTGTTCCGGAGTCACTTTTTGGAAGTGAGAGAAGTCGAAACGCAGTGAATCAGGGGTTACCAAAGAACCCTTCTGTTCCACATGAGTACCTAATACCTGACGCAAAGCTTCGTCCAGCAAGTGCGTACAAGAGTGGTTGGCAGCACAAGCAGCACGCTTGTCTGTATCTACACATGCCATCATCGGCGCTTCCAGGTGTTCCGGAAGTTTTTTGGCAATGTGAATCGGAAGGTTGTTTTCCTTCTTTGTATCAATGATGTCGATAGTTTCAAATTCGCTTACCAATACGCCGGTATCACCTACCTGACCACCACTTTCTGCATAGAACGGAGTCTCGCTCAATACAATCTGGTAGAGAGTCTGGTTCTTTTGTTTGATCTGGCGGTAGCGCAGGATGCTGGTTTCATATTCTGTATAATCGTAACCAACGAAAGTTGTTTCACCTTCTTTCAGTGTAACCCAGTCGCCGGTTTCTACTGCAGCGGCATTGCGGGCACGTTCTTTCTGTTTCTGCATTTCAGCTTCGAAGCCTTTCACGTCGGCAGTCAAACCGTTTTCACGCAAAATCAGTTCAGTCAAGTCGAATGGGAATCCGAATGTATCATACAATGTAAATGCATCCACTCCACTGATTTCTGTCTTGCCGGCAGCTTTGGTTTCGTTCATGGTCTTTTCGAGCAGACGGATACCTGTTTCCAGTGTACGGAGGAATGATTCTTCTTCTTCCTTCATCACTTTTTCAATCAAAGCCTGCTGAGCTTTCAGTTCAGGGTAAGCACCACCCATGTTTTCAATCAGCACCGGAACCAGCTTGTACATGAATGCCTGTTTCTGTCCGAGGAATGTATAAGCGTAACGAACAGCACGACGCAGGATACGGCGGATGACATAACCAGCCTTTGCATTTGAAGGCAACTGACCGTCAGTGATAGAGAAAGCGATGGTACGGATGTGGTCAGCAACTACACGCATAGCCACGTCTGTCTTTTCATCGTCTCCGTATTTCTTACCGGACAAATCACCAATCACTTTGATGATAGGCTGGAATACGTCAGTATCATAGTTGGATGTTTTTCCTTGCAGTGTACGTACCAGACGTTCAAATCCCATACCGGTATCAATTACTTTCGCAGGAAGCGGTTCCAGAGTTCCGTCTGCCTTGCGGTTGTATTGCATGAACACCAGGTTCCAGATTTCGATAACCTGCGGATGATCCTTGTTTACCAGTTCGCGTCCCGGAATAGCTGCTTTTTCTTCTGCAGAACGAGAGTCGATGTGGATTTCAGAGCACGGACCACAAGGACCTGTATCGCCCATTTCCCAGAAATTGTCATGCTTGTTTCCGTTGATGATGTGGTCTTCAGGGAAGAACTGTCCCCAGTAGCCGGCAGCTTCATCGTCACGGGCAAGACCTTCTTCAGGACTTCCTTCAAATACGGTGACATACAAGTCTTTCGGGTCCAGTTTCAATACTTCTACCAAGTATTCGTATGCCCAGCCAATCACTTCTTTCTTGAAGTAGTCGCCGAATGACCAGTTACCCAACATTTCGAACATGGTGTGGTGATAGGTATCGTGGCCTACTTCTTCCAAGTCATTATGTTTTCCGCTCACACGAAGACATTTCTGTGAGTCGGTTACGCGTTTGTATTTAGCAGGGTGGTTTCCAAGTATGATATCCTTGAACTGGTTCATACCGGCATTAGTGAACATCAGGGTAGGGTCATCTTTGATAACCATTGGTGCAGAAGGCACAATCTGATGTCCTTTTGACTCAAAGAATTTGACGAATGAGTCGCGGATTTCATTTGCTGTCAACATAATCGTTATATTGTCTTGTAGTTAATATTCTCAAAATTGATTTGCAAAGATAATTGGTTTTATTATTTTTGTCTGTATGTTTGGTGCAAAAACTTGATGTTTTGTTGCTTAAAAATTTCCAAAATCGAACCACATGCGTAAAGTCTATTATATCTACAATCCGAAAACTCGTACTTACGACCGTATTTATCCCACCGTACGCCAGCGGGCTTTGAGTTACCTGCGTCAACTCTTTGTCGGTATGGGACTGGGGGCAGGCAGTTTTATCCTGCTGTTGTGGATTTTCGGTTCTCCTTCGGAAAAAGACCTTCGTACGGAAAACTCCCGACTTTTGTCACAATATGCCATTCTTTCCTCTCGTCTGGATGAGGCGGAAGGAGTGATGCAACGTCTGCAGCAACGTGACGACAACATCTACCGCGTAATGATGCAGGCCGACCCGTTACCGGATGAGCAGCGTTCGGCTACTGCAAATAATGCACGTTATAATGAACTGATGGACATGGCCAACAGCCGTCTGGTTATCCATACACTACAGAAAATGGATGATTTGGAGAAGAAGATTTATGCCCAGTCCAAATCTTTCGACGAAGTGGTGGGGCTCTGTAAACAGCATGACAAGATGCTGGCCTGCATTCCCGCCATCCAGCCGGTTTCAAACAAGAATCTGAAACAGACTGCCTCGGGGTACGGCATGCGTGTTGACCCGATATATAAAACCGTGAAGTTTCATGCAGGGATGGACTTCTCTGCCAATATCGGTACGCCGGTATATGCTACAGGAAACGGTAGGGTAAAGCAAGCCGGATGGGATGGACTGTATGGGAATTGTATCATCATTGACCATGGGTTTGGTTATGTGACCCGTTACGCTCATTTGAATAAGATTGAAGTGAAAGTGGGTCAGAATGTGGCACGTGGAGAAGTGATTGGTCAGGTAGGCTCTACCGGAAAGAGTACTGGTCCGCATTTACATTATGAAGTGCGTGTAAAGGGAAAGATTGTCAATCCGGTGAACTATTATTTCATGGACTTGAATGCTGATGATTACGAAAAGATGATTGAATTGGCTGCCAACCACGGTCGTGTATTTGATTAAAAAGAATTGCTTGTTATGGCTTTGAAAACAGATAAAGAATTGAAACTCTATTATTCCATCAGCGAAGTGGCAAAAATGTTTGATGTGAATGAATCATTGCTGCGCTATTGGGAAAAAGAGTTTCCGATGATTTCTCCTAAGAAAACAGGGGGGAATGTGCGTCAGTACCGAAAAGAAGACATAGAGAACATTCGTCTGGTATATCATCTGGTGAAAGAAAAAGGGATGACGCTGGCCGGTGCCAAGCAACGGTTACGGCAGAACAGGGAAGGAACCATGCAAACGGCTAATGTGGTGGAACGCTTGAAGCGTATTCGCGAGGAGCTGGTGAGCATGCGGAATGAGCTGGATTACTTGACGTGAGTCTTTAATATTATAGTATGAAAAAGAGGCTGTCTCAAAATAGAAAAATTGGACAGATATACTTATAATTTATAAGTTATAGTATAAAAATCTCCTGCTTTTAGCCATATCATTAGAGTAAACTAAGGCTGAAACAGGAGATTTTTTATTTCTAAGTTTCAATCTGTAATATTTTTACTTTTGCAATTCTATTTTGAGACAGCCTCTTCTTTATTTTTGAAAACTTTTCAAAGACTCTTTACAAATTCCGTTCAGTCCACAACTCTCACATTTAGGAGCACGTGCCGTACAAACGTAACGTCCGTGGAGAATCAGCCAGTGGTGTGCGGTCGGGATAAGTGCTTCAGGGATGTATTTTACCAGTTGTTTTTCAGTAGCCAGCGGAGTGGTACACGTGCGGGGAACCAGTCCGATGCGATGACTTACGCGGAACACGTGTGTATCGACTGCCATGGCAGCCTTATTGAATACCACGCTCTGGATGACATTCGCCGTTTTGCGTCCTACACCGGGTAATTTAATCAGCTCCTCCAGCGTGTCGGGCACGGTACTTTGGAAATCGCGTACCAGCATCTGCGCCATTCCTACCAGATGCTTGGCTTTGTTGTTGGGATAGCTCACGCTGCGGATGTATTCGAACACTACTTCCGGAGTGGTGGCAGCCAAAGCTTCGGGAGTAGGAAAATCCCTGAATAGGGGAGGAGTAATCATGTTGACCCGCTTGTCGGTACATTGTGCGCTGAGGATGACAGCTATCAGCAGTTCAAACGGGTTGCTATAGTGCAGTTCCGTTTCGGCTACGGGCATGGCCGTCTGAAAATATTCAATGACTTTCTGATAAAGTTCTTTTTTTCGCATGTTGTGTAGAATAATTTAGGTGAATAGTTTGTGATTAATACCATTTCTTACGTTTGAAAAACAGGTATACTCCGATGCCGGTAACCAGCATCAGTCCCCAAGCCATCAGGTAACCGTATTTCCATCCCAATTCGGGCATCCATTCGAAATTCATTCCCCAGATACCTGCCAGGAATGTCAGCGGAATGAAGATAGTCGATACGATGGTGAGCTGCTTCATGATGTTGTTCATCCGCTGGTCATTGTTCGACAAGTAAAGGTCTACCAGGGCCGAAATCATGTCGCGGCAGCCGTCGAGAGTCTGTAGTACGAATTGCAGATGGTCGTTTACGTCGTTAAAGAACGGACGGTTGGCTTTATGAAGTAGTACGTTGTCGGCATGAAACAACTTGCTCATCTGCTCTTTAAGCGGAAGGATACATTTCTTGATGAGGCGGGCGTCCTTTCGATAGGGTTGTATATCCTCTAATGTCAGTCCGCTTCTGGTTTCCGGTGACAGCAATGATTCCTCCATGTCTTCCAGTTGGTCTTCCATTCGGGATATGATAGACATAAAGCTGGCCATGACACTGTTTAGCATGACGCTCAGCAGAAAATCTGACTGGCGGTTCCGGATTTTCAGGGTATTGTTTTTCAGTGCCGTGTGAATCTCATTGAAGAAATCGCTGTCGTGTTCCATGAAGGTAAGTACGAAATTACTTCCCTGCACAATGCAAAGCTGTTGGGGAGTGTACGTGTTTTCTTCGTCTACCGACAACTGTTTCAGAATGACCACATTGTAGGTGTCATGCTCTTCAATTTTTGTCAGATGCTCCGCATTGAGAATATCTTGTGTGGTAAGAAAATCGATGTGGAAAAAATCGCAGACTTCCTGCACGATTTCTGTATTCTGCAATCCGTGAATCTGTACCCAGTTGATGGCATCCGGCCGGATGAAAGGAGAAAACTCTTTGATGGAAGCTCCCTGATGGTATTCCAGAATTTCTGTGTTGTATGTACAGAAATGCAGGTGAGTCGGCGTATGGCTGGCTCCCGTATAATTCAGCTTTTCGCTTAGCAGGTTGTTTCTTGTCATGGCACTTTCGGTTTAATCAATACGTTTCAATACCACCTCTTTTTTGTCGATGTATTTATCGAAGCGGAAAGACGGCATGCCTAATGCAATACCGGCATGAACGGTTCCTTCAATACCTAATAGCTTTTGCAACTTTCTTTTCCGGTCCATTCCTGCTGCACTGCATACGAATCCGGTGTAGAACTGTGAGACCCCTGCTGCTTCTGCCATGAGTGAAGCATTCTGGTAGGCAAGGTTGCAGTCCTGACATCCGAAACGTTCTTTTTTGTCGGTATAGAAAAAGATGGCAGCTGTGGCCCCTCTTAAAATACCGTCGTTACCTCGTTCAAATTCCTCATGCAGTCTTTTGAACACCGGCACGTAGCGATAGCCCGAAGGCATAAGCGGCTTCAGTATCAATTTCAACAACGGATTTTCCACCAGATTTACTATCGACATAAAAGTGCCGATGGTGATACGGCTGACCTCCTTCAAGGTTTCCGGACGGGTGACCAATACCATTTTGACTTCTTGTGCATTGGTTGCCGTCGGGGCCCGATGGGCAGCCTCTATGATGCGCTGTAGCAACTCTTCCGAGACTTTTTCTTTGGAGAACGCACGGTTCGAGCGGCGGGAACGGATGAGCAGTTCCATTTGGTCGGCAGTGGGAAGTTGGCTGCGGTCGATGGTATGAACCTTCTCGGGTGGAAAATCAGCATGCTCAATGGAGTTGGTCGGGCAAACGGCCACGCAGTGTCCGCAACTGATGCAGTCGTCGGCATTCACTTCAATACCTTTATCTTCCTGAAGGGTAAACAGAGCGGAGGGGCATATTCTGACGCATTTCTTACAGCGTATGCATGTATTCTGATTGATATGTATTTGAGCCATGATATGGAATGAAATTAATTAAACATTATATTTACTTAAAATACATTCTTCCGTTTTCCATCGTTAATGTTTTTAAAATTGGCTGATTGACGGGGGTAGAAGAATTGACATATTCGAGAGTGTTTTTTCGTAAAATAAAATCAATCTTATTACCTTGTTTTTTGATTTCATTGATGTAACAACGCTTGTTGAACACCAACGTTGTTTTACCTGATTTTAAAACAATCATACTGATATATGGAGGCAAACTTTGAATGTAGATTCCTACAAAAATCAAGACTTTCGTATTTTTATCCAGGTCAATACTATAATAGAATTTGGTCTTGGTTATTCCTCCATCCGGCTCTTCGTTTATATACTTCCATCCTTCGTCATTATTTAATTTAAAAACCTCTTTCCCTTGGTGTAAAACTTGAATTACATGTATATCTCCTGGATCATTCCCCCAATTTCGATATTTGAGACAGTTTATTGTATAGGAATCACCATTCTGTAAAGATTCATTTGTAGTTTGTTTTAAAATATAAGGTGTTATATTAGTATAAACATCATTCTGGAATTGGTCTATGAATTTGCTTTTGGTCACAATTTCTCCTGCTGTTGTTTCAAAAATAAATTCTTGCGCTTTTGTCGTTTGAGCCAAAAACATCATCAATAAAATAGTTACAATTGTTCTCATGTTTATTTTATATTTATAGAATTCAACATTGGTTTATTTTATCATCTCCATCACAAGGAGTATGAAATATTGTATATAATACTTCTGTTCTTTGTCTTATTTACTGGAGCGAGATGCTTTTGCAGACATATTTTTTTCAAAGATTTCTTTGGTTTCGTTTACAGGAAGCTCTTTACCTCTCCTTTAATAATATCTTCATTTCTTGAATATAGTGTAAAGATAATTTATATTTTCCATATTCTTATGATGCAAAGTTGATTTTGTGTGTCAACGAATCCTTTTCTTTTCATTGTTTTTTGAAAATCATATTCCTGTTTTCTGTGTCTGATTCTAATTTTTGTAACGCTTTCATTCTTTAGTTTTTCATTTTGTGAATTGGCCTTGTGAAGTTTTTCAGATATTGTTATTCTTTTTATGTTTCCTTGACGTAAAACTTACGGTTCCCGGTGCGGAAATGTAGGTTTTGCGTAAGGAGAACGTAGGTTTTTGCACCGAGAGACATAAACTTTGAGGAAGGATTTGTTTTTGTTTCCTTCATGTTTTAGAAAAACAATTGCCTATGTAAAAAAGGTAAATCTATTTGGTTGTCTATAAATTGTTTTATATATTTGTTTCGTTAACTATTGCTTTGATTTTGTGGATGTTCTGATTGTAAAGAATCCTTAGATCGGAAGTCTGCCGTTCGTATCTATATTAAAATTTTATCGTATGAATAGAGTCCTCAAAATTTGCTGTCTTTTGTATGTATGTGTACTGTCTTTCAGTACTGGGGTGGCTCAGGTGGTAGATACTGCAAGATGGGATTTGAATCGTATCTCGTCTTGGATGTTGACGCAGATTCAGTATCCGGAAGATGCTTATAAATATCATACGGCGGGAATAGAGCAATTGTGTCTTAGCGTGGCATGGGATGGAAGAGTGTTTGTTTCCAGCCGTTTCAGTACGTTGAATCCGGCATTTGAAAGGGAGATTGAAAGGGTCGTTAGGAGGGCTCCACGGTGTAATACTCCGTTGTTGGATATAGAAGACGCCAATAAATACATGTGGATTGACTTTTATGAATTTCTTCCGGAGGAAAAGCGTCGGGAGGTGGAACGGATTTCTTTATATATGCCACCTCGTTTTGCTTCAGAAGGGCAGGTGTTGCGTCCTTTTAATGGAAGGGAGAATTTTATGGAATGGATATGTGCTCGGATGTCTGCATCGGGAGTTGTGACGGAAGATACGCTTTCCATTGAGTATACGGTGAATGAAAAAGGATGTGTGTGTGATGTGGAAGTCGCAGGCGGAGATGCTGTAATGGTTGGTAAGGTAAAGCAAATTATGGAAGAATCTCCTCGTTGGAGACCCGCCAAAACGGTAGATAAGCGTGATATTGCAGTTACATGGCATGATTGTCTGATTGCAAGGAGTAGAGGAGCGAAAGGAGAGAAAAGTGTTTATATACCCTATTTGAAGGATGTGTATGCCAACACTCATACCTCTCCGTCTGATGTTGAAAAGGTAATTTTAAATCCGGAGATACCACCTGTTTATCAGGGGGAGAGATCTTTCCTGGGAGATTTAGCCACTCCTTTCAAGGATTTGTTGCAGCAGAAGAAAATCAATGAGGATTATAGTGTGGCAGGTTCGTTTGTGATAGAAAAGAACGGAAAGGCAAGCAATATTCATTTTGATTCGTTGCCTGATTTCGAAGGTCTCAATGCGGACAGTATTTTGAGAACCTCTATCGGTTGTATGGATTGGGTTGCCGCACATCAGGGAGGGAGCCCGGTACGCACGAAATATTCTTTTGCTTTTGTGGGACACAAGAAGTCTGTTCGTGTGCTAGTGGAGCCGGATTATAAAGTCTATGGTAAACATTTTATTCATCTTCAGGCTAATCCGGCTAAAATGCCGTATGGTTATATATTAAATAATGGGGATATATATGCTTATCCGTTTACAACATCTGGTATGTTTGATTATCGGAGCTATTATAAAGGCTTGTTTTATTATCATCAGATGCAAGGGAAGGGAAATCTGTCGGATAAGTATCTGCAACAGGTTTATCGCAGGTATGTAAGATAATTAGATTAGAAAGATGCTTAGTCCCGAAAATTCTTTGTATCTTTGCGCCCGATTAAAAAGAGAACATTTACATGCGATGCCGTGAATAGCGGTCGTGTATTCTAGAACACCACGTAAAAAACAGGAGCGATGAAAAAAGAAAATCTCGTATCAGTGCCTTTTATGGTTTTGGGCATTGTGTTTTGTGTCTGCCTGGTGGCAGCCAATCTGTTAGAAACCAAAGTCGTACAGCTGGGTCCGATTTCTGTAACTGCCGGACTCATTGTTTTCCCGATTTCTTACATTATTAATGACTGTATTGCCGAAGTATGGGGCTTCCGTAAGGCGCGTCTGATTATTTGGATGGGCTTCCTCATGAATTTCATGGTAGTGGCCATGGGACAGTTGGCAGTGGCTCTTCCCGCTGCTCCATTCTGGGAGGGAGAAGAAAGCTTCAATTTCGTATTCGGCATGGCACCTCGTATTGCGGTAGCTAGTCTGACAGCCTTTCTGGTAGGTTCGTTTATCAATGCGTATGTGATGAGCCGCATGAAAGTGGCTTCACACGGAAAGAATTTCTCTGCCCGTGCCGTATTGTCGACCATAGCCGGAGAGGGAGCCGACTCGCTGATTTTCTTCCCGCTGGCTTTTGGCGGACTGATGCCGGTGAGTGAGCTGGGCAAGATGATGCTGGTGCAGGTGGTACTCAAGACTTTGTATGAAGTAATTGTACTGCCGGTAACCGTTCGTGTGGTGAAGTACATCAAGCGAGTGGATGATACAGATGTATATGACGAGCATATCTCATATAATATATTAAGAATCAAGGAAATCTAAGAAATATGGTAAATAATAAGGAGGCCCTCGTCGTTTTTAGTGGCGGGCAGGATTCTACGACCTGTCTTTTCTGGGCAAAAAAGCATTTTGAGAAAGTATATGCACTGAGCTTTCTGTACGGACAGAAGCATGAAAAGGAAGTGGAACTGGCGCGTGAAATTGCACGGAAAGCCGGGGTGGAGTTTGAAGTCATGGATGTGTCGTTTATCGGACATCTGGGAAAAAACTCTCTGACGGATACGTCTATTCACATGGATGAGGAAAAACCGAAAGATTCATTTCCGAATACGTTCGTTCCGGGAAGAAACTTGTTTTTCCTGAGCATTGCAGCGGTTTATGCGCGTGAGAAAGGTATCCATCACATGGTGACGGGAGTATCGCAGACGGATTTCAGCGGGTATCCCGATTGTCGGGACTCGTTTATCAAGTCGCTGAACGTGACACTGAATCTGGCCATGGAAGAACAGTTTGTGATTCATACACCGCTGATGTGGATTGACAAGGCACAGACTTGGGCGCTGGCCGATGAACTGGGAGTGCTTGACTTGGTTCGAAATGAGACACTGACTTGTTATAATGGAATCCCGGGCGACGGGTGCGGGCATTGTCCGGCTTGTAAATTGCGCCGTGAGGGATTGGAAAAATATTTGGCTTCAAAACAAAATAAGTAAGAATGGAAAGAAAAGACGAACTCACTTTGTTGGGGAATAAGAAAACAGTATATAAGCAGGATTATGCACCTGAGGTGCTGGAATCGTTTGTAAACAAACATCCGGAGAATGATTACTGGGTACGTTTCAACTGTCCGGAGTTTACCAGTCTTTGCCCGATTACGGGGCAGCCGGATTTTGCGGAAATTCGTATCAGTTACCTGCCGGATGTGAAGATGGTGGAAAGCAAGAGCTTGAAGCTGTATTTGTTCAGTTTCCGTAATCACGGCGATTTTCATGAAGACTGTGTGAACATCATCATGAAAGACTTGATTAAACTGATGGATCCGAAATACATTGAGGTGACGGGTATCTTTACTCCACGTGGCGGTATTTCCATTTATCCGTATTGCAATTACGGTCGTCCGGGAACAAAGTACGAGGAACTGGCTGAATATCGGATGAAGAATCATGATTTGTAAGCCGGGAGTTTATCGAAATATAAAAGAATACGGGCGAAGAAACATTCACATGCTGTTTCTCCGCCCGTATTCTTTATGGATACTTCGGCATCAGGAAAGTTCTAGGCCGAGGGCTTCCTTGAGTTTCAGCAGACTGGGGTTTTTCTTACTCATCATCTGAAAACGCTCTACGTGACTATAGGGACGCACGTTTTCGTTGGCCTCGCTTACCCGTGTAGTCATTCTGATTTTGCGGTTATGTAGTTTTTCCTGCAGATGGGCTTCTATCTTCGGTGCCAGTTGCTGCATGTATTTCTGAACCATGTCATTGTCCACCGCTACTTCAAATGTCTGCTGGTCGGCCAGCAGGTGAGGGTGCATGTTCATCATGCGTCCGGCATTGGCGGCCTCTTCTTTAGGTAGCAGACTGGCGAACTCACGCCAGTAATAGCCTAAGTCTTTTTCATTGAACATGTAATCTTCCCATGTCTCTGCCACGGGCTGTTGCACGGGCGCATTGGATGCTGTTCGTGCAGTTGGCTCTGCGGAGGCTGTCTGTGTCTTGCGGATAGACATGCCTAAACTGCCGGCTTTGATGACCGGTGCCTTTCTTTCCGTACTTACTTTGGGCAGTGGACTGCTTTTAGTGTAGGGTACTTCCGATTGCTGCAAGGTGCTTGTATAAGGTTGTGCACTTGCTGCCGCCGGTTGAGGCTGAGGAGTCGGCTGAGAGACCGGAGCTGTAGCTGCCGGAGTCGCTTGTGCGGGTGGAGCTACAGGCTGACTGGCTTGTGCCGTATGGAAGACGGGGGATAACTGTTTCTTAGGGCCATGCCCACTTCCGGCATCTTCCGGTTCGGCTGTGAGTTGTGCCACCTGAATAAGGGTGAGCTCTACCAGCAGGCGTTTGTTCTTACTTTGCCGGTAGTTCAGGTCGCAGTCGTTGCACAGCTTCATGGCTTTGTACAGGAATTGTGGCGTACATTTCTGCGCTTGAGCCTGGTATCGATCTCGGATAGAAGCACCGGCTTCCAGCAGTTGCAGGGTAGACGGGTCACGGCTTACCAGCAGGTTTCGGAAATGCGAAGTCAGCCCCGTGATGAAATGGTTGCCGTCAAATCCTTTTCGAAGAATATCATTGAAAGTGAGCAGGCATTCGGCTACTTTATTTTCCAGGAAGAAATCGGTCAGTTTGAAATAATATTCGTAGTCCAGTACGTTCAGGTTCTCAATCACACTTTGGTAGGTGATGTGTCCGTTGGTGAAGCTCACTACCTGGTCGAAGATGGAGAGGGCATCACGCATACCCCCGTCGGCTTTCTGTGCGATGACGTTCAGGGCTTCCGGTTCGGCCTCGATGTGCTCCTTGCGGGCTACGTTCTCCAGATGCTCTACCGTATCGTTGACCGTGATGCGGCTGAAGTCGTAAATCTGGCATCGGCTCAGGATGGTAGGAAGAATTTTATGCTTTTCAGTGGTGGCCAGAATAAAAATGGCATGCTGAGGCGGTTCTTCCAGTGTCTTCAGAAAGGCATTGAATGCGGCGGTAGACAGCATGTGTACCTCGTCAATGATATACACCTTGTACTTGCCGATTTGGGGCGGGATGCGTACTTGCTCAATCAAGGAACGGATGTCTTCGACTGAGTTGTTGGAGGCCGCATCCAACTCATGGATATTATAGGAACGCTGTTCGTTGAAAGCCTTGCATGACTCACATTCATTGCATGCCTCTCCTTCACTAGTCGGATGAAGACAGTTGATGGTCTTGGCAAAGATACGTGCGCAGGTGGTTTTTCCTACTCCTCGCGGACCGCAGAACAGGTAGGCATGCGCCAGTTTATGATTGGCAATGGCATTTTTCAGGGTCGTGGTCAATGCACGTTGCCCCACTACGGTATCGAAAGTAGAGGGACGGTATTTGCGTGCCGATACGATATAATTTTCCATGTGTCGCTTCTTTTGTTTGATTCCTTGATATTTCTGCAAATGTACATAAAATCTCTTTCTTGTCATGGGCTTGCTATGAAATAATTTCTATCTTTGCAAGGGTAATAAAGTGTGTATTTTATGGGTAAACTGGCTAATATATGGGCTTTTATCGGAAGGCATAAGTATTGGGTAACCATCGGTGCTTTTCTGTTGATTATCGGAGTGTTGGATGAAAATAGTCTGATACGCCGCATAGCACATAAGCGTGAAATTCATCAGTTGAATACGGAAATTGAGCGTTACCGTAAGCAGTATGAGGAGGACAGCAAGTTGCTGAAGGAGATTACTTCAAATAAGGAAGCATTAGAGAAGGTGGCTCGTGAAAAGTATCTGATGAAGAAAGAGAATGAGGATATTTTTATTTTTGAAGAAGACAAGTGATGGAATCAAAGATGAAGGATAAACTGGCTGTTGTGGGAGCCATTGTGTTGTTTATTGGTCTGGCATTGCAGTTCGTAAAACTGGCATGGGCTCCGTATGTGTATCTGGTAGGAGCTTGTTTGTTTGCCTACGTACAGCTGGTTTCCGATTATAAGGGAAAGAATATCATTATCCGTCGTTTGCGCCGTCAGCAGCTTTTAGGAGCCATGTTGCTGGTGTTGACCGGAGTAATCATGTTGCTGTGGAAACGGAACGAATGGATTGTTTGCCTGACGGTAGCGGCAGTACTGGAACTTTACACGGCTTTCCGTATTCCGCAGGAAGAAGCAAAGGAGAATTAGTGTGACAGTATAAATTAAAGAACCATGAAAGAAAGGTATTGGAAATATTCACTGATTGTTTTTATCATTGGATTGGGATATTTGCTGTTCCGCCAGGCACAGCCGTTTATGAACGGTATTCTGGGAGGATTTACGCTTTATTTGCTGTTGCGTAACTTCACTTTCTGGCTTCAGACCAAAATGAAGCCGGCATTGGCTGTATGGCTGGTGACAATTGGAGTGACACTTTTTATTCTGATACCACTTTCTCTGTTTAGCTGGGCTTTGGTGAGCCAGGTTTCGAAGATGCATTTTGATACGGAGGCCATCATTCGTCCGGCATGGCATGTGATTGATTTTATCAAAGACCGTACGGGCTTCGATATTTTGTCGGAGAAGAGTCTTTCGTTCTTTGTGTCACAGGCTTCCTCCATTGGTCAGTCGGTAATGACGGGGGTGAGCGACCTGCTGGTTAATCTGTGCGTGGCCATCATGCTGTTGTTCTTTATGCTTTACGAAGGAAAACCCATGGAGCACTATATATCTACATTGTTGCCTTTTAAAGCCGAGAATAAGATTGAAGTGTTGAAGAAGGTACAGTTGATGGTGCGTTCCAACGCCATCGGAATTCCTTTGCTGGCCATTATCCAAGGATTTATATCGTTAGGAGGCTATTTGATTTGTGATGCTCCCAACCCATTTCTAAGTGCCATGCTGACAGCTTTTGCTTCGGTAATTCCTTTGGTGGGTACCGCTTTGGTATGGGTACCGATTACCATCTACTTCCTGATTGTAGGAAGTTGGGTAAATGCTTTGATGATGCTGGGATATGGAGCTATCATCGTATCACAGTGCGATAATCTGATACGTTTCCTGCTTCAGAAGAAAATGGCGGATGTGCATCCGTTGATTACGATTTTCGGTGTAGTGGCTGGACTCCCTTTATTTGGTTTTATGGGAGTGATATTTGGTCCGTTGCTCGTATCGCTGTTCCTTTTGTTTGTGGATATGTTCCGGAAAGAATTCTTGCTGGAAGACAACCAATCGGCTACGCCTGATTGATTCGTTCTTCCAGGAATTTCATAATTTCTTCTGCTTGTGTAGGATGGAACCACGTGATTTCCGGGTCTCTCTTGAACCAAGTCATTTGTTTTCGGGAATAAATGCGTGAGTTTTGCTTGATTTTTTCTATTGCAAAGGGGAGCTCCCATTCTCCATTCAGGTAGTTGAATATCTCCTTGTAGCCTACGGTATTGAGTGAATTGAGGTGCTTGTAGGCGTATACGCTTTTGACTTCCTCCAGCAATCCTTCTTTCATCATTTCATCCACGCGCTGATTAATGCGCTGGTAAAGCTCTTCACGGTCGCGTGTGAGGCCAATTTTGATGATTTGAAACGGACGTTCTTTGGTGTTGCGGGTGCGGAATGAAGTGTAGGTTTTTCCCGTCATATAACAGATTTCCAGTGCGTGAATCACCCGCTTGGGGTTTTTCAGGTCTACAATGCGGTAATACTCCGGATCGAGTACCCGCAGTTCTGCACAAAGTTGCTCCAGACCTTCACTTTCGTAGCGGCGCAACATCAGTTCGCGTGTTTCCTTGTCCACCGTAGGAATATCGTCTATTCCTTTGCAGACTGCGTCAACGTACATCATGGAACCTCCGGTCATCACCACTACCGGATGAGTCCTGAATAACTCTTCCAGCTTCTTTAGTACTTCCGCCTCGAATTGGGCTGCGCTGTAGTAATCAGTCAGTTCAAGGGTACCTACAAAATAGTGAGGTACTCGCTTTAACTGGTCGGGAGTGGGGGCTGCGGTACCAATTTTCAAGTCTTTATACAGCTGACGGGAGTCTGAAGAGATGATAGAGGTATGATACTTTTCGGCAATGGAAAGACTCAATTCAGTTTTTCCTACACCGGTAGGACCAATAAGTACAATAAGGACGGGCTTTTTCATTTGTATGTGGGGATAGGTCGGTAGGGAAAAAAGAAAATGTCATTCTGAGTCAGACCCAGGATGACATTTCTTATATTGTTTCAAACTGATGTAACTACGTGTCAGCTCTTTTTAATATTTATCTTCATCATAAGGATTTCCGCTTCCTTCGTTGATGTCAAAACCTTCCGGGTCAAAGTCTTCCATGTCGTAGTCTTGATCGCCATAGAAGTTTTCGTCAAGGTCGAGTGCAGCGTTTGTATTCATCTGTTCATCAAAATCGATGGTCTGTTGAGGAGCTTCTCCATTTTTACGAGTGCATACTGCCTTGTCCAAATCTTTTCCGGTGATGATTTCTGAAAGTTCAATGAAGAATACACGTTCAGCAAGTGGGTCAAACACATATATCATCTTTTGTTTTTCATCTTCCAGCAATTCGCTTAGAGGAGTTTCTCTCATGATGTATGTATCTTCTTCCGAGCTTCCGCTTCCCATGTCTTCCAGCGTTATTTCTGTTTCTTTTTCCCAGTCATCGTCACAGATGAAGAAAGAAGTCATCTGGTCATCTTTGTATCCAGTTGATTTCAGAATAGCTTCGTGAAGGTCGTAGAAAGAAGCTTCAGAGTCGATTTGGATTTCTCTTAAGAAATCATCGACTTCGTCAGATATGATTCTAAATTTGTATACCATTTTCTTTTTGTCTTTTGTTGATGGGGGTAAATATACAAAATCTTTTTTATCGGATGATACCGCGCTGTGAGTTTTCCACAAATGAAATGATGTATTCAATTTCGGGTGTCATCGGCATTTCAGCTTTTATCTGTGCAATGGCTTCCGTAACATTTTTCCCACTATTGTAAATAATGCGGTAGGCATTGTGGATTATTTCAATCTGCTCGTTTGTAAATCCTCGACGACGAAGACCTACAATATTGATGCCACAATAAGCAATTGGATCTCTTCCGGCAATGATATAAGGTGGTATGTCTTTGCTGAAACGGCAACCGCCCTGAATCATAACGTAGCTTCCTACATGGCAGAATTGATGCATTAGTACAACACCACTTACGATAGCATTGTCATCGATAATCACTTCTCCAGCCATTTTGGTTTGGTTGCCAATAATACATCCGTTTCCCACAATCGTATCATGAGCTACGTGTACTCCTTCCATCAGCAGGTTATTATTACCTACTACAGTTTTACCTTTGGCTGCTGTACCACGATTGATAGTTACATTCTCACGGATGGTATTGTTGTCTCCGACTTCTGCAGTGGTTTCTTCTCCGTGAAATTTCAGGTCTTGTGGGATAGCTCCAATTACTGCTCCGGGGAATATACGGTTTCCATTTCCAATACGGGAACCATACAGAATGTTGGCATTCGGCATAATGACATTATTGTCACCAATGACTACATTCTTGTCAATGAAGACAAAAGGACCTATTTCTACGTTCTCCCCGATTTTGGCTTCCGGGTCTATATATGCTAAAGGACTGATCATGTTACTTGTTTTTTACAATTTGTGCCATAAATTCAGCTTCGCAGACAATCTTTTCACCTACGAAAACATATCCTTTCATGGTAGATATTCCTCGGCGAATAGGTGCCATCAATTCGACCCTGAAAATTAAAGTATCACCTGGAACCACTTTCTGACGGAACTTTACATTGTCTATCTTCAAGAAATAGGTGGAATATTTTTCCGGTTCGTCTACTGAATTCAAAACCAGCAAACCTCCTACTTGAGCCATTGCTTCAATTTGTAATACACCAGGCATTACAGGTTCTTGCGGGAAATGGCCTTGGAAGAATGGTTCGTTGGATGTCACATTTTTAACACCCACAATATAGTTGGCTCCAATAGCAATTACTTTATCTACCAACTGGAATGGATAACGATGAGGTAATAATTCACGAATACGGTTTACGTCCATCAAAGGCTCTTCGTTACAGTTGTAAACCGGAGCTTGTATTTCGTGCATGCGGATTTCCTTCCGGAGCTGGCGGGCAAATTTGTTGTTGATGGTATGTCCCGGACGGGTAGCAATGATGCGGCCTTTAATAGGTTTGCCTACTAACGCCAAATCACCAATAATGTCCAGCAGTTTATGGCGTGCAGGTTCGTTTGGCCATACCAATGGAATGTGGTTGATGTATCCTAAATGGCTCGCATCCATGTGAGGTACTCCCATCACGTCGGCTAACTTATCGAAGTTCTCCTGTGTCATCTGCTTTTCGTAGATAACGATAGCGTTATCCAGGTCGCCTCCCTTGATGAGTCCGGCATTCAGCAGCGGCTCAATTTCACGGACAAATACGAATGTACGTGCAGAAGCAATTTCTGTAGGGAAGCATTCCATATTTTCCAACGTAGCATATTGGTTGGTCAATATTTTGGAGTCGTATGAAATCAGTGTGTTGACGCTGAACTTGTCATCAGGAAGTACAATGATGGAAGAACCTGTTTCTTCATCACGGAACTCAATCTTTGACTTGATGATGTAATAATCTTTCGGAGCAGCTTGTTCTTCGATGCCTACGCGCTTGATACATTCTACGTATGCTTTGGCACTTCCGTCCAAAATAGGAAATTCCGGTCCGTCGACTTGAATCAAGCAGTTATCTATACCTGCTGCGTATAATGCAGCCAACGCATGTTCTACGGTACTAACTTTTACCCCGTTTTTTGCTAAAACTGTTCCACGGGTTGTGTCTACCACATTTTCTGCTACAGCATCTAATATGGGCTGATCGTCCAAATCGATTCGCTGTATCTTATACCCGTAGTGCTCTGGGGCAGGATTGAACGTAACGGTCAGTTTAACTCCCGTATGGAGTCCCTTTCCATTGAGTGAAAAGCTGCCTTTTAAGGTTTGTTGTTTCAACATGGGTTTATTTATTTAGTTGTTTTTTTAATTCTTCAATTTCCTTTTGCAGGCGTCCGAGTTCCACATACATATCCGGTAGTTTCTTATAGATAGCTGCAGAACGTGCGAACTGTTTCGGGTCTATTGCTGGATAGCCCATTAATGTAGTGTTTGATTTTGTATTTCCTGGAATACCAGACTGTGCTCCTACATTGACGTGGTCTCCCACCTTGATGTGTCCGGCAACTCCTACCTGACCTCCGAACATACACCATTCGCCAATTTTGGCAGAACCGGCAATTCCTACTTGTGATGCCATCACAGTGTGTTTCCCAATTTCCACATTGTGGGCAACCTGAATCAAATTATCCAGTTTCACTCCCTGTTTGATAAGTGTATGTCCCATTGTGGCACGGTCAATACAAGTGTTGGCACCAACTTCTACATTGTCTTCCAGCTCCACAATTCCTATTTGTGGAATCTTTTCATAGCCATCTGCTCCCGGAGCAAAACCAAATCCGTCGGCACCGATTACGGCTCCGGCGTGAAGAATACAATTGTTCCCAATTCTGCAATCCTGATAGATGGTTACATGAGGATAAATAATGGTGTTCATGCCTATTTTCACATTGCTTCCGATGGTAGCCTGCGGATGTATACATACATTGTCTCCAATTTCAGCCCCGTCTTCGATGCACGCAAATGGACCGATGTACACATTCTTTCCAATTTTGGCACTTTCTGCAATGGATGCTAACGGACTTACACCTTGTTTCTTGGGGATACTCATTTCATATAACGCCATGAGTTTGGCCAGACTCTCGTATGCATTATCCACTTTGATAAGTGTGGTCTGAAGTTCATGTTCAGGTTCGAAATCTTTATTTACCAGTACAATGGAAGATTTCGTATCGTAGATATAATGAGTGTACTTAGGATTGGATAGAAAGGATAATGCTCCCGGTACACCCTCTTCAATTTTGGCAAAGGTGTGTACTGTGGCATTTTCATCACCAACTATAATTCCCTGGATGTATTCCGCAATTTGCTTAGCTGAGAACTCCATATTAGTTATCTTTAATTCCTTGGTTTTCCTTGGTTGTTCTTCAATATTTAGTTGCCTGAAAAAGCATACTTACTACTTAATTATGCAAATTACGTATTTTTTTTTTACATATCCGTGAAAAAAAGCAATTATTTGCCTGAAACGACCATTAATTTTCATTGGTATCGTATAACAAATGCTTCGGAAGGTTGTTTTTATATGATAAAAAAGAAGTACAAAAATTCCTGTTGAGAATCTTTGTACTTCTTTGTATGTGGAAACTAATTGTTGCTTAGAGGATAGCAGCGAGTTCTTTTTCCATTTGCTGCTGTACCTTTTGGGCTTCTTCCGCAGCTACATTGGCAAAGTTTTCTGTTTTGTCTGCGTAGATAATGGCGCGACTTGAATTGACAATCAATCCACATTCTTTAGTCATACCATATTTGCAAACTTCTTCCAGTGAACCGCCCTGAGCACCGATACCTGGTACCAGCAAGAAGTGATTGGGAACGATTTTGCGGATGTCTTCGAACATACGTCCCTGAGTAGCACCTACCACATACATCATGTTCTGGTCGTTAGCCCATTCCTGTGATTTGCGTAATACTTTTTCGAACAGACGTTCGCCTTCTGTATCGGTAGTCAATTGAAAATCGTGTGAGCCTTTGTTGGAAGTCAGTGCCAGTAGGATAACCCATTTACCTTCGTAAGTAAGGAATGGAGTTACGCTGTCTTCTCCCATGTAAGGAGCTACAGTGACAGAATCAATATTCAGTTCTTCAAAGAAAGTGCGGGCATACATGGCAGAAGTATTACCGATGTCTCCACGTTTTGCATCAGCGATGATGAACTGGTCTGGATAGTTTTTCTTAATGTATTCTACTGTCTTTTCGAATGCAATCCAACCTTTCACGCCCATGCTTTCATAAAAAGCCAGGTTGGGTTTATAAGCGATACAGTAGGGAGCTGTTGCGTCGATGATAGCTTTATTGAATGCGAAAATCGGGTCTTCTTCTTTCAGAAGGTGTTCCGGAATTTTCTTTATATCAGTATCAAGTCCTACACACAAAAAAGATTTTTTCTTTTTGATGTTTTCAAATAATTCTTGTTTGTTCATGACACGTTTATTTTAATGATAATTATATACTCCTTTTGTACGCGGGTAGGGATAAAATTGTACACGCGTAATTATAATTCACTCTCTTTCAATCGCTCTGCATTTTCAGCCACAATCAGGTGGTCGATGCAGTCCTGTATGTCACCGTCCATGAAAGCCGCCAGGTTATAGATGGTGTAGTTGATGCGGTGGTCGGTGATACGTCCTTGTGGATAGTTGTAAGTACGTATCTTAGCCGAGCGGTCACCGGTACTTACCATTGTCTTACGTTTGGAAGCGATGTCGTCAATGTACTTTTGGTGTTCCTTGTCGTAGATAAAGGTACGCAAACGGCTGAGGGCACGTTCCTTGTTTTTCGGCTGGTCACGAGTTTCCGTACATTCTATGAGGATTTCTTCTACGATACCGGTGTTCGGATTTTTCCAGTTGTAACGCAAGCGTACGCCAGATTCTACCTTGTTGACGTTCTGACCTCCGGCACCGCCACTTCGGAATGTATCCCATTTGATTTCACCTTCGTTGATTTCCACGTCGAAAGGTTCCGCTTCGGGAAGTACGGCTACCGATGCGGCCGAGGTATGTACACGACCTTGTGTCTCGGTAGCAGGAACTCGCTGTACGCGGTGTACACCTGATTCATATTTCAGTGTACCGTACACTTTTTCACCTGTTACCGAACAGATGATTTCTTTAAAACCACCCGCAGCTCCTTCGTTGGCGCTGGAAACTTCCAGTCTCCATCCTTTTGATTCGCAGTATTTAGAATACATACGGAACAGATCGCCGGCAAAGATGGCAGCTTCATCACCTCCTGTACCGCCACGAATTTCCAGAATGGCATTTCGGTCATCTTGCGGGTCTGCCGGTACTAACAATAATTTTATTTCTTCTTCCAGTTCCGGAATGCGAGCTTCACAAGCGGCCGCTTCTTCACGAGCCATTTCTTTCATCTCCGGATCGTTCTCGCTCATCATCATTTTGGCTTCTTCCAATCCGTTTAGACATTGAAGATACTCCTTGCGGGCAGCCATCAGGTCGCCCAGCTCTTTGTATTCTTTGGTCAGTTTGACGTATCGTTTCTGGTCTGCTATCACGTTCGGGTCAGTAATCAGTGTAGACACTTCCTCAAAACGTGACACCAATCCTTCAAGTTTCTCTAATATGGTGTTATTTTCTGCCATTTAAATCTTTTTGTTTTTTACCACAATCAGCCATCGAACAGAAATGTTATAGGTATACCAATCAGAACTAGAACTATTGCAATTAAATTAGGAGAAGACTTTTTCCCAATTTGGGGAAATATTGTCAATATGGTCTTTCCGCCAATCTAATATCCGAAGAATATACCGCTAACCTCTCCAGCAGTTAGATCTTCTAATATTTAGACGAGAGGTATATCGCTTGAATATATAAATAGTATGACAATTACCAATATCTTTCTATAGCAATATATTGTTTGTAATCATCTATAAACTCTTTATTTTTGTAATATAAAGCCCCTTTTCTGTTAAATAGACTATATAATTCATCATTAATAACTATTTCCTCATTTTCAGAGTCGAGTGCAGCAGTGAAGCTGTCTCGTATTTTGGTTATTGAACCACTATTATTTTTAATTCCTATTGGTGCATGTGATATATGAATTAAGTTACCCTTACCCCAATAAATGGCATCTTCTAATGAAACGACTTTTCTAAAGAGTGGTACATTATTGATTGAAGGTATTTTTTGTGAAAACAGAGCTTCTTCTAATACACCTTCTTTATCATAAATATCATAAAAATCAATAGGTCTTGAATATTGACTGCATTTTGCTTCTTTATTATCACTTATAAGTATTCTAGCATATACATTGTTGCTATAATTTTTTCCAAAAGCGACAGCAATTATGTATAGATCTATATTGATTTTATCATAAACCTTTTTCATCTTAAGGTGTATTATTAATGCCTTTTTGTTATTGGAGTAAATTCAAATATGCCTATAAGTATGGCTTTATTATATTAATATTTGAATTCTCCAAATTCAGAACGGATAATCAGTTCCTTGTGGTCACTTTCTTCGATGCGTCCGATAATCTGTGCGTCGATGTTGAACGACTTGCTGATTTCAATTACTTGTTCCGCATGTTCCGGTGACAGGTAAACTTCCAGGCGGTGTCCCATGTTGAATACCTTGTACATTTCGTCCCATTCGGTGCCGCTTTGTTCTTTAATTGTACGGAACAAAGGAGGAACAGGGAAGAGGTTGTCTTTGATGACACGGCAATTGTCGCCTACGAAGTGCAGCACTTTTGTCTGTGCACCACCTGAGCAGTGAACCATACCGTGGATTTCCGGACGCAGGGCATCCAGCAATTTCTTAACCACCGGTGCATAAGTACGTGTCGGAGAAAGAACCAGCTTGCCGGCATCCAGTGGAGAGCCTTCTACGGCATCCGTCAGTTTCAGTTTACCGCTATAGACCAATTCTTCAGGTACAGCCTTGTCGTAGCTTTCCGGATATTTTTCAGCCAGGTATTTGCTGAACACATCATGACGGGCACTGGTCAGACCGTTGCTTCCCATACCACCGTTGTATTCTTTTTCATAAGTAGCCTGACCATAAGAAGCCAGACCGACGATTACGTCACCCGGACGGATATTGGCATTGTCGATGACATCGACACGTTTCATACGGCAAGTTACCGTACTGTCTACAATAATCGTACGAACCAGGTCGCCTACATCGGCGGTTTCTCCACCTGTGGCATATACGCCGACACCCATTTCGCGAAGTTCAGCCAGCAACTCATCTGTTCCGTTGATGATGGCAGAAATCACTTCTCCCGGTACAAGCAGCTTGTTACGGCCGATGGTAGAAGATACTAAGATGTTATCTACCGCTCCTACGCACAACAAGTCATCGATGTTCATAATCAATGCATCCTGTGCGATACCCTTCCATACAGACAAGTCGCCGGTTTCTTTCCAGTACAAATAAGCCAGTGAAGACTTTGTTCCGGCTCCGTCGGCATGCATGATGTTGCAGTACTCCGGGTCACCTCCTAAAATATCAGGAATGATTTTACAGAATGCTTTTGGGAAAATACCTTTGTCAATGTTCTTGATAGCGTTATGTACATCTTCTTTAGATGCAGATACGCCGCGCTGCATGTATCGTTGATTGCTCATGAGTATAGTAAGTTTGTTTGTTTCAATTGAATGTGCAAATTTAGTGATTATTCCTTTTATTACCATGCGTTTCGGGATAAAATCAGTACACCGTTACTCCTGCAGGGGTAATTGTGCCGTCAGGAGCTAACAGGCTGAATCGGAAAAAGCCTTTTCCCGTTTTCTGAGGAATGTCTTTCTCAGGCTGGACTGTACGTAGAATCTCCATGCCTGTGGCGTCACTCACAATGAGTATATATCCGCTTGGGATAGCCGGAAAGCTTCCGTAATAAATCACAGGATTGTCTTTAGCCGGTATGTTTAAAGCCAGTGGGGTGCTTTCATATCCAAAACGGTTTACGGCTGTAACTGCCCAGTAGATACCTCCCTTTGTGGATAAATCCGGCTCAAATGTGTATTGACAGCTGTCCGTACGTGTAATAATCAGGTTTTGAGTCTTCTCTGTATCTACCGGATAAGTGGCAGATGCATAAATCCGGTAATAGATTCCTCCCGGCAAAGATGGGGATGCCTTCCAGCTCATTTCGATATTGTTTCCTTTTAATACCAAAGAAGGAGAAGTCGGCTGAGAGGGAGGATTGCCTTTTGTCCATCGCATGGGAGGCACTACTGCCGGGTATACGTAAAAATGGTTCGTCAGTTCGTCCAGTATTCCTTTGGTATTCTCCAGCATGAATTTGTTACGGAAATAAGCCTGTCCATCCAATCCAATTCTTCGGGAGAAATAAATCTGGCGTATGATTTCATCTACTTTCCAGTTCTGCTCTTTAGGGTGAAGAAAATAGATTCCCAGTCCGGGTACTATCCAACGTTCATTCTTGTTTTCTTTCCAGTCGAGTGCAAAAGGGTAGAAGTGATTTCCCTGGAAATACATCATGGGGAAAAGCGCATCCTGAATACCATCATTCAGCCATTTTTGTGCATCCTGATATACTGTGCTGTATGCGTTCCAGCCAAAGGATGAATAACGCCGTGTGTCGTTGAACTTCCCGATGGGGGAACTGCTGACTTTCACCCACGGCTTCAGTTGCTTTACCTCCGCGTAAATTCGTGCGACAATGCGGGTAATGTTATCCCGTCTCCATTGCTTGAGCTCCTGCTTTTTCCCATATTTCCGATAGGTATCTTTGTCCGGGAACTTTTCGCCCTGCTCCGGATAGCGGATATAATCCAAGTGGATGCCGTCAATGTCATAGCGACTTGTAATTTCCTTGGCTATCCGGCTCAGGTAATCGGCTGTTCCTGGATTTCCAGGGTCAAGGTACCAGCTCCCGTTGAACTGCTTGCAAAGTGCCGGTTGTTTTTTTACTACACAGTTCTTTCCCAACAGCGTTACTTGGCGCTTGTTTCCGATAGGAATACACACCAGCCATGCATGAAGTTCCAGTCCTCGTTTGTGGCATTCTTCTATCGCAAATTGCAGTGGGTCATATCCGGGGTTCTTGCCGGTATGTCCTGTAAGACTTTCTGCAAAGGTCTCAATTGCAGAAGGGTAGATAACGTCTCCCCGAAGACGGGTTTGAAAAAGTACGGTATTGAAATTGGCTGCCTTTAAGGCATCAAGTTGCCGGATCAGCTCATTTTTCTGTGCTTCAATTCCCTTGGCCGAATTCGCCTTCCGTGTGGGCCAGTCCATTCCTCCAAGAGTGGTCAGCCAGGTGGCGCGTATTTCCTCTTTAGGCTGAGCTTGTAAGGAAAGCAAGCTGCTTATAAATAGAAGACCGATTAATAGTATGCGCATATCTTTTAAATGTTTGTGCAAATATACATATAAATTGCGGATATGTAGAGAAATAAGATAATAAGCCGGAAGAAGAGGAGAAAGAATGAGGGCTTGCGGAGTAAATTTTTCTTGAAAACAGTAACGGTTTGTTTCTTTTTATTACTTTTGCGCGATAATAAAAGATAAATTGATAGATATGATAACGTTTACTCTCGCATTGGTATTATTGGTGGTGGGATATTGGGTTTATGGAAAGTACGTCAATTCCTTGTTTGCTCCTGATTCTACACGTAAAACGCCGGCTTTGACAATGGCCGACGGGGTGGATTTTATTCCCCTTCCCACATGGAAAATTTTTATGATTCAGTTTTTGAACATAGCCGGACTCGGACCTATTTTCGGAGCGATAATGGGGGCGCAGTTTGGTACGGCTTCTTATTTGTGGATTGTGTTCGGTACGATTTTCGCCGGAGCCGTACACGATTTTTTGTCCGGTACCTTATCGTTGCGTAACAATGGAGAAAGTCTTCCGGAAATTATCGGTCGTTATTTAGGAAGCCGGACTAAAAAGGTGGCCTGCGTGTTTACTGTCTTGCTGATGATTCTGGTCGGTGCGGTATTTGTTTCAGGACCTGCAGAGCTGCTGGCTGGTATGACTCCTTCTGCGCTGGATGTGTATTTCTGGATGGTCGTGATTTTCTTGTATTACATTTTGGCGACCATGCTTCCTATTGATAAAATCATCGGACGCATTTATCCTTTATTTGCCTTTGCCTTGTTGTTTATGGCTGTAGGCATCCTTGTTATGCTGTATGTCAAAAGTCCGGCCTTGCCTGAAATGTGGGAGGGATTTGGTACGAAATACGAGAAGAACCCGATTTTCCCGATGATGTTTATCTCCATTGCATGTGGAGCCATCAGCGGTTTTCATGCTACCCAGTCGCCTTTGATGGCGCGTTGCATTACAAATGAAAAGCACTGCCGTCCGATTTTCTATGGAGCGATGGTAACGGAAGGAATTGTGGCACTTATCTGGGCTGCAGCGGCGACTTATTTCTTTCAGGAGAACGGTATTGTGGATAAAGTGACCGGAGTGGCTTATTCCGGAGCTAAGGTCGCTACAGATATCTCAAAAGACTGGTTAGGGGCATTCGGTGGCATTTTGGCCATATTGGGAATTGTGGCAGCTCCTATTACGAGTGGTGATACCGCCTTGCGTTCGGCACGTCTGATTGTGGCTGACTTTTTTCATGTAGAGCAGCGCTCTATCGCTAAACGTCTCTTCATTTGTATCCCCATATTCTTGGTTACCATCTTGTTGTTGGTGTACAGCTTTGGAGATGCGGAAGGATTCAAGATTATCTGGCGATATTTTGCCTGGTGTAATCAGACTTTGTCTGTCTTTACTTTGTGGGCCATTACGGTCTGGCTGGTTTGTGCACGGAAAAATTATTGGGTAACCTTGATACCGGCTCTGTTTATGACTTGTGTTTGTGCCACATATATTCTCATTGCTCCCGAAGGGCTGGCCTTGTCGGCCGAAGTGGCTTATCCTGTCGGATTGTGTTGTACACTGGTGGCTGCGGTCTGGTTTGTATGCTGGTTCCGCCGGATACGTTCCTTATAAAGAATTGTTTGGCTGTTCTATAGATTATGTATAATTTTGCGGGCTGTAAAGGTAAAAGTAATTTCAAATGAAAAAAAGATGCTTTTTAATGTGGGTCATGATGGCCGCTTCGGCAGGGGTAATGGCTCAGAAAGAAGGGTTTGGTTATAAATTTTATGGACAGGTGCGGACCGACTTATTCTATAACAGCCGTTCCAACTCAGAAACTGTCGACGGACTTTTTTACATGTATCCTAAGGATGTAGCTCCTGATGCGGACGGAAAGGATTTGAATGCCAAACCGGATGGTAACTTCTATACATTGTACACCAGATTGGGAGTGGATGTGACCGGACCTACCTTGGGAAAGGCAAAGACTTCGGCAAAGGTGGAAGTCGATTTCCGTGGTTCGGGTACCACTTATTCTTTGTTCCGTATTCGTCACGTGTATTTCAACCTTGATTGGGGAAAATCAGCCCTGCTGGTTGGACAAACATGGCATCCTCTGTATGGAGATGTAGCTCCTGAAATTCTGAACTTGAACATGGGAGCACCTTATCAGCCGTTCAGCCGTGCACCGCAGGTTCGCTATCGGTTTACAAACAAAAATTTCAAACTGACCGCTGCTGCTATATGGCAGTCACAGTATTTGTCGGTAGGTCCTTCTTCAAATGAGGCAGGAGCCGTTACTACAGTTAAAAGCCAGAGCTTTATGAAGAACGGTTGCTTGCCCGAGTTTTATTTGGGCATGGATTATAATCGTCCCGGATTGCTTGCCGGAGCGGGTGTGCATGTGTCTTCCATGTCTCCTCGTACAGAATCGAAATACAATGACAATATATACAAGGTAAGCGAACGCGTGACAGGAGTTTCAGCTGAGGCGCATGTGAAATATGTGCACCGCCGTTTCTTGCTGGCAGCCAAGAGCGTGTTAGGGTCAAACCTGACGCAAACCAGTACAATTGGCGGGTATGGCATTACGTGTACCGACTCTCGCACGGGTGAACAGGAGTACACTCCTTTGCGTGTATCGCATACTTGGGTAAATATGATGTATGGAAGCAAGTTCCGTGGCGGAGTGTTTGCCGGGTATCTCAAAAACTTGGGAGCATCGAAAAGTGTGACTGGAGTATTGGGTACAGGAACAAATATCGACCAGTTGAATACACTGGGAGCCGAACTGACTTACAATCGCCCGAACTGGAAGTTCGGAGCAGAATATACTTGGACCGGCGCGTGGTATGGCGATTATACCGACAAGGCACGGGTGACCAACACCCATCTGGTGAAAAATAACCGCATCGTACTGACTGCTTTGTTCCAGTTTTAATTTGTATCAATTATAATGAAATAGCGAGAAGATGCATCGGTGAGGGATGCCGCTTCTCGCTATTTTTATTATTCTGCTTTCTGTTTATATAGTTTATCTAAATCTATACTGGGTGCTTCTTTGTGAAGTAAGATAGTAGCGGATACCTCGTTAGCCTGAAAATTTTCCACATTTGATAACCGATTGATAAACTGACGTACTGTATCTACTTTTACATTTTCAACAAATACATTACGGATTGGTAATCGGGCATCTCCTTTTAGCTCGTAAATGGCATCAGCCGACTGGCAATGAATGTTCTTTACATGTATTCCATCTATACGGGTGATACGTGTTTCATAAGTTGGAACTAAATCTTTCCATTGGTATAATACTTCAGTGTCTACTTCAAAGGTACGAAGCATGTCTCCAGCTTCGATGTCTTCCAGGTAAATGTTTTCGATAAACCCTCCACGACGATGGTTTGTTTTTAAGAAAAACAGGCGGTGTACATTTTGTGGAGCTTTACAGCGGATCATGTAGATATTGCGTACTCCTCCGGAGATTTCACTTCCGATTCCGAGCAGGGTATGTCCATTGAGAATATCACAATCCCGGACGACGATATTTTCACTGGGTGTGTTGAGGCGCCATGCATCTTGGTTACGTCCGGATTTGATGACCACCGCATCGTCTCCCTGGTCGAACTTACAGTTCTCAATCAGAAAGTTCCGGCTCATTTCCAAATCGATTCCGTCATTGTTGTGCCCATGAGCCTGCACATCGAGGTGGCGTACTACGCCACTGTTACACAAATAGAGATGGATGGTCCAAAAAGGACTTTGGCGGATATGGAAATTTTCTAATAATATATTTTTGCAGCGGTTAAAATGAATGAGGTGTGGACGAAGATGATTTTCTCCTCTTGCCATTTGGCGTTGTTCTACAGGAACATCTGTTGACCCCATGGAATACAATTGTCTTAATGCGTTTAAGTGAGCTTCCGGACGTTTAAACCACGTACGCCAGGTGCCCATGACTGGAGCCAGTGTTCCTTTTCCGGAGATACCTACATTCTCACATTCAAATGCATAGATAAGTGGCGAGTAATTATAGCATTCCAGCCCCTCCCAGGAGGTCATTACAGCTGGAAGGTAATCATTGGGATTGTCAGAGAATCTGACTACAGCTCCTTCTTCCAAAAAAAGGTTGACATGGCTTTTGAGGTGAATAGGTCCGGTAAACCACTCACCGGCTGGGACTACCACTCGTCCGCCTCCCGCACGGTGGCATGCTTCAATGGCTTTGGCAAATGCCTGGGTGTTTAGATGATTGCTTCCCTTTTGGGCTCCATATTTTGTGATGGAGAATTCTTTATTGGGGAATGTGCACAAGTGTACGGAATCCATAGGGAAAGGAGCTTCCACATGTACAGGTTGTACGTTCACTTTTTGTGCTGAAGTTGTATACGCCATCAGGCTGGCAACAAAAATAGAAAATAATGTTTTGCTTCTCATGGTAATGTATTAGTTAGTATGCCTTTTGTGGCAAAGGAAAGCATTCTTTTGGAAATAAATCAGGTGTGAATGTCCTTATAAATGTATTTTTGTACGATATTCTATGATTCCGTACGTTTGTCTGCATCCTTTTTGGCCATAAGCGTTTAATTTTGCCTTTACAATAACCTAAGATGAAAATGTATGAAAATAAAGCGATTTCTGAATATTGGTCTTGCCGGTCTGTTTTTGGCAAATGTGGCTTATGCACAAAGTTATCAGTTTGATTTTAGTGAGAAGAAAAAAGTCGAGAAAGGAGTGATTCAAATCTCTTCAGATTCAATATATCCTTGTAAAGGTGGGTATGGATATGATTTCCTGCCTGCACCGGTGAAGAAAAGTAACGAACCTTTTTTCTTTTCGGTAGATGTTCCTGATGGAAATTATCTGGTGACAGTTACTTTAGGTAATGCCCGGAAAGCTGGTTCTACTACAGTGCGTGCAGAATCCAGACGTTTGTTCCTTGAAAATATATCTACTCGGAAAGGAGAGTTTCTAACTTATCGTTTTACGGTGAATAAGCGTAATACGATAATAAGTGATGGGGAAAAAGTACAGATTAAGGAGCGGGAAAAGAATAAATTGAACTGGGATGATAAGTTGACATTTGAGTTTAATGGAG
The DNA here is from genome assembly GCF_003437535.1 of Phocaeicola plebeius. Classification (GTDB taxonomy): domain Bacteria; phylum Bacteroidota; class Bacteroidia; order Bacteroidales; family Bacteroidaceae; genus Phocaeicola; species Phocaeicola plebeius_A. Next base: position 47,205 of record NZ_QSQT01000013.1, read on the forward strand.
ATGCTCCTTGTCTGGCTAGTCTGAAAATTGAACCGGTAAATGATGTGGTGACCGTTTTTTTAGCAGGTAACTCTACTGTAGTAGACCAGGATAATGAGCCATGGGCTAGCTGGGGACAGATGATTCCGCGCTTTTTTGATGAACATGTATGTTTTGCAAACTATGCAGAAAGTGGTGAACGTGCCGATACCTTTATTAAGGCTGGTCGCCTGAAGAAGGCTTTAACTCAGATGAAAGAAGGGGATTATATGTTTATCGAGTTTGGGCATAATGACCAGAAATTAAAAGGACCGGGCAAGGGAGCCTATTATTCATTTGCCAGCAATTTGAAATATTTTGTAGATGTAGTACGTGCAAAAGGGGGGATTCCGGTTTTTGTGACTCCTACCCAACGTCGTTCATTTGACAATTCTGGTAAAATACAGGAAACACACGAAGACTATCCTGATGCGATGCGTTGGGTTGCCCAGCGTGAGGGAGTGCAGGTGATAGAATTGCATGACATGACCCGTGTGTTTTATGAAGCTATGGGAGTAGAACCTTCTAAAAAAGCTTTTGTGCATTATCCGGCAGGAACTTATCCCAATCAGACGAAGGCTTTGGCTGATAATACCCATTTCAATCCATACGGAGCGTATGAAATTGCTAAATGTGTGATTGAAGGTATTAAGCAGTTGAATCTTCCCTGGGTTAAATATTTGAGAGATGATTATCATCCTTTTAATCCTGCGAGTCCAGATAAAGTAGATACATTCAAGTGGAATGAAAGTCCTTTCACGGAGATTGAGAAACCTGATGGAAATTGATTTTTGTAAGTTATAGAGTCTTATAAGTTTTAATAGGTAGGATAAGCTATTTGAGGTAAAAGGGAGAAAGAGCGGACTAAATGATCAATAGTTCGTTCTTTTTTTATTTGTCAATAGATTTATGTACAAAAGCACATGATTGTGTACAATATTCCATGCGAGAGTAATCTCTTTCTGCTATCTTTGGAATTTGAAAATAAGTAAATATGTATATGAAAAAACACATAATGTGGGGAGTCTGGTTGCTAGGGGCAACCTGCTTTTCTTTTTCTGCTTATGCGCAAAACAAGGTGAAAGCGCCAATGGAAGATGTTAACCAGGTAGTCGATTTGACACTGGATAGCTTGAATAAAGCAAAAACAGCCAGACCGGTTGCGGGGTCTACCCGTAAGGGGAATAATCCTGTACTTTTCTTGGTAGGAAATTCAACGATGCGCACCGGAACGTTAGGCAATGGAAATAACGGACAGTGGGGATGGGGATATTTCTTCCATGAATATTTTGATGAAAATAAGATTACAGTAGAAAATCATGCGTTGGGAGGAACCAGTAGCCGTACATTCTATACCCATTTGTGGAAAGATGTCTTGAAAGGGGTAAAAAAAGGCGACTGGGTTATCATAGAACTAGGGCATAACGATAACGGACCGTATGACAGCGGACGTGCACGGGCTTCTATTCCGGGTATCGGTAAAGATAGTCTCGAAGTGACAATTAAGGAAACAGGGGTAAAGGAAACGGTATATACGTATGGTGAATACATGCGTCGTTACATTCGTGAAGTCAAAGCTAAAGGAGCTCATCCCATTCTTTTTTCTCTTACTCCGCGCAATGCTTGGGAAGATAAAGACAGCACTATAATTACTCGTGTAAATAAAACTTTTGGTTTGTGGGCTAAACAGGTAGCTAAAAAAGAGCATGTACCTTTTATTGACCTTAATGAGATAACGGCTCGTAAATTTGAGACTTTTGGCAAGGAAAAGGTAAAATATATGTTCTATTTGGATCGTATCCATACCAGTGTGTTTGGAGCACGGGTAAATGCTGAATCTGCCGCCGAAGGAATTCGTGAATATAAAAAACTGGAACTGGCTCGTTACCTGAAACCGGTCGAAAAAGATACAGTTACAGGATCAACCCGAAAGAAAGGTTGTCCGGTGCTATTTACTGTAGGTGACAGTACGGTACGTAACCAGGATAAAGACGAGAATGGTCAGTGGGGATGGGGAAGTGTGATTGCCGAACTGTTTGACTTAAATAGAATTTCTGTAGAGAATTGTGCTAAAGCAGGCCGTAGTGCCCGTACTTATTTGGAGGAAGGTCGTTGGGATAAGGTTTATAAAGCCTTGCAACCTGGTGATTTTGTATTGATTCAATTTGGGCATAACGACGCTGGAGCTATTAATACAGGAAAGGCGCGTGCTGAACTTCCAGGAGCTGGAGAAGAAAGTAAAGTCTTTTTAATGGAAGCCACTAAAACTTATGATGTGGTGTATACATTTGGCTGGTATTTGCGTAAATTTATCCGCGATGCTCAGGAAAAAGGGGCTATCCCTATTGTGTTGAGTCATACGCCACGTAATATGTGGGATAATAATGAGATACAACGTAATACCACATCTTTTGGTAAATGGACACGGGAAGCTGCTGAAGCAACAGGTGCGTATTTTATTGACTTGAATAAGTTGTCAGCAGATAAATTGCAACAGATTGGTTATGAGCAAGGTCTGAAATACGTAGCTCCTTATTTCTGTAAGGATCATACACATACATCATTGAAAGGAGCGCACTTGAATGCACAAAGCATTGCAGACGGTTTGAAAGAAACAGATTGTACATTGAAAAACTATTTAAAATAATTGGAGGTACTATGAAACGTGAAGCTTTTAAAATGTTCCTGAAACCAGGATTTGAAAAAGAGTATGAAAAACGCCATGCTGCTATTTGGCCGGAGCTGAAACAGATGTTGTCTGAAAATGGGGTGTATGATTATTCTATTTATTGGGATAAAGATACCAATATCTTGTTTGCTTGCCAGAAAACGAAAGGTGAAGAATCTTCACAGGATATGGGAAATAACCCGATTGTGCAGAAATGGTGGGATTATATGGCCGACATTATGGAAGTAAATCCTGACAATTCTCCGGTTACCATTCCTTTGCCAGAGGTTTTCCACATGGATTAAGCAGGTAATTCAATACAAAGAATGAAAAAAGTGCATGGCTTTTTTAGTGATGCACTTTTTTTATATTTTTGCAAATAATTTATACAAAATAAGGCGGAATGAACAGGTTATTCTTCTTCGTATTCTTTTTAATAGTATCGTGTGTAGAAGGTATTAAGGCTTCGGTGGATGTACGTTCCACTCGTTTTACAACTACATCTGGGCTAGGGAACAATTCAGTCAGATACATGTATCAGGACAGTAAGGGATTTATCTGGATGGGTACCCTTAATGGCCTTAGTCGTTTTGATGGAACTTCTTTTGTTACATTCCGTCCTCGAAAAGGAAATAAACCCTCCTTGCCGGATCATCGTGTACAGGAAATTGTAGAGGATCAGAATTGTTTCTTATGGATAAAAACAACTGGCGAGTTGGTAGGATGTTACGATTTGAAAAAAGACTGTTTTGTAGATTTTACGGGGAGTGGTGAATATTTACGTCATTATTGGAATGTCTATTTTGTCAATAATAATGAAGCTTGGGTAACGGGAGAAAGAGAAGGATGCCGGTTAATACGTTATCAGAAGGACCGTTCTTTTACCTCAATCGCCTTCGATACTCGTAATGGGCTTGCGTCGAATCTTATTCGCGATTTGAGGGTAGGTGCAGAAGGTTGGGTATGGATTGCCACAGGAAAAGGGCTTTATTATTGGGATGGAAAGAAACTCCATGCGGTGGATAAGCGTATGGAGTTTAGGAAAATAGCAGTTTATGGGCAGAAAACCTATTTTTTGGCAAATAAAGGAGGGGTTTATACTTTCCGGAATGGGTCATTAAAAAAGGAAGTTTCTATTGAAGGAGATTTTACTTATTATGATAACCTGATATTAGGTAAGAAATGGCTGATTTTTAGTGGTACCAGCACGTGGTGTTTTGACTTTGATACGAATGCTTTGACTTTGGCCGAAGAGGCACTTCAAATAAAAAGAGCGAAGGTTATTAAAGATAATAGAGGAGAATCGTGGGTTTATGGAAATAATGGAGTGCTGACTTGGATTGACTCACAGTCGGGGAAGGTGACACCTTTTTTATTGATGCCGGAAGAGAAACGCAATTATGTGGATCGGGAACGTTATTATGTGGTACACGATTCACGTGGAATTATTTGGATTGGAACTTATGGAAACGGTCTGTTTGTATATGATGTGGCAAACGGACAAATGAAACATATCGTGGCCGACTCAGACAATACGCAAAGTCAGATTGGCTCAGATTTTCTGCAATGTGTCATAGAAGACCATTCTGGCAATATATGGGTAAGTTCTGAATATACGGGTGTGTCCCGTTTGGAAGTCTTGAATGAAGGTACGCTTCGTATTTTCCCGGCTGGAGAAGGGAAGTTTAATCGTTCGAATACGGTGCGTACCTTACATCGTCGTTCTTCGGGAGATATTATTCTTGGAACCCGTGATGGAAAAATGTATGCATATGATTCACATTTGAATAACAAGAAGGAAGAAACTGCTTATGGGAGTAATATTTATGCAGTAGTGGAGGATATGGATGGAGTTCAATGGTATGCTTCGCGTACGAAAGGACTGATAGTAGGTAATCATGTGTACACACATAATCCTTCTGATTCGTCTTCTTTGGGGTCAAATCAAGTCTTTTGTTTGTTGAAAGACAGCAAAAACCGTATATGGGTTGGAACTTTTGAAGGAGGGCTTGATTTGGCCATTCCGGGTAAGACGGGTTATAGTTTCCGCCATTTTTTAACTTCCACTTACGGACAACGTCAGGTTCGGGTAATTTTTGAAGATAATAACCGTTGGATATGGGTTGGAACCAGTGAGGGTGTTTATGTGTTCCATCCAGATAAGCTGTTGAAAGATCCTTCTGCTTATTATAGCTATACCTTTGATAACGGAATGCTGAGAAGTAACGAAATCCGGAGTATTGCTTCTGACGGAAAAGGGCATATCCTGGTAGCAGAATCGGGAGCCGGATTTTCGGTTTGTTCTCTTCCGAAAAACGGGGATTATAGTCAACTGAAGTTTGAGCATTTTGGACCGGAAGATGGTTTGGTTAACGGAATGGTACAAACTTTTGTGCCGGATATGAATGGTAAAATATGGATTACCACAGAATTTGGTGTTTCTTGTTTTGATACACTTCGTAAGACGTTCGAGAATTATTTTTTCTCTACAAATATGCTGGGCAATGTGTATGCCGAGAATTGTGGACTAAGTTTGGATGACGGTCGTATTGCCTTTGGTACAAACTATGGATTGACGGTGATTGATCCGCGTAGAGTGAAACATCCGGAAAGTAAAACGAAAGTTACATTTACAGATTTGCGGTTGAATGGCATTTCTGTCAGTCCCGATGAACCGGATTCTCCCTTGGATATGTCCTTGGCTTATGCCTCAGAGGTGAATTTACAGTATTATCAAAGTTCTTTTGTGGTAGAGTTTTCTACGTTTGACTATTCGGGAGCTGGAGGTTCTAAATTCAGTTACAAGCTTGAAAACTATGATAAGGGGTGGAGTGTTCCTTCGTCCTTGAACTTTGCTGCTTACAAAAATCTTTCTCCCGGGACCTATTATCTTCATGTAAAAGCGTCTGATGCTTCCGGATTATGGGGAGCGGAGGAGTCTGTATTGAAGATTGTGGTGAATCCTCCTTTCTGGAAAACACCGTGGGCTTATATTTTGTATGTGATAGTGATAGCTGTATTGTTGTACATTGTATTCCGTATTATACGTAATATGAATACTTTGCGCAACAAGATTAAGGTAGAGGAACAGCTTACCGAGTACAAACTGGTGTTCTTTACCAATATTTCACATGAGTTCCGTACGCCGTTGACGCTGATACAAGGTGCGTTGGAGAAAATTCACCGTTTGAAAGTACCTAAGGAGATGGCATACTCTCTTAAGATTATGGACAAGAGTACGGAACGTATGTTGCGTTTGATTAATCAGTTGCTTGAATTCCGTAAGATGCAGAATAATAAACTGGCCTTGTCACTGGAAGAGACAGATGTGATAGCTTTCCTGTATGAAATTTATTTGAGCTTCAAGGATGCGGCAGAATCAAAAAACATGGAGTTCCGTTTTATTCCTTCTTGCCAGTCGTACCGGATGTTTATTGATAAGGGAAATGTAGATAAGGTAGTATATAATATTTTGTCTAATGCTTTTAAATACACTCCGTCAAAAGGAAAGATTGAGTTTGTGGTGAATGTAGACGAAGCGGCCGGTAAACTGAAAATGAGTGTGTCTGATACGGGGGTCGGCATTCCTAAAGAAAAACGGGGAGAATTGTTCAAGCGGTTCATGCAAAGTAATTTCTCTGGTGACAGTGTAGGAGTAGGTCTGCATCTGACACATGAACTGGTCAATGTGCATAAAGGAACAATTACGTATGAAGAGAATCCGGGAGGAGGCTCCATCTTTATTGTGACTTTGCCAACGGATAAATCTGTATATGAAGAAAAAGATTTTCTTGTGCCGAACAATGTACTTCTGCGTGAAGAAGAGAGGGCCGAAAAGCATTTGGCAGATGTGGTATTGAAAGATGAAGAAGGATTGGAGGAAGTTCTTCCGGTGAATCCGCTGAATAAATACAAAGTCTTGATTGTGGAGGATGATAATGATGTGCGTGAATTCCTGAAAGAGGAGCTGGGGGTATATTTTGAGGTTGTAGCAGAAGCCGACGGAGATGCAGGATTGGAACGTGCGCGTAATTATGATGCGGACTTGATTATCAGTGATGTGGTCATGCCGGGATGTTCAGGTTTTGAACTGACACGGAAATTGAAGACTGATTTTAATACCAGTCATATTCCGGTTATTCTGCTGACGGCCATGACTTCTGTAGACAATCATGTGAAAGGAGTGGAATGTGGAGCCGACGCTTACATCACGAAACCGTTTAGTCCGCGACTGTTGTTGACACGTGCGTTTAAGTTGATAGAACAGCGTGAAAAACTGAAGGAGAAATTCTCGCATGACCCGAATCAGGTGCGTCCGGCTCTTTGTTCCTCTGATAAGGATAAATTCTTTGTAGAGAAGATGGGGCGCATTATGGAAACGCAACTGGGAAATCCTCAGTTTACCGTAGATGAGTTTGCTTCCATGATGGGGGTAGGACGTTCTATCTTTTATCGTAAGGTGCGAGGTGTAACAGGTTATTCTCCAAATGAATACATACGTATTATGCGAATGAAAAAAGCGGCAGAACTGCTTTCTTCTCCAGAAAATCTGACGGTGGCCGAGGTTTCGTATCAGGTAGGTATTAATGATCCGTTTTATTTTAGTAAGTGCTTTAAACTTCAGTTTGGTGTGACTCCTTCCGTCTATCAAAAAGGAGGAAGAGGAGAAAAGGAAAAAGAAGAGGGTGCTGATTCTGAAGTAAAAGAAGAGTAAGTTGTATCTCTGATCTTTCTTTGCTATTTAGAAATTGCAAAATTAAAAAATGCATGGTCGATATCGTAAATATTTGATGAAAAATGCCGGTTCTTCTGCAAAGTTCATGGTTAAAGGCATGTAAAAGTAATAAATATTGAAATTATATAAAGAAAAAGTATTACCTTTGCATGAATACAAAAACATAGAAGATGGGACATCATCAATTAGACAGTTTAGACGAACAAATTCTGCGTATGATCGCAGGCAATGCACGTATTCCATTCTTGGAAGTGGCACGTGCTTGTAATGTATCGGGAGCCGCTATTCATCAGCGAATTCAGAAGTTGACGAACCTGGGAATTCTGAAGGGTTCAGAATTTATCATTGATCCGGAAAAGATAGGTTATGAAACCTGTGCTTACATCGGTTTGTATTTGAAGGATCCGGAACAGTTTGACACTGTAACAGAAGCTTTGAAGTTTATTCCGGAAGTCGTGGAATGTCATTTTACGACAGGGCAGTATGACATGTTCATCAAGATTTATGCAAAGAACAATCATCACTTGCTGGAAATTATCCACGATAAACTTCAACCGTTGGGCTTGTCGCGCTCGGAAACAATTATTTCTTTCCGTGAAGCTATCAAGCGCCAGATGCCGATAATGGATCTGGCGAATGATGAAGATTAAAATCGCGACGCTTATTTTTGCGTACGTTCGTAATCCACGAAACTATAGGAGTAGAGATGCTTTTCGTCTGTCGGATGGCATTCTCTACTTTTTTCTTTCCATAGCTCTGGACTTACTTCCGGGAAGAAGGCATCGGCGGGTGCCTGCTCATCGTCTACTTCCGTAAGGTACAGGCGGTCGGCCAATGGGAGTGCTTCCGTGTAAAGAGTAGCTCCCCCGATGATAAATACCTCTTCGTCTTCTTTGCAGGTATGCAGGGCATCGGCCAGTGTGTGAAAACATTCCGCACCTTCAAAGTGCAGTTCCTGACGGCTGAGTACCACGTTTCTCCGGTTGGGGAGAGCTCCTTTCGGAAGAGATTCAAACGTGTGGCGTCCCATAATGATGGTATGTCCGGTGGTCAGTGCCTTGAAGCGTTTTAAGTCGTTGGGCAGCCAGTAGAGCAACTTGTTCTGATAGCCTATTCCTCTTTTCTGGTTGATGGCTGCAATGATGGATAGTGTCATGTCTGAGGGTTTTAATGTTTATACAGATACTTTTCCGGCAATGTGAGGCCAGGGGTCATAATTCTCTAACTGAAAATCTTCATAGTGGAAGCTGAAAATATCTTTCACGTCCGGATTGATTTTCATGGTAGGCAGGGGGCGCGGGGTACGGGTAAGCTGCAGGTCTACCTGTTCCAGGTGATTCAGGTAAATATGGGCATCACCGAGGGTATGAATGAAGTCGCCCGCTTTCAAGCCGGTAACCTGTGCCATCATCTGCAGCAGCAGGGCATACGATGCGATATTAAAAGGTACTCCCAAAAAGGTATCGGCACTGCGTTGGTACATTTGCAGGCTGAGGCGGCCGTTGGCTACATAAAACTGAAAGAATGCATGACAGGGCGGAAGATTCATGTTGTTCAGGTCGCCCACGTTCCATGCACTGACAATGATGCGTCGTGAGTCGGGATTATGCTTGATGGTTTCCACGGCTTCCGAAATCTGGTCGATGAACTTGCCATCATAACCTGGCCATGAACGCCACTGGTAACCGTAGATGTGTCCTAAATCGCCGTTTTCATCTGCCCATTCGTTCCAGATTCTGACCCCGTTTTCTTGCAGATATTTCACGTTGGTATCTCCTTGTAAGAACCAGAGCAGTTCATGGATGATGGATTTCAAGTGAAGTTTCTTGGTCGTGACAAGCGGGAAGCCCTCTTCCAGGTTGAAGCGCATCTGATGTCCGAACACGCTGATGGTGCCCGTTCCGGTACGGTCTTCTTTTCGTACTCCTTCCGTACGGATGCGGTGCAACAAATCGAGATATTGTTTCATGATTGGATTTTTTTGTTTGTGCAAAGGTAGCTAATTTTTTTGTATTTTTGCCGCCGTAATCAATTGCTGGAAACATGAATTTACCTTCTGATTTTATCCTCCGTACGCGTGAGTTGCTGGGAGATGTGGAGTTTGCTGCTTTGACCGAAGCATTGGAAAAAGATACGCCTGTCAGTATTCGTATGAATACCGATAAATGTGGCCTTGTTCCGCTGGAAAGCACCTCTGTGCCCTGGTGTCGCGAAGGATATTACCTGTCCGGTCGTCCGTCGTTTACGTTCGACCCCTTGTTTCATGCGGGCTGTTATTATGTGCAGGAAGCTTCGTCCATGTTCCTGGAACAGGCGTTACGTCAGTATGTGCACGAGCCGGTCACGATGCTCGATTTGTGCGCGGCTCCGGGAGGGAAATCTACCTTGGCCCGTAGCGTACTTCCGGAAGGCAGCTTGCTGGTGGCCAATGAGGTGATGCGCAACCGTTCGCAGGTGCTGGCTGAGAATCTGATAAAATGGGGAAATCCGGGGGTGATTGTAACCAATAATGATCCGGCTGATTTTACAGAATTAGGCCCGCTGTTCGATGTGATTCTGACAGATGTACCCTGTTCGGGGGAAGGAATGTTCCGCAAGGATGAAGTGGCCGTGCAGGAATGGAGCATAGAGAATGTGGACACCTGCTGGCAACGGCAGCGCCGTATTTTGCGGGATATATGGCCTTGCCTGAAGACTGGAGGACTGCTGATTTATAGCACGTGCACATATAATCGGGAGGAAAATGAGGACAATGTGGCATGGATTGCTCAAGAACTTGGGGCAGAGGTACTTCCTTTGGAGACGCAGCCGGACTGGCGCATTACGGGAAATCTGACCGGTACGGAGTTTCCGGTTTACCGTTTCTTGCCTCATAAGACTACGGGTGAAGGTCTGTTTCTGGCAGTGCTGCGGAAAACAGCGGATGAGCCCGCGGTGAGTGTGCGGACAAAGACCGGTGGAAAGGCTTCCAAAAAAGGAAAAGGGGGTAAGGTGGTTGCGCTTCAAGTACCTAAGGAAATGAAAGCCTGGGTGCAGGGAGCCGGAGACTATGTGTTTGAAGTAAATGACAGTGAAGCGATGGCCTTTCCTGCTGCCTATAAAGATACGTATGACCTGCTGAAGAGCCAGCTGCGCATACTGCATGCCGGAATTTCTTTGGGAGAATTGAAGGGAAAGGACTGGCAGCCTTCGCATGCACTGGCTATGAGTACCGTTTTTGAGAGAGATTCGTTCCCGATGGCTGAACTGACTTACTCACAGGCCATTGCTTATTTGCGGAAAGAAGCGGTCGTGCTTTCACCGGAAGTGCCGAGAGGGTATGTGACACTTACTTATCAAGGTCAGGTATTAGGATTTGCCAAGAATATCGGTAACCGGGCCAATAACTTGTACCCGCAGGAGTGGCGAATCCGAAGCGGATATTTGCCGGAAATTATTCCGGATTTATTCGGATAAAAAACACCTTTACGTTTACGCTAAAACGCAAGTACGTTTCGATTCAAACGCAAGTACGTTTTACTTGAAACGCAAGTGCATTTTAATCAAAACGCAAGTACGTTTTCCTTCAAACGCAAGTGCGTTTTTCAGGAGGAATTCAAGCGTTTTGATTAAAAGTATGCAACTTGCTGATATGTAGGATATTATTCTATTTCAATGTGAGGGGAATTCCTTTATAAAAATCCAGTATTTTGGTACGGAACAGGTAGTCGTACTTAGCTTGTACACAGTCGGACACCGCTTTCATCCAGTTGGTTCGTGCCTCGTTGTATTCCGTAGCGTTTGCTTTTCCGTACATGTATTTTTCTTTCATCAGCTTGAAAGAGGCTTCTGCTGCTTCATCTGCCACCTGACTGCTCTGGTATTTGCTTTCTGCATTGACAGCATTGTAGTAGGCTTGCTGGATTTCCTTGTAAAGTTTCTTTTTGGTTTCTTCCAGTTGCCAGTTTAAGGTAGTCTGTTCAAGGCGTGCCGTACGTACCCGGTTACGTGTGCTTAGTCGGTTGAAGATGGGAATGCTTAACGAGAGGCCTACATACTGGCTGAAATTATCTTTCAACTGAGAGTGGAAGCTCGGATTTTCTCTTCCCGATACATTATAATAGCTTGTTCCCAGTCCGGCTCCGAAGTTTAGTTGCGGATAATAGGCACTTTGTGCAATGCGGATGCTGCGTGCAGCTCCTTCCAGGCGGTATTGTGCAGCCTTAATGGACGGTTTGGTCAGTAAGGCCTGACTGTAGATTTCGGCAGGAGGAGTCAGTGTACCGAACAACTGCTCAGGCTGGATGTCGGGAGAAACAATCCGGAAATTGTCGGGAGAGGGCAGTTCCAGCAACTGGCTTAAATCGAGCAGAGACAGACGGTAGTCATTCTCAGCCTGCACCAGTGACAACTGGTCTTGTGCCACGCGCGACTTGGCTTCATACCATTCCGCTTCAGATGCCTTTCCATTCTTGAAATAGGCTTCCTTTTGTGCCAGCATTTCCTGACTTAACTCTACCTGCTGCCGGGCTATCTTGACCAGTTCTTCGTTGAACAACACCTGCAGATAGGCAGAGGCTACCTCAATGCTGATGTCTTCTTTGGCCTTGTTCAAATCTTCGGTAGCCGCTTTCAGGTTCAGTTTGGAGAGCGCAATGTTGTTGGGTATTTGCATACCGGTGAACAAAGGTACGCTCGTACTCAGGTTGAGGCCGGTGTTCTGTGTGTTGATACTCTGGTACGTATTGTTGGCCTGCAAGCTTCGTCCGAAGTTGAAAGAGTGAGAGGCACTACCGTTCAGGTCGGGCAGACGGCTCCATTTGGCGGTGTTCAGTTCCACTTCGCTTTTGTCGCGTGCGGCTTCCTGTTGTTTGACGGTCAGGTTATGAGCAATGGCATAGTCGATGCAGCGAGTCAAGTCCCATGCCTTCTGTGCTTGTGTGCCATTGGCCAACAGCATGCTGATGCTCAGTGCTGTCAGTAATTTGGTATTGATTTTCATGGCTTACATTTCTTTTTTAAGTCCGCGAATCGATTCGTTGGCTTTCAGCCCGCTTTTAATCTCGATGTTCACTCCGTCGCTGATACCGGTCTGTACCTGACGGCGGGTAAACTTCTGTGTCGGTACGCTGTCTGTCAGTACATATACGAAAGTGGAGTCACCGCTGAACTCAATGGCACTTTCCGGTACGGTCAGGGCATTGTTGGCCCGCTGGAGTTCGATTTCCGCATTGGCACTGTAGCCGGAGCGGATGGTGATGCTGTCGGGCACCGTGATGGCAGCCTTGATTTCGAACTGGTTGGCCCCGTTATTTTCTACGCTTTTAGGAGAGATGTATTCCAGTACGGCATCGAATTTCATGTCCTGTAAGGCTCCCAATGTGATTTTTACAGGAGTTCCTTCGTGAATACGTCCCACTTCTGTTTCGTCCACGTTACCTCTGAAGATAAGGTCGCTCATATCGGCCACGGTGGCGATGGTGGTACCGTCGTTGAATGTATTGCTCATGATGACCGAGTTACCTACCTTGATGGGGACATCCAGAATCAGTCCGTCAATCGTAGAACGAATCAGCGTGCTGCTGAAGGAGGCACTGCTTTTGGTGATACCTTCTTTCACGATTTCCAGGTTGTCTTTGGCAGCCTGGAGTTCTTCTCTGGCTTGTTTGGCTGCTAATAGAGTCTTTTCGTACTCCTCGCTGCTCACCAGTTTGCTCTGGTAAAGCTTCTCCATACGTTCCAGGTCGGTTTCTGCCTGACGGCCGTTGATTTCAGCCAAACGTACACGACTTTCGGCAGAGTTGAGCGAGCCTAATTCGGGGATTACCTTGACTTTGGCAATGATTTCTCCTTTTTTCACCGTTTCTCCGGCCTCCTTGTAGACTTCGGATATGATACCGGAAATCTGCGGCTTGATTTGCACCTCATCGCGTGGCTCAATTTTTCCGGTAGCCACGGTGATTTGTGCCAAATCGGTGGTTTTGGTGTGGAGAATATCGTAGGCCGTATCTTTCGGCTGCGACTTCTGATAAAGGAATACAAATGTGCCGATAAAGATGAGCGCAATCAGCACCAGCGAAATAATCTTGATGTACTTTTTCATATCAACTTTGGTTTTTTGTTTGTCTTGTGGTTTTATTTATTCGTCGCGTATGGCCTCAATGGGTTTGATGCTCATGGCCCGGTAGGCAGGAGCCAGTCCGGCTAACAGTCCTAAAATCAGGAGGAGAGCACAAGCACCGATTGCCTGCCAGAAACTGATTTGAAATTCGGTGGGAGAGGTCGGGGTGGAGGTCCCCATTTCTGTCAGGTTCAACAGGAAGACGGCAAAGGAAATGCCGGCCATACCTGCCAGGATGGTCAGTACCATACTCTCGGAAAGAATCTGCGACAGAATGTCGTTCGGGCGTGCCCCGATGGCACGACGTATACCGATTTCGGTGGTTCGTTCCTTAACCGTAACCATCATGATGTTGCTTACACCGATGGCTCCTGCCAGCAGGGTGCCGAGACCGACCATCCATCCCAAAATCCGGATGCCGGAAAACAGGTTGTCTACCATGCTGAACATGGCTTCAGCGTTGACTAAAATAACGGCCTGCCCGTCGTCCGGATGAATCAGGTGTGCTTTTTTGACCACTTGCTCTACCTTTTTCTCTACTTCACCGATGGAGTATCCTTTGCGGGCCGTATAGCAGAGCAGCTGCACGTTCTGTCCGAAGTTGTAGTTCTGCTGCATGGTGGAAAACGGGATGATGACCGACGTTTCGGACTGTCCTTGTATGGAAATGTTTCCTACCGCCATGCTTACTCCGATTACCCGGTAATAGATGCCATTGACTTCAATGAACTTTCCGCAAGGGTCTTCCCCTCCCGGAAACAAGGTCTCGTAAATACGCTTTCCAATCACACAGACTTTCCGCTGGTCGCGTATGTCAATGTCATTGATGAACCGTCCGAACACGATATTCGGTTCTTCTATTTTCTGGTATTCCGGATAAAGTCCTTTCAGCGTACCTGAGATTTTATTTTCATTATAAATGGCATTGATGCCCCATTTGGCCAGTGTGGCAGTCACGGTTTCCAGTTCGCTGACCTGTTTTCTCACACGTTCCACATCCTTGTTTTCCAAGTCCCAGTATCTGCCTTGCTGAAAACCTTTGTAGGCCTTGCTCGTCTTGTTTGTGCCTAAAAAGCCGGAATTGGTGGCAAAGCCTTCAAACTGGCGCGAAAGCATTTGTTGTAGCCCTTTGGCACCTTCCATCAGGGAAATCAGCATGAATATTCCCCAGAAAATACCGAAGGCAGTCAGGAAGCTTCTGGTTTTGTTGCGGGTGATAGTGAGAAGAATCTCTTCCCATGTATCTAAATCAAATCGTCTCATGGTCAGTCTGCTCTAAGTGCTTCAATGGGTCGGATTCTGGCCGCTTTTCTTGCAGGGAAAAGTCCTGCCAGCGTACCGGCGATAACTAATGTCAAAGTAGCTTCTATGGCAATGGACAAGTCTACTGTCGGGTTTTCGAAAAAGGTCATCGAAAAGACACCCATGTCCATGGTCTGTTTGCCTGCTACCTGATTCATGTATTCCGTCACGGCAATGCCTGCCACCATGCCGATGTAGCCGAAGAAAGTCGTGATAGTCACACTTTCAGAGATAATCAGCCAGAGGATGGAAGCGGGTTTAGCTCCCAGGGCTTTTCGGATGCCGAATTCGTGCGTGCGTTCGCGGACGGTAATCAGCATGATGTTGCTCACTCCTACGATGCCGCTGAGCAGGGTAAAGATTCCGATTACCCAGATGGCAGTATGCAGGATTTGGGTGGCCGTCTGCTGTTGCAGGTATTGTGTAAAGCGGTTCCATATCCAGATGGCTCCTTCGTCGGTAGGCGAGAATTGTTTCTTCAACCCTAAAGCCTGCCGGTATTCCGCCTCAAATTGTTCGTTGGTAGCTTCATCGGCCAGTCCTTTGGTTGTAAATGTGATGTTGTCTATGCTGTCACCCTTCTGATAGATGGTTTGCAGGGTAGTGAATGGCACGAGAGCAGAAGGCGAAAAACTGTTCTGGTCGGTATAGATACCTACCACCTGATAGGGTACACCTTGTGCGTTCAGGTATTTCCCGATGGGAGAAGTGTGAGGAAAGAGGTTCTTTACCGTTTTTTCATGCAGTACGATAATTTTTCGCCGCTCCTCCATGTCGCGTGCGTTGACGAAGCGTCCCTCTTTAATCTTGATGGCTTCAAGTGAAGGATAATTGGGAAAAACTCCGTTGATTCCGATACTGAGGGCTTCTTTTCCGTAAGTAAGAATGACATCACTTTTGCTGACGGTGGCACCGGTTTGGATGATGTGGTCAGGAAATGAAGTGGCGGTGAGTTCGCGGTCACTCTCTTTCAGGTAAATGCTACGGCCCTCTTTCATTCCTTTGTAAGGTTGTGAGGTCATGCCCGGGTAGATTTTCATGGAGTTCATAATCATGCCTTTCGACTGGTTCTCAAAGGCATGGATGAGACCGTTTCCGGCTCCCAGTAATACAATCAGCATGAAGATGCCCCATGCTACGGAAAAGCCGGTCAGCAGGGTGCGCAACTTATTGCGCATGATGGTTCCGTAGATTTCTTGTATTAATTCTGTCATGGCTGGTGTTTTATTTCATGAATCCGTTTTTGCCAAATGGAGATGCATTGTGGTCAATGTTGTCTTCTATGCGCTCTATCAGTCCGTCCTTGATATGGATAATCTTATCGGTCTGGTTGGCGACTCCGCTTTCGTGGGTGACCACTACGATGGTCAGTCCTTCTTTCTCGTGCAGTTCCTTTAGAATCTGCATGACTTCCACCGATGTCTTACTGTCCAATGCTCCGGTCGGTTCGTCTGCTAAAATGATTTCAGGCTTTGAAATTAATGCGCGTGCAATGGCTACACGTTGTTTTTGTCCGCCCGACATTTCATTCGGGAGGTGGTGTGCCCATTCTTTTAATCCTAATTTATCCAGGTATTCCATGGCTAACAGGTTGCGCTTTTTCCGGCTTACACCTTGATAAAATAAGGGAAGGGCTACATTCTCCATGGCGTTCTTGAAAGAAATAAGGTTGAACGACTGGAAGATGAAGCCGATCATACGGTTGCGGTACTCGGCGGCCTTGCTTTCGCTCAGGTCACGAATCAGTACATCGTTCAGGTAATATTCTCCTGAATCATAGTTGTCTAATATGCCCAAGATGTTCAGAAGGGTAGATTTTCCGGAACCGGAAGAACCCATGATGGAAACGAATTCTCCTTTATTAATATGGAGGTTGATACCTTTAAGTACATGAAGGGGAGTACCATTGTAATAGGTTTTGTGAACGTTTTCTAAGTGTATCATTTGGTTTGTGTGAATTTATTGATTTATCAGGTCTCGCAAAAATAAGAAAAGTGGAAAGCTTCGAAAAATAATGCGTTAAAAATTTGCTCTGTTTTTACTGATTATTTACTTTTGTCCGTAGATAATTAACCCTAAATAGAGAAATGTCATGACAATAAACATGGAAAAACCTTATGTGGTAGGTATGGACATTGGCGGAACAAACACTGTATTTGGTGTAGTTGACTCACGTGGTAATGTGTTGGCTTCTGATTCTGTCAAGACACAGCAATATGAAAACATTGACGACTATGTTGATGCTGTATGTAAGAAACTTCTTCCTCTGTTGTCACAGTTTGGTGGAGCTGAAAAAATAAAAGGTATGGGAGTGGGTGCTCCTAACGGAAACTACTATAGCGGTACTATTGAATTTGCACCTAACTTGCCTTGGAAAGGAATCATTCCTCTGGCTTCAATGTTTGAAGAACGTCTGGGTATTCCGACTGCACTGACTAACGATGCCAATGCGGCTGCTATCGGAGAAATGACTTACGGTGCCGCTCGTGGTATGAAAGATTTTATCATGATTACCTTAGGTACCGGTGTTGGTAGTGGTATCGTAATCAACGGACAGCTGGTTTATGGTCATGACGGATTTGCCGGTGAATTGGGTCATGTGATCGTTGATCGTAACGGTCGTGCATGCGGATGCGGTCGTAAGGGATGTTTGGAAACTTACTGCTCTGCTACCGGAGTAGCTCGCACTGCACGCGAATTCCTGGTACAGCGCACAGAACCAAGTTTGCTGAGAAATGTTCCGGCAGATGAAATTCAGTCAAAAGACGTGTACGATGCAGCTGTGAAGGGTGACAAGCTGGCTCAGGACATTTTTGAATTTACAGGTCGTATTTTGGGACAGGCTTTGGCTGATTTCATTGCTTTCTCAAGTCCTGAAGCGATTGTATTGTTCGGTGGTCTGGCTAAGTCTGGTGATTACATCATGAAGCCGATTCAGAAAGCTATCGATGAAAACATCCTGAAGATTTATGCTGGAAAAACAAAATTGTTGCTTTCTCAGTTGAAAGATGCAGATGCAGCTGTATTAGGTGCAAGTGCATTGGGATGGGAAGTAAAAGAAAACTAATGTATTTATAATAAAAAAATCAGCCCCGGCAATTTGTCGGGGCTGATTTTTTATTCTTATTTTTCGATGGTTATTTTGCAGGGTTGTTCAAGGGATTTTTTCCATTCTTGTGCGTAAGAGAACCATGTGTTTGAATCAGGGAATCCGAATGTTTCCTTACGTGAAGTAAACATGGTGTAGTACCGGAAACTCTTTTCTTGGGGGGCGCTGACGGTGTACAGGAAATTTTCCTTGTCTTTAGCTTCCTTTCTGATGTATTTCTTTGGTATATAAGTCGCCAGACCGACTGTTTCTTTTTTGTATTTGATGGTGTCGCCTACGGGCCAGTCGGTTCCCCAGCTGGCAACCAGTCCCTCGTGATCGGAATACATGGTAGCGCTGTAACCGATATTTTGCACTCCTGTGCAGAAGGTCTCTTTATCTAAAGGCTGGTCAAACAATACGTCTACTTGTGCGTCGCGGTGTCCGGCATATAGTGTGTAGCGGTTAATCATATTCAGTTCCTTTCCCTGGTATTCCCAACCTTTTACTTCTGCGTCGGCAATGGTACGTACCGGACCGCTGGCGATGAGGCGTTGTCCGCGGAAGGCCACAGGCTGAATGTCGGTAGCTTGTGAACCGTCCCATCCTCTTAATGTTCCGGCTCCGCAACTGCCTCTTACCAGAATCACGTCATCTCCGAATCCTTTTTGTAATTGTTCGTCTGTAGGATAGAACATACTTTCTTCTATTTCCAGACCTTTATTGAACTTTCCGTATAAATCGGTTGTCTGTTTCTCGTTAAAATAGATGCGGTAGGCCACCAGCTCGCTTTCGAATGCAATACCGTGATGTTGCAGAATAGTGTAAGTGTAACTGTCGCCCGGAGCGTATACAGCTGTGCCATGAGCATATTCATTTGATTTGGCTGTGCGGAACAGCATTTCTGCAAACACACGGGCTGGATAGGTCTTGTTTGTCTTGACAGAGGAAAGAGTCAGGGTGAATACTTTCTTGGATTGCGCCGGCAAATTAGTCACGAAAGCCAGTTCATCAGCTCTTAAATCGAAGTTTAAATCGTCCAACTGTGAAGGTATTTCATTGTTCCCTTCTTTCACAACGGCCGATTTAACGGTGAATCCTGTATTTAAAGAATGAATATCAATCACTACAGGTTCGTCGGTTTTAGCTGTATTCCAAGGGTTTTCAACAATCACTTTAATGGTCTTTTCTGCCGTTTGGGCACAAAGCATACTCCCGCTGTAAATGAAAGCGAGGCAAAGAGTGGGAAACTTTTTCATTGTAATAATGTGTTTATATATAAGATTAATGTGATTCACGTATGTTTCTTTAAGCTATTATCCTCCTGAACATGCTGCCTTCACAGGGGACATGCAGGAGGATAATAAATCTAATTCTAACCTAAATAATATTATGAAAAACCTTTTTTATTCAGGATGCAAAAATAAGCTTTCTGTTTGATATACGCTTGCAATTTTTGATTTTATCAGTGAAAAAACTGAGCATAATTTTACGTGATTGAATATTTTGGCCTTATAAATGTAAATAATGTAAATAAAGTTTGTATCTTTGCCCCAAATTTATAATTGAAAATAATATGAGTTATAATTTGCTGAAAGGAAAAAGAGGTATTATTTTTGGTGCATTGAACGAACAGTCTATCGCTTGGAAAGTGGCAGAAAAGGCTGTAGAAGAAGGTGCCGTTATCACACTCTCTAATACCCCTGTAGCAGTACGTATGGGTGAGGTCTCTGCTTTGGCGGAAAAATTAAACTGTGAAGTGATTCCGGCTGACGCTACCTCTGTAGAAGATTTGGAAAATGTCTTTAAGCGTTCAATGGAGGTATTGGGAGGAAAGATTGACTTTGTACTTCATTCTATCGGTATGTCTCCAAATGTTCGTAAAAAACGTACTTACGACGATTTGGACTATGACATGTTGAGTAAAACATTGGATATTTCAGCCGTTTCATTCCATAAAATGATTCAATCTGCCAAGAAGTTGGATGCCATCAATGAATACGGTTCTATCGTAGCTTTGAGTTATGTAGCTGCACAGCGTACATTCTATGGTTATAATGATATGGCAGACGCAAAGGCTTTGCTGGAATCAATTGCTCGTAGCTTCGGTTATATTTACGGACGTGAACACCATGTACGTATCAATACTATCTCTCAGTCACCGACTATGACTACTGCCGGATCGGGTGTGAAAGGTATGGACAAGTTGTTCGACTTTGCTAACCGTATGTCTCCTCTGGGCAATGCATCGGCTGATGAATGTGCTGATTACTGTATCGTAATGTTCTCTGACCTGACCCGTAAGGTGACTATGCAGAACTTGTTCCACGATGGTGGTTTCTCCAGCGTAGGTATGAGCTTGAGAGCTATGGCAACTTATGAAAAGGGGCTGGATGAATATAAAGATGCCAATGGCAATATAATTTACGGATAATATTGAATGTATCGGCTTATTTTTATATTACTGAGTATAATCGTCTTTTCTGCCTGTCGTTCTGACAAGCAGAAAGACGATTTTTCGTTTTCAGGAATAAAGATAGCCCGATATGACCGCTTGCAGTATGAAGCAACTGTGCAGAACAGTTTCTTTTCCCTGCAACGGATGAATACTGAATTTTCCCAGGAGACGCGTCTGCTGATAGAGGAAGTACTTGATTTGGGTTCTGTGGATATGGTAGACATGAACGACCGTTTGTGTGCTTATTTCTCAGATTCCATATTGGTACATTTAATGGAAGATGTGGGAGAGAAGTTTAAGGATGTAAGCAATCTTGAACAGCATCTGACACGGGGATTCAGCAACCTGAAAAAAGAAATTCATGAGTTGCCGGTTCCGCAGATTTATACGCAGATTTCTGCCCTGAATCAGTCTGTCGTTGTTGGAGACAGTATTTTGGGAATCAGTCTGGACAAGTATATGGGGAGTGACTATCCTCTCTATAAAAAATATTATTACGCAAACCAGCGACGCTCGATGTCGCCGGAATACATCGTGCCTGATTGCTTTACCTTTTATTTGCTGGGACAGTATCCTTTCTTGTGGCAGGAAGGTCATCGTTCTTTGATGGATATTCTGTTGTATCGGGGGAAAATAGCCTGGGTTGTGGAAACTATTCTTGAAGGAAATGGAAGTGGCAAAACGGCTTTGGGCTACTCCAAGGAAGAAATAAAATGGTGCGAGCAGCACGAAAAAGAACTTTGGGAGGAAATCCGTCAGAACCATTATATGAGGACTACCGATCCAATGATTATTCGCTCGTATGTATCTTCTAACACACGGCTTCTGTTTAACGGTGAAAAGACTCCTCCTTTCTTGGGAATATGGCTGGGGATGAAGGCTGTAGAGCGATATATGAAGAAGCATCCGGAAATGACTCTAAAGAGTTTGTTGGAATGTACGGATTATTCTGGAATGATAAAAGAATTAAACTGATTGACTTAAAGATTCCTTATGGAAGTTGCATTGTATTTGTTGCCTGTTACTTTAGGTGATACGGCTATCGAAAAGGTTTTACCCTCTTATAATCGGGAGATAATTGTCAATATAAAGCATTTTATAGTGGAAGATGTGCGCTCGGCACGTCGCTTTTTGAAAAAGGTGGATGCGGATATTTGTATTGATGAGCTTACTTTTTATCCGTTGAACAAGCATACTTCTCCGGAAGCTATATCGGGTTATCTTGCTCCGCTTGCAGAGGGACACTCCATGGGAGTTATTTCCGAGGCTGGCTGTCCGGCTGTGGCCGATCCGGGAGCCGATGTGGTAGCTATTGCCCAGAAGCGGAATTTTAAGGTGGTTCCTCTGGTAGGGCCTTCTTCTATTATCTTGTCGGTGATGGGTTCAGGATTTAACGGACAGAGTTTTGCTTTTCATGGGTATCTACCGATAGAACCGGCTGACCGCATGCGCCGTTTAAAAGAACTGGAAGCACGTGTTTATTCCGAAAACCAGACCCAGTTGTTTATCGAAACTCCTTATCGCAACCATAAGATGCTGGAAGACATTTTGAAAACTTGTCGTCCGCAAACGAAATTGTGTATTGCGGCCAATATAACTTGTGAAGGAGAATTTATCCAGACCAAAACCGTTAAGGAATGGAAGGGAAAGTTACCGGAGCTGAATAAGATTCCTTGTATCTTCCTGATTTATAAGTAGTATCTTATTTGAATTCTTTCCATATCTGGGCCACCATGTGCAGACGGTCACATTCAATTCTTAGTTCGTTACTGAACTTTTCCGGATTTTGTCTGATGTCTTCACAGGTAAAGAAGTATCCTTCCGAGAGTTTGAATTCATCTTCATGGCTGACAGGAAGTATATATAACTGTACAAAAGCCGGTGTACTGCCTTGTGTACGGTAGCTAAGTATGAGTCTTGGTATGAACTTTTTCTTATGTGTAGTTTGAGAAGTTGACTGATGTTTTTTTATCAGGTTCTTTGCGTGACGTTGGCTTTTTCTTAACGGTCCGTCAAATAAAGTCTTGATAGGAGCATCCCAAATCGTTGTGTTTTCTGCATGCGGGGTAAGATATATTTTCCCGTTGCAGATAGGAATAATCCGTATGATATGTTGCTCTCGTGGTGATTGTGTGGCGGCAATTTGTATTCCTACGATGTTAATGACCAGACATATTACGTAAATAAGTGTAGGAATCAAATAGATGATTCCAAAGTTATTTTCAGGGGAAAAGGGAATCAGCTTGTTGTACAGGAAAAACAAAATAATCAAGTGGATGCTGGAAAAAATCACGATTATTTTTGCTTCCAATAGGTAAGAAGAAGTGAAATTAAGATGAAACTTCTTCAAAAAATTCCGATAAATTTCCGGGGCTGTTACATGGATGAAGGCACATATTAACAGCATGAATTCCAATGAAGGAGTCAGACTGTTCTTAGGGATGTATTCATATCCGGTGAACAATCTTAAAAGGAAGCAGACACCAATTCCGATAGTTCCCTGCAAAAGGAAGAAATTAAGTCCTTTCAGGCGCAACACATCATAAAGCAGTCCCGCAATGCTGATAGCAAGTCCTGTTCCCAACATGGCGGTCGTTGGGAACAGATGAATGCCTATCAGTGTGATAATGATAGGAAGCAATCCAAATGATACAATTTTATCTTTGTATTTGAGCAATAGATTCATCGTTGAAAAGCATCTGTTGATAAAATTGCAACAAATGGAAAAAGAAAATTGTTCATTGTCTGCGGAGATGTTTTTCAGCATGGTAAGAAGAACGGACCAGCGGACCGCTTTCTACAATTTCAAATCCTTTGGCTTCACCTATTTCTTTGAATTTCTTGAACTGGTCTGGATGGATGTATTCTGCTACCGGATAGTGCTTGGCTGTTGGTTGCAGGTATTGTCCGATGGTCAGTATCTGGCAACCGTTCTGTAGCAGGTCGTCCATCGTTTCTTCTACTTCTTCTATGGTTTCTCCCAACCCCACCATGATACCGGATTTGGCCTTTAGTCCATTTTCTGCAATCTGACGGATAACTTTCAGGCTGGTATCATAATCTGCTACACTTCTGACCTGTGGACTGAGACGGCGGACGGTTTCTAGGTTGTGTGAAAGAATATCGGGACGTGTTTCAATGACCTGTTGCAATAATTCGCTGTGGCCTTGAAAATCGGGAATAAGTGCCTCTATGGTGGTGTCAGGACACAATTTTCGGATGGCCATCAGGGTAGCAGCCCAGTGTGAGGCACCTAAATCCTTTAAATCATCCCGGTCGACAGAGGTGATGACCGCGTGGTCAAGCTTCATGAGTTGGATGGACTGGGCCACTCTGAGCGGTTCTTCCGGATCCAATGGGAGAGGTCTTCCGGTTTGTGTATTGCAGAACTTGCAGGAACGGGTACAGATGGCTCCTCCAATCATGAAGGTGGCGGTGCCTTTTCCCCAGCACTCACCTAAGTTGGGACAGCGTCCACTGCTGCAGATGGTATGAAGCTTATGAGTATCTACAATGCGTTTGGTTTCAGTATATCGGGCATTGGTGCCAATCTGGATTTTTAGCCAATCAGGCTTTCTGATGTGTGTCATAGTGGTAAGATAAAAGAACAAAGAAAAACAGATGACACCAGTTTCTTGTGACTGGTGTCATCTGCTACATGAAATATTATAGGTTCTGCAGGAAGAAATTAGCCACTCTGTTCATCAGGTGGTTGCGGGTATTTCCTCCGAAGATACTATGATTACGGTTGGTGTAAATCTGTGTATCAAACTGGATGTTTGCCTGTACCAGTGCTTCACTGTACTCCATGAAATTCTGCAAGTGTACGTTGTCGTCTGCACTTCCATGAATGAGCAGCAGCTTTCCTTTCAGCTTGGATGCCCGGCTGATGGCAGAAGAAGCCTGGTAACCGTCACCGTTTTCTTTCGGTGTGCGCATGAAGCGTTCGGTATAGACTGAGTCATAGAATCTCCAGTCTGTCGGAGCGGCAATGGCAACTCCGGCCTTGAATGCGCCTGAACCTTCGCTCATTGACATCAACGTGTTGTATCCTCCATAGCTCCAGCCCCAGATACCAATACGGCTTCCATCTACGTAAGGCAGAGTAGAGAGGTATTTAGCTGCTTCAGCCTGGTCGGTAGCTTCTTTCACGCCGATAGAAAGGTAAGTGCATTTTTCGAATGCTGCTCCTCTACCTCCAGTACCACGTCCGTCCACGCAGACCATGATATAGCCTTTATCGCACATTACAGCTTCGAACATACCCCC
The DNA here is from genome assembly GCF_003437535.1 of Phocaeicola plebeius. Taxonomy (GTDB): domain Bacteria; phylum Bacteroidota; class Bacteroidia; order Bacteroidales; family Bacteroidaceae; genus Phocaeicola; species Phocaeicola plebeius_A. Next base: position 71,843 of record NZ_QSQT01000013.1, read on the forward strand.
GTCACTGAAGCTTCCGATACCCCACTTGTCGAGTACTTGCTGAGAGCCGGGACCACTATATTGGTGCATGATTACCGGATATTTCTTGGAAGGATTGAAGTTGGCCGGTTTCATCATCCAACCGTTCAGTTCTACTCCTTCACTGGTTTTGAAAGAGAAAAACTCTTTTGTCGGCATGTTTAGCTGAGCTGTTTTGCTTTTCAGTTCTTTGTTGTCAAGCAGTGTAACCATTTCCTGACCCTTGTTGTTGTTCAGCGTAATAAGGGTAGGAGTCTGCGCGCTGGAATACGTGTTGATGTAATAATTCAGATTTTTGCTGAATAACGCACTGTTTGTTCCGGTACGTGTAGAAAGTTTGGTCTTTTTACCTTTTCCGTCAATCTTGTACACCGCAGTGCGCAAGGGGCTTCCTTCGTTGCTGGTGTAATAGAAAACATTTGCTTTCTGGTCCCATCCCAGGAAATCTTTTACCTCAAATTCTCCTTTTGTGATTTGTTTCACCAGGTTTCCTCCAATGGTGTACAGATAAAGGTGGTTGTATCCGTCACGTTCACTCATCATGACGATGTGTTCCGGATAGAATGCAATGTCTGAATAGGCTTGCTCTTTAATGTACTGCTCTGCTTCGTCGCGGATGGCTACTTTGCAGATGGCACTGCGTGGGTTGGCCATATAAAGGTCGAAGCGGTTCTGGTGGCGATTCAATGTCATGATGGCCAGCTTTTCCGGATCATCTGTGAATTTGATGCGAGGTACATAACCGTCAGAATCTACAGGAAGTTCCATTTTACGGGTTACACGACTTTTTATGTCAAAAGAATGTACGCTAACCTTGGAGTTTACAACTCCTGCTTTGGGATATTTGTAGTCATAGCTTCCCGGATAGGTGGTGTACTCTGTTTTTTCTGGAGCCATACCCTTATACCATGGGAAAGAGTACATGGGAACCTGGCTTTCATCGAAGCGGACGTATGCAATCATTTTACTATCTGCACTGAAATCGAAGGCGCGGTTATAGCTGAATTCTTCTTCATATACCCAGTCGGGAATACCGTTGAGCACCTTGTTATATTCTCCGTCTTTCGTTACCTGCGATTCGCTGTTACCGAAAAGCAGTTTGATAAGGTAGATGTTGTTGTTGCGCACAAACGCAATCTGGTGACTGTCGGGTGAGAACAAAGGAACCTGCTGCGGACCGTTGTTTGACAAAGGTTCAAGTGTACGGTTTCTCACATTGTATATATAATATACAGCTGTGAATGAACGACGGTAGATCGGTTTGGTCTCCGTTTGAATCAATATCAGACTTTCGTCCGGTGACATAATATAGTCATCGAAATTTTTCAACTTGTGGTTGCGGGCAGTGGCTACGTCAAAGATGGTAGCTACCTCTTTACCGGTCTTAAAAGAGTATTTGACGATTCGTTTGTGGTCCTTGCTGATCTGGGTGTAATGTTCACCGTCCAGCATCGGTTTTAATCCCTGTATACTTTGTGCGCGATAGGTACCGTTGGCTACATCCTGTAGTGTTACCTTTTGTGCCTGCAGAGTAACCAGGCACATTAGCGCATAAAAAAGTACAAAAAGTTTTTTCATGACTGTGTTATTTAAGTTTTACATTTATTCTTCTTTTTGAATAGCTCCTTCAGGTACGACTTCTGATGTTTTCTCTTCCTTGGACTCTGCGGGCGTATTTTCCTTGTCTTTGATGCCGAATAGCCAGCGGAAGAAACGGACTAAGAAGTTCCGTTTTTTCGGTTTGACTTCTGTGGCTTCAGAAGTAGACAACGGGGCAACTGTCTCTTTTTGTACGCTTGTACTGTCGGTAGAGACCACTAAGGTTGTATCTGTGGCCAATGTATCTGTCATCAGTGAGTCTACGGATGGCATAGGGATAACCTGAAGAACTGAATCCTCCGCAAGAGAGTCTGCTGGAGCAGAAGGTACCGAAAGACTGTCTTTCTTTATGTCAGGAGTGGATTTCGGGGCAACAGGAGGAGTCGGTTTCGGTTTCTTGAAAGGAACCGGAACAGAATATTTACAGCGTACGTTAATCCCATGTTCCTGAGCCGGAATCCAGTCGGGCATCACTATGATGGCATCTAAAGCGGCCGTATCCAGACGTGCGTCCAGCCCTCTTACGATGCTGGGAGAAGTGATACTACCGTCTTTCTCTACAATGAATTGAATCATGACCGCCCCCTCTTTCTGAGTTTCTTCAGCCAGTTCCGTGGTATGCGCCTTTCTTCTGATATAGTTGAAGAAGGCTTTCATGCCTCCAGGATACTCCGGCATTTTCTCTACTACGTGATACACCCGGTCGGCTCCTTTCTTTGTCATTCGTATTTCCAGCGGCTGGTTAGGGTTCTGCAAGAAAGATTCGATGTCGAGATACTTGTTTTCCATGCGTTCTGCCCGTATCATAATCAGGTGACTGTAATCCGCTTCAATACTGAATTCACCCTGCGCATTAGAGAATGTGTGTTTCCCAGTTCCCTGGATGCTGATTTCTGCATGAGGAACAGGTTTACCTCCTTCTTTCAGCACGCCATTTACCAGTAAAGTCTTACCGCTTTGCTTGAAGCGTGCCAAATCCTCCGGACGGTCTATGCGGATGATTGTATCTTGTGCTGCTTCGTCCAGTCGCAAGGATTTGATAGTTCTGTTCTTATCTGTCGGGAAGTAAAAATTGGCAGTACGAACGTAATTGTTGTCAATGGATTGTTCGAAATCGATGAGACCTTGTTCGTTACTGATATACTCGCTGCTGTAGCCTGCCACTTTCAGAATGATACCTTGTTGTGGTTCTCCTCCGGTATTCAGTACGGTAATTCGGAAACGCTGTTTCTTGTTTTCCAATGGAGAAGCCCCCACCTGAGGTAATGTAATCAGGCAACATATCAGCCCGGCGAATATATAAATAAGATGTTTCATAAGCTCGTTTATAAATATTCGCAAAGCTACGAGTATTCTGGGGTATTCACTCTTGTTCAGGTGTTAATAAAGATAAATTATCCGGCCTGGTAAAATTTACGAAGCCGGATAATTGAACTAAAGTTTGGTTATTTGGATGTCTTGGCAACCAGTTTTCGTAGCCTGAACATGCGTAGGCGTTCCATGGCATGTCGGCGGCTCAATATGATTTGTCGCCGGTAGACAATGCAGGTTGTGAAGAAATATACGATAGCCTGTATCCAAAGTGCCTGATATTCGACTAACACTTCCGGAAGAGTTGCGCCCATGTTATTGATTCTTACAAACCCGTTGATACCGAACGTAGATGGGAATATCCAGGAGAATACTTTCCAGAACGTAGGTACGGCAGCTCCCGGCCAGGAGATTCCGGAGATAAACAGGAGCGGCACGGAGGTGAAGACATAAATCATCAGACACGATTCTCTGTGATGTATAAAGATGGAGCAGGTCATCGCAAAGAAAATACATGCCAAGATGTAAGGCACCACAAAAGCCAGCAAGGTCATAGGTTGTGCAATTTGTACCAAATCAAATAGTTGCGGTACAAGGCAGAGCACATACGCAGCCACTAATGCATAAATCAGGAAATAGGCCAATGACTTTCCGCCTACAATGCGGAGCGTACCCTGATACTGCCGGCTGATGGGGACCAAGTCTTTGAAGCGGTTATTCTCACGGGCGGTTCCTGCTGAAAGTCCGATGCCTAACAATAGCGTCTGCTGTATAATCAGGATGAGCACAGCTGGAATCAGGAAGCTGGCAAATCCGTCTTGCGGGTTGAATAGCGATATATCTTCGTATTCAATGGGAGCCGTACTGATCTCATCCTGCCGTTCCGTTGTATTTCCCATTCGCTGTATCTGAATTTTTTTATTTAAGGTAAGTGAAGCGTTGGTACTTGCCAATACTAGTGCTTTGTAGTATAGCATACCACTCATGTCACAATAAATACTGACTGTAGTTTGTTTTCCGGAGGAAATGTCTTTACTGAAGCTTTCCGGAATGTAGAGAATGCCATATACCCTTGTTTCTTTCAGTAGGTTTTTCCCTTCTTCCATATCCGCACAATGCGACTGGATATGCACATCGGCGCTTGCATCAACCGTACGGATAAACTGGCGGCTGAGTGCCGTGTTGCTGTTGTCAATCACCGCTACAGGCACTTCTCGTACCACCTCATTGGTATAAATAAAGGCATATACCAGCGGGTAGGCCAGCGGGACAAGCAAGAAGAAAATAAGTACGCCCTGGTCTTTGAAAACGGCTTTCAGTTCCTGCTTGCATATATGGAAGAGACCTGCAAAGCCTTGTTGTATGGTTTGTTTTAACGATTCTTTTTTCATGAACGCAAAGGGTTAAGGGATATAGACATAATGCAGCATGGCCGTGCGTATTCTTTTCAGGAAGAAGAAAGGCAGGAGCATGAATAGCAGCAGGGCGGTAACGGCATGCCAGGCATAAATGACCGGATAACCGTTTAAGGCCAAATTCACGTAGAGCAGGAAATAATGCCGCAAGGGGAACAAGACGGATAAAGCCTGCAGTGTAGGGTGCATCGCCATGACCGGGAAAGTGAATCCCGAGATGGAGAATGAAATGACTCCCCACAGAGAAGCAGCACTCAATGCCAGACGGAGTGAACCGAACAAACCGAAAAGGAATACGCCGAATGCTTGTGAAGCAAGTACCAGCAGCAGCCCGGCTAACAGCATCGGGAAAATCCCGCTGTGACACGGATAGTGCAGGAATCCGTACAAGTACACATTATAGAACGTGGCCATGATGAAGAACGTCACGGTTTGAGGAATCAATTTCCCCACCAGTGCCGTCACAATGGAGTTATCGGCCAGTTGCATCAATTCTTTTGAAGTCTTTTCCTTTAATTCTGTTCCGATGGTATATACGGTAGTCAGGAAAATGAGCAGCATCAGAATGCCCGGAAACAAGGTATTACACAGGTACACCGAGTAGTTCAGCCAGGGGTTGTTCAGTGCATGGGTAGAAATGACTACCGGTTGCAGGAAGGCAAGTGCCTGGTCTTCGGTGGCTCCTTTGGCTAATAGAGTTGCTTGTTCCACGGCTGCAGAGGCTAACTCCGACATGGTTCTCTGGTCCTTGTAGAGCAAGGAACCTGCTATCAGGTAAGAATAGTTGACATAGAAAGATACCTTAGGCTGTCTGCTGGCAAGGGCTTCTTCGGTCGTTCCTTTCGGAATGTAATAGAATGAATAAATCTCTCCGCGCTGTACGGCCTGTCTTGCTTCTGTGACACTTGGGTAATGCGCTACAATCTGGGTCTGCTGAAACGCGTCCAGGTTGCGGATAATGTTGCGTGTCGTGGCGGTGTTGTCGAGGTCCACCACTCCTGCAGGCAAATTGGTCGGCAGCCCGTTTTCCATCAGGGTGGTGAAAAACAGGAAACAGAACAATGGAGCGATGACCATGCAGAACAGGTACATCGGCTTGGTGGCAATGCGGAGAATTTCTCTTCGCATCACTTTCAGGTAACATTGATAGGTGGTTGTCGACATGTGGATTTATTTTTCAATGATAGCAGACATACCCGGACGTAAATTTTCTACAGGCTGTACGGGTTTTGCCTTTACTTCAAAAGTCTTCAGGTCAAACTGACCGGTGGTCTTGGTGGCTTTCCATGCGGCATACGTACCTAAGTCCTTCATGACTGTCACCTGGAATTCAGCTTCTTTTTCCAGGGCAGGCACGTAGGCTTTAATCTTGCTTCCTACGGTGAAGTCTTTCAGAAAATCCTCACGTACGTTGAATGTCACCCACATGTCATCCAGTTGGGCTACGTTCATGATGGGAGCGCCTGTACCAACCAGTTCACCTACTTTCGGGAAGATTTCGGCCACTTCTCCATCGGCTGCAGCTACTAAGTAAGTTTCCGATACGTAAGAAGAAACCTCGGCTACAGCTCCTTTTGCACGTTCTACCTGTGCGGCAGCCATGGCCTTGTCTTCACGCTGTGCACCATTCTTGGCCATTGTGTACTGTGCATTGGCTGCACGTTCGGTTGCCTTCATGGCATCGTATTGTGCTTTTGCTTCATCTCTTTTCTGTGCGGTCATCACTCCTTCTTCGTACAGGCGGTTCACACGGTTGTATGATTTTTCGGCAATCTCCAGTCCTGCTTTGGCTTTCTGCCACATTTCGTATGCGGCCTGCAGTTGCTCGCTTCTTGTACCTCGCAGGGCCTTCTCGTTCAGTGCCTGTGCAGCCTGTTCGGCAGCTTGTGCCTGCGACAATTTAGCCATTACATCCGGAGCTTCCAGAATAGCCAGTGTATCACCCGCTTTCACTTTATCTCCTTCGCTGACAAAGAATTTCAGGATACGTCCCGGTACCTTGCTCGATACCCTGTATTCTGTGGCTTCAGCCTGGCCTTGTATGATTTCAGGACCTTTTCCTAAGGTGAAGAATCCGATGATGCTGACGATAACGATTACGGCTAACAATGTAAAGAAGGCCAGCATGATATTGTTGCGTTGAGTCTTTTCCATATATCTGTATTATTTTAAAATTCCCATTGATTTGTTCAAATAAAGTTCACTCATTTTGACGTCTATCTGTGCGTCTATTTTTCCAGCTTGCGCCGAGAACCAGGCAGTTTGTGCTTCCAGCACGTTGCTGGTCGGAATGACTCCTTCCTTAAATCCCAAATTGGCATAGCGCAGGTTTTCTTCTGCTTTTTCCATGTTCTTTTCGGCTAAAGCTAATTTCTTGGTCGATTCATTTACCTTATAGGAGTTCTGTGTTACCTGGAGTTCCACTTTTTCTTTGATGTCTTCCAGTTTGTAGCGGGCGATGTTCGCTTCTGCCTTTGCGGCCTTTACCTTATAGATACCTTCTCCCCAGTGGAATACAGGGATTTTTACGACGATTCCGGCAGCCCACATGCCACGGAATTTATTTTCAAATCCGTTGACGAGCGATGGGTTGGTCACTAAGTAATTGGCGGTCAAAGCTACAGAAGGAAGAAAATCCGCGCGAACTACGTTTACTTTCTGGCGATAGATTTCCGATGCCAATTCCAGACTCTTCAGCTCTTCACGGTTGCTGAGAGCCGTGCTTACGTTCGCCTCCGTATAGGTGTTGGGGAGGGGCAAGTCTTTCATGCTTTCATCGGCCAGTTGGAAATCGGTTTCCAACGGAAGACCACAGAGCTGGCACAAAAGCATTTTTGAGAGGTTCAAGCCATTATCTACCTGAGTAAGCATCATTTCGGCTTCATTCACTTTCACTTTGACACTTAATCCGTCGGCTTTGGTAGCCACCCCTTCTTTTATCATCTTGTCTACGTCCGAATCCAGTTTCTGTACCAGTTCCAAAAAATTCTCTGCCAGTTTTTTCTTATTGACGAGTGAAATGATTTGCCAGTAAATCTGGTCCGTCTGCAGGATAAGATCTTGCATACCCGTGGCATGCTGTGATTCAGCCAGACGTTCTGCATATTTGGTAATCTTGTTGTAGGCAATGATTTTTCCACCCATAAAGAGAGGCTGGGTGAGGGTCGCAGCTCCCACCGTCATGTTTCGGGTATCTGTACGGAAGGCATCCACCAGACCTTGTCCTACGGCGTTCAGTCCATCCGTAAGTCCGGCCACAGCACCCGGCAGCAATCCTTGCAATCCGGCAGCCAGTCCGGGATTTGCCGCAGCAAGTTGTTTCATGGCAGCCTGGAATTCAGCCGACTGCATACCTTGCTGCAACTGGTTTCCTAAGTTGGTACCCATGTTACCGATGCTTTGCTTCTGTGCATCACTGAGCAGGGATATTTCTTTTTGCGTACGCATATATCCCCCTGTAAGATCAATTTTAGGCAGATAATTAGTGAATGCAGCCTTCTTCTCATAGTGGGCGGCATTGACTTTTTCCTGTGAAATTCGCAGCTCTTTGTTGTTGGCCAGAGCGAGCGCCCGGCAACTGTCCAGAGTAAGTACTTGTTGGGCATAACTGCTGAGAGTTGCGCCAAGCAGTAAGAGTAAACTTGTAATTCTTTTCATTACTGATGCTGACTTTTTATTTGGTTGCTTATGCAACATTGCAAATGTATGACATTAGAACAAATAGTCAAAGCGTTTTGTTGAAAAGAATCAGTAATAAATTTAATTTTTGCTGAGCGTGTGTCTTACCGGTTACTTTTATCTTTTTATGCGGTTGTAATGAGGCTTCCGTGCAATGGGGTCAACCAGCAATTGTACATGCTTGGAAGTCCGGCTGCGGCTTAAAGTCGTAGCATCTTCTGATTCGTCCGGATTGGTAACCACCGGGAAACTTCCGTTTTCCATTCTATATAGAACCGGTTGCATAAGCTGGTCTTCAGCCGAACCAAAATCTCCTAATTCAGCTCCATAGTTTTCTTCTATTTCGAAATCCGGCAATAATCCGTTCTTGAAATAGTCATAATATCCTTGTGAGTTGCTCAGGTAAGTAGTGGTGAGCCATAATTCAATGCCTGGAGCTTCTGCATTGGTAAACAGTTGCTGAGCCACATTCTTTCCGAAAGTGGCTGCTCCTACCTGATACAAACGACCTTCCATATAGGGCTTCAGGCAGTTGATGACAATTTCAGAAGCGGAGGCAGTATTGCCCGAAGTGAGGATATACAGGTTTTGATAAGACAGACTTGCTCCTCCGGTCAGCGGACTGGATTCGAAGTTCAGTGTTTCCGTTTTATTGATTTTGTCATTGTAAGTCATGTGCAGGAAAGGCTGTCCCATTGCCGTAGCGGGAGCCAAAGCCGAGCAAAGCTGCTGCGATGTATTTACATATCCTCCCGGATTGTAGCGCAAGTCCAGGATTATATCGTCAAACTGCTGTCCGTTCAGTTGTGAAAACGCTTCCTTGAGTGCATCGGTACTTTCTCCAAATTCGTTGTACAGCAGGTAGAACGCTTTTCGTGAACCCGAGGAGATGATGCCGTATTTAAGTACATCTTGTTCTTCCACGTAGCGAGGTTCCGGCATCTGGACTACTCCAAGCGTATCAAATTCCACGTAGTTGAATTCCGGGTCGTCCACCTCTTCCGGATAAGGATTGTATTTACCTAATGTAAAACTGTACGCTTTTGTCGGTCGGGTGATATAAGTGGAATAATCACTTGTGGATACTTTCTGGTTGTCTACAGCAATAATCCAGTCACCTCGTTTTAGTCCGGCTTCTTCTGCTGGCGAATTAGGCTGTGTATACAAGACTCTCAGCGCATTTGTTCCTCCTTCAGTACGTACCAAGGCCGCTTCAAAACCGAAACAGGGATAAGTGCTGGTGGCACGCGAGGTAGTAAACACGGAGTCTACATGAGAAAACACATACCCGTTTTTCTGGTCTTTGGAGGATGCGGCTGAAGTAAGAAACTCAGCCGGCTTCTTGAAAAAGTCCAGTTTCTCTTCTGCCGGAATATCTTCATAAAAAAGATAGTTTTCCTGCATCACCTCGTAAATCCATGTCTTGGTGGCAATCAGGGCATAGTATTCTCCTGAGCGGTCTTCTCCGCAGGAAGATAGCAGGCCCATTAGTGCAAGCCAACCGTATATCAGGTGACTGATGTGCTTTTTCATGTTTTCTGAAAATTATTTCATGCGGAATGAACCCTGACCAATCATGCTGCCGTCGGCGAATATATACACGTGGTATGTACCGGCCGCCAAGAATTCTTCTACGTCCCAGTATACCGTAACCGTCTGTTCTTCACCCGTGTATTCAATGTATTTCTTGATAGAATAGCTGATGTTGCGGTCTTCAAACTTGAACTGATTGCTCGGACTCTTGGTCAATACTTCGTTGTCCGGTTTGGCAATACGTACATAAAGGGTCTTGTTACCCGTCTGTGCCGTAATGTTCTTCACGATGGTGAATGAAATTGCAATCTTCTTGATATTCTTTACACGTTCCGTATCGCGTCCTCTTTTGTTCAGTGTCTGTACCCGAATGTTGGTGGCATCCAGTTGGGCAGCCAGTGATACTTTTTCATTCAGGCTCTTTGTTTCTTGTGACAGGTTGGAAATCTGTGCGGTAGCAGCACTATATTTGCTTTTTACTTCCTGATTTTCCTGCATCAAGGCAGCATTGATTTTGTTCAGGGAGTCTATCTGCATTACGTAGCTTCTCAATACGGCACGTACGGTTTTCAATTCTTTTTTCAATCGCATGATTTCAGCTGCATCACTGGTTTTCACCTGACGCAGTTCCTCCAGTAAGCGTTGGGTTTTCAGTTTTTCACTTTCCAGCTTTTCGCGCAAGGAGTCATTATTTATCTGAATCTGCAATTCGTCGTATTGGGTAGCAAACGTGCTGTATTCATTTTCCATCTCTTGTTTTTCCACCGCAAAGAGCTGACTCATTTCTTTGTTCTTGCGAGCTTCATTTACGGCAAAGAAAGATACTGCTGCTACAATCACAGCCAATATAATGATGGTGATGATAAATTTTTTATTGTTCATGGTTTCAATTTTTGCATTTGGCGCAAAAATACAATATTTATGAATACCTTCTTTTTATTTTTAGAAAAATTATGGGGATACCAGGATGGCAGGTAGCGTTTCTCCTTTTTCCCATAGCAGGAAGGAAGATTCGGGGTATAGTTTGGCTCCGCTGTCGTGTACCCATTGGTTCAGAATTTGATACAGATTGTCTTCGGTAATGCTTTGCTGGCTGCCGTATTGCATGATTGAATCAGAGGGAGCACTTACATAGTTGTTACCCACCGGTTCTCTGGTGTCTCCATAAGGGTAATAACAGCAGCGTATATTTGTGTTTTCTGTTTGCAGGCAGATGGCATGGTTCTTACTTGTGTTTCCTTTAAGATAGCAGTTCAGAATTTCTCCGTTTTTAGTGATACTGCAGATAAGACCGCTTCTGTTTTTAGCTTTACTGAAATTGCAGTTGGTGATTGCGCAATTGATGATTTTCCCACCTTGGTTGTAACGGGTAATAGCATTCCCTTGCAAACTTTCATTTTTCATCCAGACATTATCTATGTGGCAGTTGACGATTGTGCCTTCATTCCAGCCTGTCAAACACCCTAAATCGCTGTCACTTCGAATGGTTTCAATAGTGCAGTCACGTAATGCACAGTTACTAATTTCTCCTCGGTTTATGCCTGCCAGAAAGGCTGCATTTTTAGTGTCTGTCTGCTTGTTATATACTGCTTGTTTTAAAAACAGATTTTTTACAGCTCCGGTAGCAGATATTCCGCTAAAAAGACCGGCATAATAACTTCCATCCACTGTTTGTTCGAAACGTAGATTATTCAAACTATGTCCTTTCCCGTCAAATACGTCATTGAATAAGCCTTTTCCGGTGCTATCCCCTTTTTTGTACTTTCCAATCATTTGCACCTGTGTGGATTCTTCTTCAGTAAAGGTTAAGTCGTTCAGCAGGTAGTAGGTCGTGGTTTCTCCCGTTTTTTCACCAAACTCTTCCAAACTCCTGTTTTCATAGACTTCCCCGTTAATTAAATGGGTGAAAGCAATGAAGTCTTCTACGGTAGAAATGCCAGGGCTTTCGCCGTCTTGTTTTATGGAACAAATGTATTCGTATCCGGATGAAAAAGCATGTTCTTCCAGTTGACTTTCATAATCTTCTCCTGCGGCGGTATAGATCTGTATGTGAATGGACAGAGTGGTAGGTGGAACCAGAAAACTATATATTCCATCTTCATTTTGTTCCATTTGCATAGGAGAGGCTGTGTCTTGATAGGATATTTCTCCGGAATCAGGATTAATCCCGGTTACAGATAAAGAAGGGGTAAATTCTATCAGACTAATTTGGTTGTTCAGTTTGCTGGATACATTAAATACGATACGTGCAAACAAGTGCTGAAAAGATAAATGAATGTTTTCTCCGTAGTTTGTGGTGGCTTTGGCATAGAGCTGGTCGCATAAGAAACCATCCTGGTAAAAGGACTGGTGATTCCGGTACAAGGGAGGGCAGAAAGAACAACTGACAGCTGGTTGCTGGGAATCCTCCCATTCCGGAAGATTCTCTCCTTCCCAGTTGCTGCCGTTGTAGGAAAGTAGAAACTCGTCTGCATGAATACCGCCCTGGCTGTAAAAGGTCAATGTGCTTCCTGCAGGCAGGCCTTCGTTGAGCGTATTTCGGGAGGTATTGAAACGTGCTACATTTTCTCCTTGAATGATTAATGTATTTTGTATGGTTTTAATAGGCTCTTTTGTACATCCGATTGCCAGCAATAGAAAAAGTATGTTCTGAAAGATATGTCTGTTCATAATTCTCATTTTGTTATATAAACGTAATTCTCCTTTTTCGTTTCCCTTTTCACCGAAAAACTTTACCTTTGCACGGATTTAAAGGAAACGTTTCACGAAAATATGGGAAAAGGAAAATTAGCGAAATTCGCAGATATGGCGGAATATCCGCATGTGTTTGAATATCCGTATTCGGTGGTAGATGACGTGCCGTTCGAAATGAAAGGCAACTGGAACCGTGATTTCTTCAAGAACGACCATCCGATTGTGCTTGAATTGGGATGCGGACGTGGTGAATATACCGTGGGGCTGGCACGCCGCTATCCGGAAAAGAACTTTATAGGAGTCGACATCAAGGGAGCGCGTATGTGGACTGGAGCGACCGATGCATTAAAAGAAGGATTGACAAACGCAGCCTTTTTGCGGACGAACATTGAAATCATCGACCGTTTCTTTGCCCCGGGAGAGGTAAGCGAAATCTGGCTGACTTTCTCTGACCCTCAGATGAAGAAGGCTACCAAGCGGTTGACTTCCACTTATTTCATGAACCGTTACCGCCGTTTCCTGGTTCCGGACGGACTGGTACACCTGAAGACGGACAGTAACTTCATGTTTACCTATACGAAGTACATGATTGAAGCCAATCATTTTCCGGTGGAATTTATGACTGACGACTTGTACCATTCCGGTATGGACGATGACATTCTCAGCATCCGCACGTATTACGAACAGCAGTGGCTGGACCGCGGACTGAACATCAAGTACATCCAGTTCCATTTGCCGCAGGATGGTGAGTTGCAGGAACCAGACGTGGAGATTGAACTGGACGATTACCGGAGCTACAACCGGAGCAAGCGTAGCGGATTGAAAACAAGCAAATGATTCAAAACTGAAAAAGATATGACACTTTATCCGAAATTGATTATGGACGCACTGGCTACGGTGCGTTATCCGGGTAACGGAAAAAACATTGTAGAAGCGGAGATGGTGGCCGACAATCTTCGCATTGACGGCATGAAGGTGAGTTTCTCGCTCATTTTTGAGAAACCGACCGACCCGTTTATGAAATCGGTGGTCAAGTCGGCCGAAACCGCTATTCATACGTATGTATCGAAAGAGGTAGAGGTAACGATTGCTACCGAAAGCAAGCAGGCCGCTCGTCCGGAACCGGGCAAGATGCTGCCGCAGGTGAAGAACGTGATTGCGGTATCTTCCGGAAAAGGAGGGGTAGGAAAGTCTACCGTGGCAGCCAATCTGGCTGTGGCATTGGCTAAATTGGGCTATAAGGTCGGTCTGTTGGATGCCGATATTTTCGGCCCTTCAGTGCCGAAGATGTTCCAGGTGGAAGATGCCCGTCCGTATGCCGAAGAAGTGGGCGGACGCGATTTGATTGTACCGGTAGAGAAATACGGCATCAAGTTGCTTTCTATCGGTTTCTTTGTAGACCCCGACCAGGCTACACTCTGGCGTGGAGGTATGGCCAGCAACGCCCTGAAGCAGTTGGTGGCAGATGCCAACTGGGGTGATTTGGACTATTTCGTGCTGGATACACCTCCGGGCACCAGCGACATTCACCTGACCTTGTTGCAGACATTGGCCATTACGGGAGCCGTGATTGTCAGCACGCCGCAGCAGGTGGCATTGGCCGATGCGCGTAAAGGTATCAATATGTATACCAACGACAAGGTAAACGTACCTATTCTCGGTCTGGTGGAAAATATGGCCTGGTTTACTCCGGCAGAACTTCCGGAAAACAAATATTACCTGTTTGGTAAGGAAGGAACCAAGCGTCTGGCAGAAGAGTTGAATGTGCCGTTGCTCGGACAGATTCCTATCGTGCAGAGCATCTGCGAGAGTGGCGATGCAGGAACACCTGCTGCCCTCGACGAAAACTCTATGACCGGTATGGCCTTTATGGAGTTGGCACGCAACGTGGTGACGCAGACAGAAAAGCGTAATGCAGAAATGGCTCCTACGGAGATAGTACATACGCATTAATGTTTAAAAATGTAAATAAGAGCGGTGGCAGAAAATGCGCACCGCTTTTTTATGCCCTTTCCAGGCATTTTCTTGACGGGTTGACGGGTTGTCACCGGTTTTTCAAACTTTCTATATACAGGTGTGGAATAAGTATGACACACTTGTTCCACACCCCGCGTATATATACTTTATAAAAATGCCTGCCAACCCCGACAACCCGTCAAGATTTGTCTTTTTTCCTCCCTGGATGGCCGTTTTTCTTGTCTTTCAAAACGCCCTTGTGTTCAAATCAAAACGCACTTGCGTTTCAAGTCAAACGTCCTTGCGTTTTAGATTGAACGCACTTGCGTTTTTTGCCTGTGAATTTGTTTAAAAGTTCGAAATAGTTTTCGGGTTGGATTTATATGTATGGGTTACTCTCTACGTGGGGAGTATTTTAAATATAATCATCTTTAAATTCCAGTTCCAACTGAACAGGTCCGGAACTGACGTGCTCATTCATACCATTTTCTTCTTTCGGGTTGGAAACCGACAAGCCTAACAGGCGGATAGGATGCTGACTGTAGTCCACTCCTTTCAGCAGCCGTTTAGCCAGTGGAAGAATGTCGTCCAGGCGTTGGAGCGGCCGTTCCACACTCACACTGCGGGTGATTTGGGAGAAGTTGTCGAACTTCACCTTCAGCGTGAGGGTATTCCCTTTAAAATTCTTGGCTTTCAGCCGGTCGGTGAGTTCGTGTGCCACGTGATACAGTTCGATGATGAGTGACATTTCTGCCGAAAGGTCTTTTTCCAATGTATGTTCGCAGCCGATAGACTTGCGGATGCGTACAGCTTCTACCGGACGGTCGTCCATACCACGGGCAAAGTTGAAATAAATTAATCCGTTTTTCCCGAACTGCCGTTGCAGCATTTCCAACGAGCATTTACGCAGGGTCTCTCCGTTATAAATACCTAAGGTATGCATCTTTTTGGCCGTAATGGGGCCCACTCCCCAGAAAGCTTCAATAGGCAACCGGCGGATAAACTCATCGGCCTGGTCGGGGTGAATGGTGCAAAGTCCGTCAGGCTTTCGGTAATCGGAGGCGATTTTAGCTAAGAATTTATTGTAGGATATACCGGCTGAGGCCACTAAATGAAGTTCCTGGCGGATACGTTGCTTGATTTCTTTGGCTATATCTACCGCCAATGGAATTCCTTTCTTGTTTTCCGTGACATCCAGAAACGCTTCATCCAGCGAAATAGGCTCGATGAGGTCAGTATAGTCGTGAAAGATTTCATGTATCTGTGCAGACACGCTTTTGTAAACTTCCATCCGCCCATCCACGAAAATCAGTTGCGGACACAGTTTTTTCGCTTTTTGTGAAGACATGGCCGAACGTACGCCAAATTTACGGGCTTCATAGCTGGCGGCAGCTACCACTCCTCGTTTCTCTGCATGCCCCACGGCGATGGGCTTTCCGCGTAGTTCCGGGTGGTCGCGCTGTTCGACCGACGCATAGAAAGCGTCCATATCAATGTGGATAATTTTTCGTTCGGTGTGCATGAATGAGTGGATAGCTTTTCTGCAAAAAAACAAAACATTCTTGGGAAATCCTAAAAATCATTTGTATTTTTGCTGTTTGTAAAATGGTTTTGATGACTTTTTTGACAGCAAAAAATAAAGAAATATGATGAAAGATGAGATTAAGAAAGCCTGCGAGGTATTGCAGAAGGGGGGAGTGATTCTTTACCCGACGGATACCGTGTGGGGAATAGGATGTGATGCGACGAATGAAGAGGCGGTGAAACGCGTTTTTGAAATAAAGCAGCGGGCTGACAGCAAGGCGATGCTGGTGCTGGTAGACAGTCCGGTGAAGGTGGATTTTTATGTACAGGATGTGCCTTCCGTAGCATGGGACTTGATTGAAATGACTACGAAACCTTTGACCATTATTTACGATGGAGCGAGAAATCTGGCTCCGAATCTGATTGCAGCCGACGGCAGTGTAGGTATTCGTGTCACCTCGGAGGAGTTTTCCAAACAACTTTGTTTCCGCTTCCGCAAAGCCATTGTATCTACGTCTGCCAATATCAGCGGACAGCCTGCACCGGCCGTGTTCAGTGAAATCACGGAAGAAATCAAGCAGGCGGTGGATTATGTGGTGGATTACCGTCGGGAAGAAACCGGTCACCCCAAACCGTCCAGTATTGTCAAATTAGGCAAAGGGGGCGTGGTAAAAATTATTAGAGAATAAATTTTTTCTTTCATGAAAGTTGTAGACGAGAAGAACAGCTTGCTCCAGGGCTTTCTCCGTTGGAGGGAGAGACATATAAAGGACAAGCAGTTTGTATTGATTTTAAGCTTTTTAGTTGGAATCTGCACGGCGCTGGCCGCTTGTCTGTTGAAGTTCCTGGTAGAGTATATCAAGGAGTTCCTGACAGAAAACTTTGATTCTACAGGAGTAAACTGGTTGTACTTGGTGTATCCGGTGGTAGGTATCTTCCTGACCGGACTGTTCATTCGAAAAGTGGTGCGTGACGACATCAGTCATGGTGTGACCAAAATTCTGTATGCCATTTCGCGTAAGCAAAGCCGTATCAAGCGGCATAATGTATGGTCTTCCGTTTTTGCTTCGGCCATTACCATCGGTTGTGGTGGATCGGTCGGTGCCGAAGCGCCGATTGTGCTGACCGGTTCTGCCATTGGTTCGAACTTGGGCAGTATTTTCCGTATGGACCACAAGACGCTGATGCTGCTGGTGGGATGTGGAGCAGCCGGGGCGGTTTCGGGTATCTTTAAGGCACCGATTGCCGGTGTGGTCTTTACGCTGGAGGTACTGATGATTGACCTGACCATGGCTTCTTTGCTTCCCTTGCTGATTACCAGTGTGACGGCAGCTTCTGTTTCTTATCTGCTCACTGGTACGGAAGCCATGTTCCAGTTTCACCTGGATTATCCGTTCTCTTTGGAACGTATTCCATACGCCATTGCATTGGGCATTTTCTGTGGACTGGTGGCCTGGTATTTTACCCGTTCCATGAACTGGATTGAGAATATTTTCCGCCGTTATAGTAATCCGTATGTGAAGTTCCTGATTGGAGGAGCCATGCTGAGTATATTGATTTTTCTGTTCCCGCCGTTGTATGGTGAAGGTTATGATACCATTTCCCTGTTGCTCAATGGACGGTCGAATGCCGAATGGGACACGGTAATGAATAACTCTCTTTTCTACGGAAATTCACAGCTGTTGGTGGTGTATTTGCTGTTGATTATCTTGTTTAAGGTATTTGCCTCGAGTGCGACCAACGGTGGTGGCGGTTGCGGTGGTATTTTTGCACCGAGCTTGTTCCTGGGATGTATTGCCGGCTTTGTGTTCTCCTATGTGTGCAATGAGTTCCAGTTGGGAGGTACATACATTCCGGAAAAGAACTTTGCCCTGATGGGAATGGCGGGACTGATGTCGGGCGTCATGCATGCCCCTTTGACCGGAGTCTTCCTGATAGCCGAGCTGACTGGTGGATACGGTTTGTTCCTACCGCTGATGATTGTGTCAGTCTGCGCGTACCTTACTATTATCGTGTTCGAACCGCACAGTATCTATTCCATGCGTCTGGCGAAAAGTGGAGAACTGATTACGCATCATAAAGATAAGGCGGCTTTGACCATGATGAGCATGGAAACTGTCATCGAAACAGATTTTCAGGTGGTTCGTCCGGATATGGATTTGGCGGAGATGGTGAAGGCCATTTCAAAATCCGGCCGTAACCTGTTCCCGGTGGTAGATGTACGCAATGAATTGATTGGACTGGTAATACTGAACGACATTCGTAACATTATGTTCCGTCAGGAATTGTATCACAAATACCGGGTAGAGAATTTTATGGTCACCCCTAAAGCCTGCATTATTACGACAGATTCCATGGAAGACGTGATGGATAAGTTTGATAAGACGGGCTCCTGGAACTTGCCGGTGGTAGACGAAGACAACAAGTACATCGGTTTTGTATCCAAATCGCGCATCCTTTCTACTTATCGTCAGGTGATGGTGGATTTTTCAGCAGAATAAACAACGAAAAGAAATATGGAGAAGAAAGATTTACGAATTGTATATATGGGCACTCCTGAATTTGCCGTGGAGAGTTTGAAGCGGCTGGTGGAAGGAGGCTATCAGGTGGTGGGAGTCATCACCATGCCCGACAAGCCTATGGGACGGCATGGTAGCGTGCTTCAGCCGAGCCCGGTGAAACAATATGCCGTGTCGCAAGGATTGAAGGTGCTTCAACCGGAAAAGCTGAAGGATGAGAATTTCCTGGCCGAGCTGAGAGACTTGAAAGCGGATTTGCAGATTGTGGTAGCTTTCCGTATGTTGCCGGAGGTGGTATGGAACATGCCGCGTCTGGGTACATTCAATCTGCATGCCTCCTTGCTTCCGCAGTATCGTGGCGCAGCTCCTATCAACTGGGCGGTAATCAATGGCGAAACTGAAACAGGTATTACCACTTTCTTCCTGAAGCATGAGATTGATACGGGTGAGATTATTGATCAGGTACGTGTGCCCATTGCGGATACGGATAATGTGGAGATTGTGTACGACAAGCTGATGCACTTAGGGGGAGACCTGGTGGTGAAGACAGTGGATGCCATTTTGGAAGGAAATGTGAAGACCATTCCACAGGAGCAGCTGGCGGCAGCTACGGAACTTCATCCGGCTCCTAAAATCTTCAAGGAAACTTGTCGTATAGACTGGCAGGCTGGAGTGAAAAAGGTATACGATTTTGTACGTGGTCTTTCTCCATATCCTGCTGCATGGACGGAATTGCATCAGGGCGATGCCGCTCCGCTGGCATTGAAGATTTTTGAAACAGAGAAAGTCTTTGTCGCACATAATCTGAAACCTGGCAGCATTGTAACCGATAAGAAGACATATTTCCAGATTGCTTCTACCGACGGTTTTGTTAAAGTGCTGTCTTTGCAGCTGGCGGGTAAGAAACGAATGGAGGTAGCTGACTTCCTTCGCGGGTATCGCCACGTGGAAGATTCTTTCGTAGAATAAAAGAGTGTTATAATATTTATTTTTGCAGGGTGACGGTATGCGTATCGTCACCCTCTTTGTTTTTATAAAGGATGCGGAATCCCTTAAAGGCTGAGTCCTGATATTGCGGAATGCTGGAAAGTGTAAAGGATACGACTCCCCAGAATGAGTTGATTTGCAAGTCACTTTCCGGGTTATGCCGTAGCTCTACCGGCAGCAATCCGTTTTCATCCAGTTGAGCGTTTTGCGGAACCAGCAAGCTGATGCGATGGCTGATGTTGCTGTCATTTCCTCCGATTTCATACTGGATATTCAGGTGTTCTTTACTGATACTGGAAGAAGTGATAACTATCGGGGCAGTGCCGAAAGTCTCATCAAGAGCTGCATCTGTTTCGTCAGGAGTGACGATATTGGCGTCTTTGGTCAGCACTTTGTAAAGACTGATAATTTTTACTTCTTTATCTCCTGTGTTGTTTTGTTTGTCCTCGTTGAGAAATAAAATTTCCAGCAAAACCCTTTGTCCTAAAATATTCACCTTCTTTTCAGTGAAGATGCCGGGGTTTGTAGGGAGTAAGGTGCCATAAGTGTCAGAGTCTATAGTAATTCGTTCGGTATTTATTACAGTCCCCAAAGTGGAAAAGCTTCCGCTGTTTGAGGATAGTAAAAGTGAATCTTCCTGCTCAAAAGAACAAGAAGAAAGCAATCCGTATAACAGACATAAAAACAGATAAGTTATGTATTTTGTACGTTTCATATTTTAGGTGGCTTTTACGTATAGATAAATAAAATGATTGAGGGATACTGCATCTTTTTTTGTTAAAAACATTTTAATGAAGATTTTAATTAGGAAAAGGTGCAGTATTTTTGTGTGTTCATCATTTACTAACAAAAGCACGATAGGCTGAATATGACAGAAGAAGAATTGGCGTCGAAATGCAAGCTGGCGGATAATCAGGCTCGCAAGGAGTTGTACGAGCTGTATGGCGGTTCGCTGATGGCCATTTGTCTTCGTTATATAGGAGATCGGGAGGCTGCTGAGGACGTATTGCATGATGGGTTTGTCCGGATTTTTCAATCCATCGGACAGTTTACTTATCAGGGCGTCGGTTCTTTGAAGGCATGGCTTTCGCGTGTGATGGTGAATGAGGCGTTGGGGTATTTACGGAAGCGCAATCAATTGGCCCAGCAGGAAGTCTTGATGGAGCAGTTGCCTGATACGGAAGAGGATGATGATGGTGTGGGAGATATTCCGCAGGCAGAGCTGATGAAGATGATTGCGGAACTTCCAGATGGGTATCGTACGGTATTCAACTTATATGTGTTTGAAGATAAGAGTCATAAGGAGATAGCCCAGCTGCTGGGAATAACAGAGCATACTTCTTCTTCTCAGTTTTATCGGGCAAAGACCTTATTGGCAAAGAAAATCAATGAATATAGAAAGAAATTATAGGCAATGAAGAGCGAGAAAGAATGGATTAATAACTTACGTAACCGGATGGAGGACTATTCCGAGCCTCTTCCTGAAGGTCTTTGGGGCGAGTTGTCCAAGGAACTGGAAGAGCCGAAGACTCCAAAGGTGATTCCGATATGGAGACGGTGGCAGGCAGCTGCGGCAGTGCTGGTCTTGCTGGTGTCTTCCCTGACGTACTGGTTCTGGTCTTCTCCAGAAGCGGACTTCCGTAATCAGGAACTGGCTGTAGAGGTGGAGGATACTCCTTTGCCTGCACAAACTCCGTCTTTAGATGAGCAAGTGGCTGAAGTAAAGCATGCTGAATCTTTCCAGAAAGAACCTGTGGCTCTTTTGGCCAATGTCTCTTCTAAGAAATCTGCCGGAGAAGTGCCGGAAGAAATAGTAGAGGTAGCTCCTGCTTCAGTAGCATTGGCTGAACGGGAAGCACCAATAGAATCGGTTGAAGAAGAAAAGGCTGTAAAGCAGCAGGAGGTTAGTCGGTCTGCAGAAAGAAGCCGGAAGGTGAAAAAGAGTCGCGCGGCCGACCGGGAACAGATGGAACGTAATGCGAGGGCATTGAAAAATAAGTCGGATAAATCTTCAGGCTTTTCTGTGGGTGTTGGTGCTGGAAATACACCTTATAGCTCTTTGAATACATTTGATGGAATGGGAAGTTTTGTTGCCCGTTCGGCTTATTATACCTCCTCAGATTTGAATATGTCTCCGATAAATAATAACGGGCTGGCTTATAGTCAGGTGTTGTTGGAGAACGCCATACAGGCTCCTCAGACGACGGTAAAGCATCATATTCCTGTTACGGTAGGATTGACGGTAGCCTGGCAGTTTCATGAAGACTGGGCACTGGAAACGGGATTGAACTATACGTTGCTAACCTCTGATATTCGTTCCGGTTCTAAATCTTATGTAGAGGAAACGCAGAAATTGCATTATATAGGTATTCCGCTTAAACTGCATCGTTCCATCTGGAAAAATAACTGGCTTTCAGTGTATGCATCAGCTGGAGGAGTAATGGAAAAATGTGTATCTGGAAATTTGGAAACTGTGACTGTAACGAATGGAGGAAATCGTACGTCTGAAAATACTTCATTAGATGTAGATCCGCTTCAATGGTCTGTTACCGCAGCAGCCGGAGCACAGGTGAACTTTACTTCACGTTTTGGTTTGTATCTGGAACCGGGAATCGCGTATTACTTTGATGACCACAGTGGCGTGGAGACGATACGAAAGGAACATCCGTTCAATTTTAATCTGCAGCTGGGTTTGCGCTTTAATGTGACCAAATAAGTTTTTATAGTTGATTTATGAGAAAAGATGCTTATCTTTGTTGAAAAGAATCTGATTAACTAAAATAAATCGATGGAAAAAATTATGGTAGCTCCTTCCTTGCTCTCTGCAAATTTTGCTGATTTGAAGAGTGACCTGGAAAAAATAAATCAAAGTGAGGCAGACTGGTTGCATCTGGACATTATGGACGGGGTGTTTGTACCCAATATTTCTTTTGGCTTTCCTGTGTTAAAGTATGTGGCGGAACTTAGTCAGAAACCGCTGGATGTACATCTGATGATTGTACAGCCGGAGAAATTCATTCAGGAAGTGAAGAAGTTAGGAGCCATGATGATGAATGTGCATTATGAAGCTTGTCCTCACTTGCATCGCGTCATTCAGCAGATTAAGGAAGCGGGTATGAAGGCAGGGGTTACGCTGAATCCAGCTACACCGGTCTCCGTGTTGGAGGATATTATCACAGAGGTGGATATGGTGTTGCTCATGAGTGTCAACCCGGGATTCGGTGGTCAGAAATTTATTCCTAATACATTAAAAAAGATTGAGCAACTTCGTGAAATGATAACCCGTAATGGGGCTTCTGCTCTTATCGAAGTGGACGGAGGTGTCAATCCGGAAAATGCTCCTTTGCTGCAACGTGCCGGAGCAGATGTGCTGGTGGCCGGCAGTTCTGTTTTTAAGGCGCCGGATATGATAAAAGCTATTCAGGAGTTGAAATATGTGGAGTAAGTATTGGGAACCTTACATTCTTTGATAGCGTACCCTTTGTTCCGGTTGACTATTTGTCTGGCAACCGGAATTTTTTTATTCGACACGTGGTGGCCGGAAAATCTTTCATGGCAATATGGGGCTGCGATATGGCTGTTGTTGGTGGGAGTTTGCGGAGGATTATTCTGGCTTTCTCATTGGCGGTGGAGATGGCTTTTCGGTGGAGTGGCCGGAGTAACTTTTTTCTTGTGGGGAGGAATATCGGTACTTTATCAGAGAGAAACGGTGCAATATAGCTGGGCTGGAGACCCCGCTATATATAAAGGTATAGTGGAAAGCGTGCCGGAAGTCAGAGGGAAGACACTTCGGGCGGAAGTGCGTGTAGAGATGCAGCGGTTGTCGGGTGACAAATGGAAAAGGGTAGACCGGAATATCCTTTTGTCGTGGATGCCGGACTCCCTGTCAAGTCCTTTAGCTTGTGGTGACAGTGTTTGTTTCTATGCAAAAGTTTCACGTCCTTTTTCTGAAAAGGAACTGACCGGATTTGATTATGGGGATTATCTTTTGCGAAAAGGTATTAGCGGAACGGCTTTGGCCTATGCCGGGAACTGGCGTTGTACGGGAAAGCCTCATTCTTTGTCTTTCATGCAGCGGGCAAAGGTGTGCCAGCAAAAGGTGGTAGATGTGTATCAAAGTTGGGGGCTGGAAGAGGATGTACAGGCTGTGGTGTCGGCATTGACAATCGGAGAGAAAAGTGAGTTGACTCCTGAATTGAAAGCGATGTACAGCGCGGCAGGTGCCAGTCACGTACTGGCGTTGTCGGGGTTACATGTGGGGATTTTTTCATGTATTCTTTTGTGGTTGTTTTATCCGTTGACTTATCTGAAGCACGGGCGCAAAATGCTGGCTCTGCTGGTTGTCTGCTTGTTGTGGGGCTTTGCCTTTATTTCCGGATTAAGTTCGTCGGTGGTGCGTGCAGTGGTGATGTATAGTCTATACACCCTTGCCTCATTCTGTCTGGAAGAGCGTTTTTCGGGTATGCATTCTCTGGTATTGGCTGCTTTCCTGATGCTGGTGTATAATCCATTCTTCCTTTTTGACATAAGTTTTCAGTTGTCCTTTGCTGCCGTCTTTTCCATTCTGGCGTTTTATCCCTTGTTCTCGCGTAGCTTATGTATCAAAAATCGTGTGCTGCGTTATATCTGGAATACCCTCAGTCTGTCTATGTCGGCTCAGCTAGGTACGCTGCCTTTCATTCTGTATTACTTTGGAAGTTTCCCGACTTATTTTCTGCTGGCTAATTTGGTTGTAGTTATATTGGCTGGTGTAATACTGGTGCTGACGTTTGCTGCGTTATGCTTGGCTTCCGTCCCTATAGTGGGAAATACGGTGATTACCTTGTTGGAATGGGGTACTTTGATCTTGAATAAATCTATGCAGGGAGTACAGCAACTGGCCGGTTCTCAGATTACTTCCGTCTATTTATCATCTTCTCAAGCCTGTCTGCTGGCTGGAGTGATTATTTGCCTTTATCTTTGCTGGGCATCCGGAATACACCGCAAGGCTTCCGACTGGATTCGTTTATTGGTGGTTTGTAATCTGTTTGTGGCGGTGTCTTGTGTGGAATATGCAGGAGAAGCTCCGGAACAGTTGTATTTCTTCCGTTCGGAAATCTACACCCGTAAGAAAGACTGTGTCTCCACCCATCGTTCTGAAACGGGGTTGTTGTGTATTCGAAATATGCATATTGCAGTGTTGAATGATGCCCGCTGGAGAACGTATGAGTCTTCATCGCGTTTCCCTTTGGAGTATGCATATATTTGTAAGGGATTTAAAGGAAGTCTTTCACAGTTAGACAAACTGTTTGCCATTCGGCAAGTAATTTTGGACAGCTCGCTGAATGATGCTTTCCGTGAAAAGCTTATAAGGGAATGTCAATTACTTAAAATATCTTATACAGACCTTTCTGTTCAAGGTTCTTATTCCGTTGTGCTGTAGTTTATAAAAATAAATTTGTACTTTTGCTCCTTTCAAAAGTGTAAGTTTAAGAAAAAGAATATGTTGTCAAAAGTAATTCTTCAGGCCCATATTGATAAAGTTGAGACCTATTTTGACCGGGCTGATAAAGTGGTGATTGTGACCCATGTTTCTCCTGACGGAGATGCGCTGGGTTCTTCGTTGGGCTTGTATCATTTTTTGTCTGTACATGGCAAGACCGTGAATGTGATTGTACCTAATGCATTTCCAGACTTTTTGCGGTGGATGCCTGGAGCAAAAGATATTATTCGTTATGATAAATATGCTGAGTTTGCCGATAAGCTGATTGCTGAGGCAGATGTAATCTGTTGCCTTGATTTTAACGCATTGTCGCGTATTGACCGGATGGCAGATGCAGTAAGAGATGCACAGGGAAGAAAGGTGATGATTGACCACCATCTGAATCCGGAACCTTTTTGTCGGGTGACTATTTCACATCCGGAAATCTCTTCTACTTCGGAGTTAATCTTTAGATTGATATGCCGTCTGGGATGTTTTGATGACATTACTTTGGAAGGTGCAGAATGTATCTATACCGGAATGATGACGGATACGGGAGGTTTTACTTATAACTCCAATAACCGTGAGATTTATTTCATTATCAGCGAACTGTTGTCTAAAGGCATTGATAAGGATGACATCTATCGTAAGGTGTTCAATACGTATTCTGAAGGACGTCTTCGTCTGATGGGATATGTGCTTTATGAGAAAATGCAGGTATATCCTCAGTTCCGTGCTGCTTTAATCTGTCTTTCAAAGGAAGAACAGGGCAAATTCCGTTATGTAAAAGGAGATACGGAAGGTTTTGTAAACATTCCTCTTCAGATGAAGGGAATTTGCTTTTCGGTATTCTTGCGTGAAGATACCGAGAAGGATATGATTAAGGTTTCGCTTCGTTCGGTAGGAGCATTCCCTTGTAATCAGGTAGCCGCTGAATTCTTCAATGGAGGTGGGCATTTGAATGCTTCCGGTGGAGAGTTTTACGGTACGATGGATGAGGCTGTAGACTTGTTTAAGCAGGCTTTGGTGAAATATGAGAGCTTGTTATTGAAAAATTAGTGAGAAATTTTTATTCTTGAACAATATTAGACATAATTGGACAAAATAGGAAGGATGTTTTTGAGACATTTTACTACATTTGCCCGTGTAAACATGCTTATTAAGATGAAAAAGAACTATTTGTTGTGGGCTGTAACTGCCCTGATAATGTTGGCACTGCAGAGTTGTAATAACGGAAAGACCTACGCTGAAATGAAGGAAGAGGAGGCAGATGCTATTAATAAGTACATTTTGGAAAATGATATAAAGGTGATTTCTGAAGCAGATTTTGCTGCGCAGGATTCCACTACGAAAGAAAATGAATATGTGCTGCTGGATGAAAGCGGAGTGTATATGCATGTAGACAATCGTGGACCAGGTGAAGAAGTGTTGGAAAATGGAACGTATGATATGGTTGCACGCTTTGTAGAAATAGCACTTCAGACACGCAGTGACTTAGGTATGACGGCAGGAGATACATTGCTGGCTAATTTTCACGTGTCCAATCCTTCGTATACGATTAAAGGAGAAGATTTTAAACTGACCATTAGCGGTGAGTCGTATTCTGCTTCATTTACCCGCAGTGATTCTTATAGCATGTATGGCATGTATGGAACAGTAGCCGTTCCTTCTGGTTGGTTGATTCCATTGCGTTACTTGAAACCAGGAAAAACGACTGATTCTGGAGAAATTGCACGTGTGAAACTGATTGTGCCGCATAGTGAAGGTACTTCTTCGGCCACTCAGTCTGTGTATCCATGTTTTTATGAACTGACTTATGTAAAACTGTGATAACCTAAAAACCTAAATAATTAAAACCTTTATTTATGACACTTATTAAATCTATTTCCGGTATTCGTGGCACTATAGGCGGCCATGCCGGCGAAGGGTTGAATCCTTTGGACATCGTGAAATTCACTTCAGCGTATGCTACATTGATTCGTAAGACTACGACCAATAAATCAAATAAGATTGTAGTGGGCCGTGATGCACGTATCTCTGGTGAAATGGTGAAAAATGTGGTTTGCGGAACGTTGATGGGAATGGGATTCGATGTAGTAAATATCGGGTTGGCTTCTACTCCGACTACAGAACTTGCTGTAACTATGGAAGGAGCATGCGGTGGTATTATTTTGACTGCCAGCCATAATCCGAGACAATGGAATGCATTGAAGTTGTTGAATGAACATGGTGAATTCCTGAATGCGGCAGAAGGTAATGAGGTATTGCGTATTGCTGCTGCAGAAGAATTTGAATTTGCAGACATCGAACATATCGGTAAGTACCGTGAAGACAATACATACAACCAGAAACATATTGACAGCGTATTGGCATTGAAACTGGTAGACGTAGAAGCTATCCGTAAGGCTAATTTCCGCGTGGCAATTGATTGTGTGAACTCTGTAGGTGGTGTAGTACTGCCTCAGTTGTTGGAGCAGCTGGGCGTACAGCATGTGGAAAAGTTGTATTGCGAACCGACTGGCGACTTCCAGCATAATCCAGAACCTCTGGAAAAGAACTTGGGTGACATCATGGGCTTGATGAAGAAAGGTACTTGTGATGTAGCCTTTGTGGTAGACCCTGACGTAGAC
Source organism: Phocaeicola plebeius (assembly GCF_003437535.1). GTDB lineage: Bacteria > Bacteroidota > Bacteroidia > Bacteroidales > Bacteroidaceae > Phocaeicola > Phocaeicola plebeius_A. The sequence goes on from NZ_QSQT01000013.1 coordinate 99,168, forward strand.
CGTCTGGCTATTATCTGTGAAAATGGAGCTATGTATGGTGAAGAATATACGCTGGTAACAGTAGCTGATTATGTATTGAAGCATACTCCAGGAAATACAGTTTCTAACTTGAGTTCTACTCGTGCGTTGCGTGACGTCACTCGCAAATATGGCATGGAATACAATGCTTCTGCAGTGGGTGAAGTAAATGTAGTAACCAAGATGAAAGCTACTAATGCGGTTATCGGCGGTGAAGGTAATGGTGGAGTGATTTATCCGGAATCTCACTACGGACGTGATGCATTGGTAGGTATTGCTTTGTTCTTGAGTCATCTGGCACACGAAGGAAAGAAGGTGAGCGAATTGCGTGCGACTTATCCTAACTATTTCATTGCGAAGAATCGTATCGACCTGACTCCGGAAACAGATGTAGATGCTATCCTGGCTAAGGTGAAAGAACTTTACAAAAATGAAGAAATCAACGACATCGATGGTGTGAAGATTGATTTCCCTGATAAGTGGGTTCACCTGCGTAAGAGTAACACAGAACCGATTATTCGTGTATACTCAGAAGCTTCTACAATGGAAGCTGCTGATGAAATCGGTAAGCAGATTATGGACATTGTATACAGTCTGGCTAAATAAGAGAGGCGTTAGCGCATTCTTCTGAAAATAAAATGAATTCCGGAATGAAATAAAGCGGTTAGCTGGTTTTCATTCCGGAATTTTTTTTGTGAATGTGTGATAGAGAAAATGTGTGTAGGGGTTATTCCTTTTCAGATTCTTCTGAACAAATGAAGGCTAATTCTGAATGTAATGCCAATTCTTTTTGTGGTGAAACAATAGGGGACGAGTTTTCTTCTGACGAGAAACCAGCATGGAATAATGCGTAAAAGAAGGGCAGAATAACTTTTTGAGTTTCCATAATGCGTTGTTTTTAGGGGTTTGTAATGAAAACGCCAAAATGTGAATATCCCCTATCTGGAAAGTGTTAAATAATCTAATCGTCTACCCATAGCAGGTCGCTCATAATTCCATCAGAAATAAATATCCCTTTTTCTGTGAGCTTCATGACGTGATTGTCGAGTGTCAGGAATCCTTGTTTCAGATGGGGAGAAGCCATGCGCATGCAATAATCGAATAAGGTTTCTCCAAATGTCTCTTTCAGTATATGGGTGGGGATACCGTGAGCAGTGCGCAGACGGGTAATAATAAAGTCATTATAGCGCGTATACAGATCAAGCTCTTCCTTTTCCTGATAAGGTGTTCCTTTTTGAATACCTTGTATATACTGAGAAAGAGAAGCTACGTTCCATTGTCTGGAAGTCCCGTCGTACGAATGGGCAGAAGGACCGCAGCCCAGGTATTTTTTGCCTGTCCAGTAACTGGAGTTGTGACGTGAATGGAATCCCGGGAGACAGAAATTGGATATTTCATAATGTTCATATCCGTTGCTCTTGAGGGTATGTATCAACTCCTTGAATAAGGAGACACTTAAATCTTCATCCGTTTCTTCCACTTGATGTGCTTCTTTCAAATTCCATAAAGGAGTGCCTTCTTCATAAATCAGATGATAGGCTGAAATATGCTCCGGATGCATCTGAAGGGCTGTTTGAAGGTCTTTTTGCCAGTCTTCTAATGTTTCTCCAGGCAGTCCGTACATCAAGTCGATACTGATATTCTGAAAACCAGCTTCTCGGCAATGTTGGTATGCTTGTTGAGCCTGAGCAGCCGTGTGCCGGCGGTGAAGCAGACGAAGAGTGTCTTCCTTGAAGGTTTGTATGCCCATGCTTAATCGGTTAAACGGGAGGGTACGCAACATGGCTATGTATTCAGGTGTCAGATCGTCGGGATTTGCTTCAATTGTAATTTCGGCTTCCGGATTTACAGTATATATCTTATAGATGGTTTCAAAAAGCTGAATGAAATCTTTTCCTTCTAATTGTGAAGGCGTACCTCCACCAAAGTAGATGGTGTCAATAATTTCTCCATCCAGATAGGCTTTCCGCAGCTCAAGTTCTTTGGACAGAGCCTGTACGTATGTGCTTTTTTTATCATTTTCTGTTGTAGAAAAGAAGTCGCAGTAAATGCAACGTCGTTTGCAAAAAGGGATATGAAGATAGATGCCAGCCATAATTAATCTACTGTAAGAAGTTGTTTTACGGGTGTAAAGATACGGATAATTTATGGGAGGAAAGAAGGAATACAGATTTTGTATGTCTGAAAACATAGTTTAGTAACACGAAACTTTTTATTGTTTTTCTGAATTATAATCTCTAATTTGCGCTTCGTTAAAAAATAAGAGATATGAAAAGCATATCCTTTCGTTACTAAACTAAATCTTGAAATACCATGAAAGTATATCAGACAAACGAAATCAAGAACATTGCCCTTCTCGGTAATGATGGCTCAGGTAAAACCACTCTCACAGAAGCTTTGCTCTATGAGAGTGGTATTATAAAACGTCGCGGAAGAATTACTGCCAAGAATACGGTGAGTGATTATTTCCCGGTAGAGCAGGAATACGGATATTCGGTATTTTCTACTGTATATCATGTAGAATGGAACGGAAAGAAGTTGAATATTATCGACTGTCCGGGAAGTGATGACTTCGTGGGAGCTGCCATTACCGCATTGAATGTGACTGATACAGCCATTTTGTTATTGAACGGGCAATATGGTCCGGAAGTGGGTACACAGAATCACTTCCGTTATACTGAAAAACTGGGTAAGCCGGTGATTTTCCTGGTAAACCAGTTGGATAGTGAAAAATGTGATTTTGACCATGTGCTTGAACAGTTGAAAGAGAATTATGGTTCTAAAGTTGTTCCGGTTCAGTATCCGCTTAGTACAGGACCTGACTTCAATTCGTTGATTGATGTACTTTTAATGAAGAAATATTCTTGGGGACCGGACGGCGGTGCTCCAACCATTGAAGACATTCCGGCAGAAGAAATGGAAAAAGCGCAGGAATGGCATAAGACGCTGGTGGAAGCTGCGGCTGAACACGACGAGAGCCTGATGGAAAAATTCTTTGAATCTGAATCGCTGACAGAAGATGAAATGCGTGAAGGTATTCGTAAGGGATTGGCTGCCAGAGGTATGTTCCCGGTATTCTGTGTATGTGCAGGTAAGGACATGGGCGTGCGTCGCTTGATGGAATTCTTGGGCAATGTGGTACCGTTCGTGGATGAAATGCCGGTAGTTCACAATACACGTGGTGTTCCTGTTCCTCCCGATCCGAATGGTCCTACTTCACTTTACTTCTTTAAGACAGCTGTGGAACCTCATATCGGAGATGTACAGTACTTTAAAGTAATGAGTGGTGTGGTGCATGAAGGCGATGATTTGAGCAACGCAGACAGAGGTTCGAAAGAACGTATGGCACAGCTTTATGTATGTGCAGGTGCCAACCGTGAAAAAGTAGACGAACTGCGTGCGGGAGATATTGGCTGTACAGTAAAATTGAAAGATGTGAAGACGGGCAATACCTTGAATGGCAAGGATTGTGAGAACCGATTCAATTTCATTAAATATCCGAATCCGAAGTATACGAGAGCTATTAAGCCGGTAAATGAAGCCGACACAGAAAAGATGATGGCGGTGTTGAACCGTATGCGTGAAGAAGACCCGACTTGGATTGTAGAACAGTCTAAGGAATTGCGTCAGATTCTGGTACACGGTCAGGGAGAATTCCATCTGCGTACATTGAAATGGCGTCTGGAAAACAACGAAAAGTTGCAGATTCAGTTCTATGAACCTAAGATTCCATATCGTGAAACAATTACTAAGTCGGCTCGTGCAGACTATCGTCATAAGAAACAGTCGGGTGGTGCCGGACAGTTTGGTGAAGTTCACTTGATTGTAGAGCCTTATTATGAAGGTATGCCTGCTCCGGAAGTGTACAAGTTCAATGGTCAGGAGTATAAGATGAACGTGAAGGGTACGGAAGTAATCGACTTGGAATGGGGTGGTAAGCTCGTATTTGTCAATAGTGTAGTTGGTGGAGCAATTGATGCCCGTTTCATGCCGGCTATTTTGAAAGGTATCATGAGCCGTATGGAACAAGGACCGCTGACTGGTTCATACGCACGTGATGTACGTGTTATTGTGTACGACGGTAAGATGCACCCGGTAGATTCAAATGAAATATCCTTCATGCTGGCTGGTCGTCATGCGTTTAGTGAAGCATTTAAGAATGCAGGTCCGAAGATTTTGGAACCGATTTATGATGTGGAAGTATTCGTTCCGAGCGACAAGTTGGGTGACGTGATGAGTGACATGCAGGGTCGTCGCGGTATGATTATGGGTATGACCAGTGAAAAGGGATATGAAAAGTTGAGTGCTAAAGTTCCATTGAAAGAAATGTCGAACTATTCTACTTCTTTAAGCTCATTGACCGGAGGTCGTGCTTCATTTATTATGAAATTTGCCAGCTATGAACTGGTTCCGACGGATGTACAGACCAAGCTGATGAAGGAATTTGAAGAGCAAGAAAAGGACGAAGCATAATATTAGTTGTGATTTTTATAGATAAAAAAGCCGTGTTTCTTAAAAAGCACGGCTTTTTTTTGTTTAACTTAGCTTAAACAAAACCCTCTATTTATTTGTTATTAATCTAAAATTCTATTATTTTTGTAATGTATAGCTGCTTGAAATAATAGATAGTGTAGATTTTATCAGGTAAAATTTGATTTATGGTTAATATACGACAAAATCTTATTTAAAGCTTGTTAATCTGTTAGCGTCGTATTTGTCAGGTTGTTAAATTTGTCCGTATGAAAAAATCGACTATTTGGATATTAGGAGTTGTAATGGGACTGTCTTTCTTGAGCTTGCTTTATTTGCAGGTAAGCTATATTGAGGAGATGGTCAAAATGCGGCGTAGTCAGTTTGAAGAGAATGTAAACCGCAGTTTGGGAAAGGCTGTGCATAACCTGGAACTGGTTGAAACGAAAAAATATCTGGAGAAAGATGTGGCAGCGCAGGAACGTGCGGCATTGTTGTCCAGACAATACCAGGAAAAGAACGATGCAGGCGAGAATGTGGTAGAACATCATCAGTATACGATTACCGCACCTGACGGTTCTACTTACTCTACTTTTGAGCTGAAGACCATTATGAATCGGCCGTCGAATGTGCCTAAGGTGGTCATATCTACGGGAAGAACTATTCCACAAACATCGCGTGCATTGCAGGAGATTCTGAAAGAACGTTATGTGTATCAGCGTGCATTGCTGGATGAGGTGGTGTATAATATTCTTTATACGGCAAGTGACAAGCCTCTGAAAGAAAGAGTCAACTTTAAACAGCTTGACCACTTCCTGAAAACAGAACTGTTTAATAATGGCATCGATATTCCTTATCATTTTTCGGTGACAGACCGGGATGGGAAAGAGGTGTACCGTTGTTCAGATTATGTGCATGACGATGAAAAAATCTATTCTCGTTTGCTCTTTGAAAAAGATCCTCCTGCTAAGATGGGTTTTGTGAATATTTTCTTCCCCACACTGGATAATTACATATTCAGTTCAGTGAAGTTTATGATTCCATCCATCATCTTTACGGTGGTTTTGTTGATTACGTTTATTTTCACGATTTACATTATTTTCCGTCAGAAACGCTTGACTGAAATTAAGAATGATTTCATCAACAACATGACGCATGAGTTTAAGACTCCGATTTCTACCATATCGTTGGCTGCCCAAATGTTGAATGATCCGGCAGTGGGTAAATCGCCTGTGATGTTTAAGCATATATCAGGAGTTATCAATGACGAAACGAAGCGTTTGCGTTTTCAGGTAGAAAAGGTGTTGCAGATGTCTATGTTTGAACGGCAGAGTGTGACACTTAAGAAAAAGGAAATTGACGCACATGAGTTGATTAATGGAGTGGTGAATACTTTCCGTTTGAAAGTAGAGAAAAACAATGGTACGCTGGAGGCGGAATTGAATGCGCAGGATCCGGTGATTTTTGTGGATGAAATGCATTTTACCAATGTGGTATTTAACTTGCTGGATAATGCAGTGAAATATAAGAGTCCGGATCGTGATATTGCCTTGAAAATCCGTACATGGAATGAAAACGGAAAGCTGTGTATTTCAGTGGAAGATAACGGTCTTGGAATCAAGAAAGAGAATTTGAAAAAAATATTCGATAAGTTCTATCGGGTTCATACTGGAAACTTGCATGATGTGAAAGGTTTTGGACTTGGGTTGGCTTATGTAAAGAAGATAATCGCAGACCATAAAGGCTCTATCCGGGCGGAAAGCGAATTGAATGTAGGAACAAAATTTATAATTACTATACCATTATTTAAAGAAGAATAAGATATGGATGACAAATTGCGTATTTTGCTGTGCGAAGATGATGAGAATCTTGGCATGCTTTTGAGAGAATATTTACAGGCAAAAGGTTACAATGCAGATCTTTTTCCAGATGGAGAAGTTGGATTCAAGGCTTTTCTGAAGAGTAAATATGATTTGGTGGTAACAGACGTAATGATGCCAAGAAAAGATGGTTTTACTTTGGCACAGGAAATCCGTCAGGCAAATGCGGAAGTTCCTATTATTTTCTTGACAGCTAAAACACTGAAAGAAGATATTCTGGAAGGATTCAAGATTGGTGCGGACGATTATATTACAAAGCCTTTCAGTATGGAAGAGCTGACATTCCGTATTGAAGCTATTTTGCGTCGTGTACGTGGAAAACGTAACCGTGAAAGTACAGTGTACAAGATTGGTCGTTTTACTTTTGATACTCAGAAACAGATTCTGTCAATTGGTGACAAGCAGACTAAGTTGACTACGAAAGAATCTGAATTGCTGGGCTTGCTTTGTGCACATGCAAATGAAATTCTTCAGAGAGACTTTGCTTTGAAAACTATCTGGATTGACGACAATTACTTCAATGCAAGAAGTATGGATGTGTATATCACAAAATTGCGTAAGCACCTGAAAGAAGATGATTCAATTGAGATTATCAATATTCACGGAAAGGGATATAAATTGATTACTCCGGAAGGTGAATAAAGACTTTTCGGAAGTGAGCAATAAAAAAGCCTGAATGTTTAATTCAGGCTTTTTTATTGCTGTTGATTGAAAAAATCAATCTGTAATTCTTTTGTTCAGGATGATATATGAAATCAATCCGGCAACAACGAGCAACAAAGAAACTCCCAATACTGCGTTGTTGTTCACATTACCTATTGCATAGCTTGCAATGAGAATCACAGCACCGATGATAACCAATATCACTCCTAAATTCTGTAATAAGCTTTTCATGTGTGTCTTCTTTTTTATGGTTTATTTATTCATGGTTACAAATTAAAGCATAATTCTTTTATCCAAAAAATTATTTCGTGAAAAAAAACGGAAATTTGAGCATATATATAAGCCGTTTTATAAAAGCTTGACAAATGAAATGATTTTTATGCTTCTTGCTGAGGGTAACAAGTCTGAATCATTCCACTTTTTTAGTCTTTTGTGTTGGTAAATATTTTCCGAAGCACTTCCTGGCTGATTCTTAATTCCTCCAATGTAAGTCCGTGTAAGGCTTCTTTTAGTGTCTTGTTGGCGATGAAACGCGCTTTTTCTTCTAATTTCTTTCCATTTTCTGTCAGGTGAATTTTATTGGTCCGACGGTCTTTTTTGTCGGGCACTCGTATAACCAGATGTTGTCTTTCCATGTTGTCAATCAGTCGGGTCATGCTGGGCTTATCTTTAAAAGTGGCGTTGCACAACTCCTGCTGGGTAACTCCATCCTTTTCCCAAAGGTAGAGTAGCACGGTCCATTGCTCCGGTGTAATTTCCATGTCATTTAATCGGAAATTCCGGCTCAGCTTTCTGTTAATGGCAGCCGATACTTTTCCATTTAAAATGGCAAATATCAGTTGAATGTCAAAATTGAATTGTTCTATCATGTAATTATTGTTTAAACAACTTTGCAAATATACGACATTTCACCTATATATAAAGTAGAGAAAAGAGAGTTTGGAAGATAAATATCTCTTTTTTAAGAATCTTTATTGCATAAATATATGGGAAGTCTTGGTTTCTTAATTGAAAAGTCGTACCTTTGTCGCGCAAATAAAAAATCATTATTAATTAATTTAATTAACGAATAGTATGAATCAATACGAAACCGTTTTCATTTTAACTCCCGTTTTGTCTGATGTTCAGATGAAGGAAGCGGTAGAGAAGTTCAAAGCTATCCTTACTCAGGAAGGTGCGGAGATCATCAATGAAGAAAACTGGGGATTGAAAAAATTGGCTTACCCAATTCAGAAAAAATCTACAGGATTCTATCAACTGATTGAATTCAAAGCAGAACCGTCTGTAATCGAGAAGCTGGAAGTTAACTACCGTCGTGACGAACGTGTAATCCGTTTCTTGACTTTCAAGATGGATAAGTACGCTGCAGAATACGCTGCTAAGAGAAGAAATGTAAAATCAACTAAAAAGGAGGAAAACTAATCATGGCACAGCAACAATCAGAAATCAGATATTTAACTCCGCCTTCAGTAGACGTTAAGAAGAAAAAATACTGTCGTTTCAAAAAGAGCGGTATTAAGTACATCGACTACAAAGATCCTGAATTCTTGAAGAAATTCTTGAACGAACAGGGTAAAATCCTTCCGCGCCGTATTACAGGTACTTCATTGAAGTTCCAGCGTCGTATTGCGCAGGCTGTTAAGAGAGCTCGTCACTTGGCTTTGCTGCCTTTCGTAACTGATATGATGAAATAATAAAGGAGGAATAAGAATATGGAACTGATTTTGAAAGAAGACGTAGTTAACTTGGGCTACAAGAATGATATTGTAACCGTTAAGTCTGGTTATGGTCGTAACTATCTTATTCCGACAGGTAAAGCTGTGATTGCTTCTCCGGCTGCAAAGAAAATGTTGGCTGAAGAACTGAAACAGCGTGCTCACAAATTGGAGAAGATTAAGAAAGATGCTGAAGCTGTTGCAGAAACATTGAAGGGTGTTTCTTTGACTATCGCTACAAAGGTAAGTGCAACAGGTGTTATCTATGGTTCAGTAGGTAATATTCAGATTGCTGATGAACTGGCTAAGTTGGGTCACAACATCGATCGTAAGATTATCGTTGTTAAAGACAACGTAAAAGAAGTTGGACACTACAAAGCTGTGGTTAAACTTCACAAGGAAGTTTCTGTAGAAATTCCTTTCGAAGTAGTTGCAGAAGAAGCTTAATTTGTATCTGTAAATACTTTAATAAATCCCCCGAATGGACAACGGTCTGTTCGGGGTTTTTTATTTTTGTTTGGGGGTGAAGCTTGATAAGAAGTTGGATATGGATTTTAGTTTTCTTCTCTCCTGGTTTGTAAGAGTTAAGATGCGAATGTGAAGTACGAGAAAAGTGAGGTATGTATTCTATTGTTTAAAAAATAGTGATGGCGGTAAAATAGTTTGTATGGGTGAAGTTGAGTGAACAGGAAAGCTATGTGATGAAATAATAAGATGGGGGTATTAGGGGTCAACGTAATAATCTGAGGGGTAAATCCGATAAATTTATATCTTTGCCG
>NZ_QSQT01000014.1 GCF_003437535.1 Phocaeicola plebeius
GTTATGCTATTGAGAAAATGTGCAAGGAAAAGAAAAGTTTAAATCACTTCAATGCTCTACTTGTAATCCCAAAGAAATAATCTCTCGAATTAAATTTAATTTTAAGGATACTTCATCCCCTTGTAGGGCTGCCTCACAATGCTGGAAAACACGATTTCCACATCCTTTTCCAATATAGAAGATTTTACCATCTCGAGGGTCTACTAACGAATATACATAGAAACCGAGTTCTTCAATCGATTTATTGCTAAATTTATTCATACCTCTATTATAAAAATACACTGTTTCAAAATTACGGAAAAAACTTCTGTTTCCCAAGTTCTTCTATAGCCCCTAAAAATGATTCAATAACTTCAAAGCCCCCATTCCTGCCACATGCAGAAATGAGGGCTTTTTTTTAGAGCGTATTGTTTTCAACTCCAAACATCGTATCGAGCAATGCCCGTCCTGCCGAGGTTTTGAAAATCTTTTCTTTCACCTTGCGAATAGCATCGGCCGGCAGATTATCTTCGTAAATGTTAACTAGAAAATCGGCTTCCACCAGAATCTGATAGTCTATTCCTGTAATGGAGTCATACGTATGATGATGCCCTACCAGCCAGCATATCCGTTCTATTTGTACTTCAGAAAATGTCCCCATATCCGTCAGCAGTTTCCGGGCTTCGTCCGGACCTTCCAGCTCCTGATGCTTTCCATCGCAGACTCCGTATTTCTGCTCACAAATCCGGATACCAATGTCATGCACAATAGCTGCCGCCTCCAAAATCAGTTGAGTAGCCTCATCCACATGTTCTGCCAAACCAATCATACGGGCAAAATAATGTACTTTTATCAAATGTTGTATACGCTTCGGGTCACCTGCATTATAGGCTACCATTCTGCCTGCCAGTTCATGAAGCTGCCGTTCCGCAGCCCCGATAAATTCAGTTGTTTTCATATTATTTTCGTATTGTTACACATTTATTCTTGTACTTCATAATAAGGATATACAGGACCGAATCCTCTTCCAAACTTAAAGCGGGCTCCTAACTCAATGGACTGCTGAATAAACCTTTCCGCTTCAGCAACAGCAAACTCAATCCCATAACCTTTACTTAAAAAAGTCGCTATTGCAGAAGCAAAACTATCTCCCGTTCCATTTACATTTCGGGTTCGAATTCCTTCCTTCTTGTAAACCTTCATCACCTTCTCCACCGGATTATAATAATAATCGATAAAGAAATCACGGTTCTCCACCGACTTTATAACTACACTATTTCCCCAACGGCTCAAATCCTTCAAACATTCCTCTATATTACCCTCATTCAACTCCTTTCCACACAACCACTCAGCCTCTTTCTTATTCGGAGTTAGGATAGAAGCACGAGGAAATAGGTAATCTTTATAAGCTTGCACCGCATCTTCTTCCAACAATTTGTCACCCGAAGAAGTAACCATGACCGGATCAACGACAACTGGAATCGAGCTATATTCATCTAATATGCCTGCAACAAGCCGAATGATATTTTTAGAATACAACATACCGGTTTTTATGCAATCTGCCCCCACATCTCCAAGGAAAGAACGGATTTGTCCTGCAATCATATCTGCCGGTATCAAGTGTACTCCTTTTACATGAGTTGTGTCCTCATCTACAATACATATCACTGCTCCTGCCGCATACCCTCCACAAGCCACGATGGCTTTCATATCGGCCTGAATCCCCGCTGTTCCTAAAGGTTCGCTACCCGCAACAACGAAAACTTTATAAAGCTTATCTGCTATTTTCATAATATCCATCCAGCACTTTCTTCAAACTCCCTACAAATATATCCACTTCTTTCGTTGAAAGTATCAACGGAGGAAGTATTCTTAATGTATACAACCCGGAATAGCCGGTAAAAATCCGTTCCTCAAACAGCAGGGGTTCGCGTACCTCTTTCACCGGCACGGTCAGTTCCACCCCCACCATCAGTCCACGTCCCCGGATTTCTTTTATAAGCGGAGAGTGCAGTTCCTGCAACCGCTGCATCAGATACGCTCCCGTATGAAGAGCATTCTCTATCAGTTTCTCCTCGCGGATAATTTTCAGCACAGCCAGAGCGGCGGCGCATCCCAAATGATTGCCACCGAACGTCGTACCGAGCATTCCTTTTCGGGCGGCAAACATCGGACTGATCAAGACTCCCGAAAAAGGAAATCCGTTGGCTATCCCCTTAGCCACAGTGATAAGGTCCGGTTTGATGCCAGCCCATTGGTGAGCAAAGAACTTCCCCGTACGACCATAGCCCGACTGTATTTCATCAAGAACCAATACCACCCCATAACGTCTCGTCAGTTCCCTCAATTGCCGCAGAAAGTCCTCATCGGGGACCTGGATTCCCCCTACTCCTGAAATTCCTTCTAGAATTACGGCACACACATCTCCCTTGGCCAACTCCGTTTCCACTTCCTTTATATCCAAGGCCGCAAAATACACGTTATGATTCGTATTAATCGGTGCATGAAGGGCAGGATTGTCCGTCACTTCCACAGCCGCCGACGTGCGCCCATGAAAAGAGTTTCTAAAAGCCACTACCCGTTTTTTTCCCGTATGAAACGAAGCCAGTTTCAGGGCATTTTCGTTGGCTTCTGCTCCCGAGTTGACAAAGAACGCCCGATAATCAGGATACCCCGACAGCTCACCCAGCTCATTAGCCAGTCTTTCCTGCAACTTATTTATGACAGAATTCGAATAAAACATCAGCTGTTGCAGCTGCTCACTCATGCACTTCACCAGATACGGATGCGAATGTCCCACCGAAATCACGGCATGTCCGCCATACAAATCAAGATAGGCCTGCCCCTTCTCGTCATATACCTCACAACCTTTTCCCCTTACGATATTCACGGGAAAAACCGAATACACATCAAACAGTTCCATCATCTTTTACATTTTACGATATAGCCTGCGGCAAGATCATTCCATCCTGCCGTATTTCATTTCATCTCCATTCTTGTCATATTGCTTACGCTTGCCGGTGGGAGGGCTTAATAAAGTAATCCGTACCACCTCCGTACGATGAAGGCTTCTCTGCACCGCCTCATCAAACGCATCCATATGCTTGGGCAGGAAACGTTGACTGATGGCCCGAAGCGCCTCAATCTTCTCTTCCGTATCCGTCACCCGTTCCGCCTTGCCAAAAGCGATGGCCGAACGATATTGAAGTGTAAACGTGCCGTCCTTCGGCCCCACAGTAGGCTGGCACTTCGTAACCGCCGAAAGACATACTTCCGGATGCACGGCAATGGCATCCAGCTTATCCCCTTCAGGAGCACAATGAAAATACCACACGTCATCACTTGTACAAGCCAGTGAAAGCGGCACCCCGTATGCACTTCCGTCGACCCGGGTAAAGCTGACCGTGATATAAGGAGCCCTGCGCATAACCTCCAAAGCCCACTGACTATCCATTTCTCTACTTGCTTTTCTCATCTGTAATTCCTTTTATTCAGATTTTTCCTTTGTATTTGTTTCACAAAAATACGGCTCGCCAGTCAATCTGCATGTAAGATTTATGACAAGGGGATTAATTAACACTCTCACAAAAACAGATTAATCCTGCCTTTCTATTGAAAGTAATAAACAAAAAACATATTTTTGCAAAAGAAAATGCAGAAAGACAGATAATGAAAAGCATACCATTCAACGATTATTACAAGGAAAAACTTTTTTCTATTCCACTCTTTAAAGAACTGCCGGATTACCTGAAAAGTGAGATTCTAAAAAGACTTGACTTCCGTCTTCAGGAAATCAACGAGAATACGGTTATCCTGGAGCAAGGAGATATATGCTGTAATCTGTATGTATTGCTTGAAGGAACCTTGGAGGTGAACATTATCGATGCCAACGGCAATGAAGTCTTAATCGAACACATTGAGTCGCCTAGGGCTTTCGCCACCCCTCACCTGTTCAAGAAAGACAACCGTTTCCCCGCCACATTCCGTACACTGGAAAAGTCTGTCCTCCTGACTGCCACCAAGGACTCCACCTTCCATCTTATCAGCAAATATCCGGATATGCTGAAAAGTTTTCTCTGCGTATCAGGCAACTGCAACGTGTGTACCACCATGCGACTGGACGTGCTGTCACGAAAAACCATTCGCGAAAGAATCCTGGTCTATTTACTGAAACAGCTGGATAAAGACACTTCTACCGTGAAACTGACGCATACCCTTACGCAACTGGCCGAATACATTAACGTGACACGTCCGGCCCTGTCTACCGAATTCAATAAGATGGAAAAAGAAGGCATCCTCAAAAGGAAAGAAGGCAATTACATCGAACTGAACCGAAAAGCCATAAAAGGCATTATATAAAGAACAAGGACCGCTCCTTCAATGTGGAACAGTCCTTGTCCTTTTTTATTGCGCACGTAACTATTATTTTTTGAAAAGAGTCGGATTGACGTTCAAAGACACCCATCCCCAGTCTTGCCAGCTTTTGTGATTTCCTCCTTTCACGACATCCATTGTCGAAGTTCCTCTCATCAGCGAGTAACCCACCGAAAGGCTGACATCTTTCATGATTTTCCAGTCCAGCTGATAATCCAGTTCAGACCCTAAGGTACGGTTCAGGCTCTCCAGCTTCACACCTGTGGCGAAATAATGATAATTCAGTCCCATCGATACAGAAGAAGATACCTTATAACCTACTCCTATCTGCGTGTCAGAAAGTCCCGGTGCATAGCCATTCACAAAATCGGACGCATAAAAATAATCCATTGCTCCGTAAAATTTATGATGAGTGCCATACAGCGGATTAAAAGCCCGGTAAGTGGCATCGGACTTCTTACTACCACTCAGGTAATCAGTTCCCACATTGACCGTCCAGCTGTCATTGATAGAATACGAAGCCCGCACACTTCCCATGAAAGCAGAAACCTTGCGTGCGGATACATTCTTTCCTGTCTGATAATAGAAAGATCCTGACAGATTCCATGAGGCCGGGGTGAATTGTACGTACGTGCCCACCGTCTGCATATATTGTGTATCCGACTCTCGGGTTTCGGCATCACCTCCTTCCTGACCCAGATTCATGGCCAGCACAGAAAGTTTCACAGGTGCAGATGCGAAATCATAATGATACCACAAGGACTGCATATTTTTATAAAGTTTGGTCTTGCTGCTGTCATAATATGTTCCGCCTATCAGGGTCTCGTCATTCTGGTTGAAAGCAAAGATACCATCCAGCTGATGCCCTCCATGTCTGTAGCCTATTTTCAGGGCATCATGATAGCGCCCTGCCACGTTCCAGTCCAGTCCTCCCAAAATGCGCTCATCATCATACACCAGCGACTGCCTTCCCAGCTGCATGAACCACGAGTCATTCAGATGGAATGCAGCCCAAGCCTCGTTCAATATAAAACGCCCGTTTTTGTCAACCAGCGCATCCTGCCCCCACACACCGACATGCTGTGCCGAGAACTTCAACGACAACTTCTTGCGTTCATATCCCAAAGTCAGTCGGGCACGTTCATTGATAAACCCCGCAGGTTTATCACCCTCACCGCGGGGAGACAGCGCGCCATTCCGGTATTCTCCTCTTGTACGAATCTGGGCTGAGGCCCAAAAATGACTTTCTTCATTCTCCTGAGCATGGACCAAGGACACCTGCCCAAGAAGCAAAGCCACCGCCCATGCAGACAAAATTCTTTTTCTCATACTCTCAGCGTTTTTATCAGTTCATATTATAGGTGTGAATACTGCTTCCTTGTGCGGAAGGCAGGTAATTAATGCCCCACCAGCACATCTGCAGAAAAACAAAAGAAATCAGCAGGACCGACAATGACAACCGACGCTTCTGCTGTAACCCTATTCGCATGTGAATGTAAGTAAGATACGAAAACCAGGTCACAGCCGCCCAAGTTTCCTTGGGGTCCCACGCCCAGTAATGTCCCCAGGCTTCCTTCGCCCATAAGGCACCGGTAAGCATTCCCAGTGTCATGAACGACAGTCCGACATATACAAGGTTATCACACAAGGCCATTTCCTTCTCGTCACACCGGTTCTTTCTGACCCAGAGCAGGTAAATGGCCATCACGGCAGAAGCTCCCAGCATGGCATAAGCGAACATATAAATAATGACATGAGGAGCAAACCAGGGACTCTGCAAGGCAGGCATGAGCGCTTTATTGTGTATCTCCGGCTTCAGAATATTCACACAGATAAAAACAACCGACGGCAATGTGCCAAATCCTAATATCCATTTATATTTCCACCTTATGTAAGTAATCAGTCCGGCAAAAGGCAAAAAGAACGAATACCACAAACGGGTTTCTCCCATCGTACGCAGAGGAGGACGCTCCAGTGAATGCCACAACAAGCTGATAAATGTACCAAACACCACAAGCCCTAACACCGTACACGCACATGCGCGCAGACGACTCCCCTTAAAGGCACTCCATGCACCAGCTATCCAGCACAGCACAGCCACCAGGGCAAAATAACTAAACCAGTCCCAATTCAGCATATTCTTCTCAACACTTATTATTCTTCTGGGCCGTTACGAACATGCATACAGCCCCCAACATCATCATTACAATTCCCACATAAACTACCGGAAGCCATGGGTCTGACACCAGTTCAAACACACTGACATCACTCCAGCGACCTTTGCCCTCATCGTAGCTTAACTGATAGATTTTCCAGCCTTCCACTTTCGCCGGCTTATTGACTTCAATTGTCTGCTCAAGCTTTTTTCCTGTCTCTGTATAAATTGTCACCTCAGACGAGAAGCGCCGTGGCTCTCTGTCGGGCATCACCAGGCTGCAGACACTATCGAGCCGGAGCGCCTGATACGGGAACAGAAAACTTCCGCAGCTTACCCAGCCGTCTGCCATCTGCTTTCCATCAGCAGAAGTAGCCCTGACATGGACGGCACACGTAGCTCCCATGCTCGGCCATTCCACGTACCTCACCGTATCTTCTCCTGACACGGAGGCAGCCATATCTATCTTGTTACGTACCTCAATATTCCATCCGGGCAACACACCCTGACTGACACCCTCTTCCAAAAGCAGATGAGCAGGTGCGTTGTCTGGCAAAGCTCTTCCGGTAGCATTGTCTATCAGCATCAGCTTGGGAGGATATTCTTCTATACTGAAATTCTTGAGTTCGATGGCCAGTGGTAACTCGGTTAACTGCCCGTTCGTGTCCGTAGCACGCCATTCAACCTGACCCACACGTGTATTCATCGTCAACCGTTTCATATCGGCACTACCCAGTGTAGCAGATACCAACGCCACGAATAACCCAAAATGATTCAGCAGAAACGGTATCTTCTGAAACCGAAATGAAAATAGGTGCTTGAGCGATACCAGTCCTACGATGGACGTCATCCAAAAATACTCCAACACGAAAGGCCACCATGAAATCATGCGGTTAAACATGGAAATACCCTCAGCAGGTACATGTCCCGGGACCTGCTTAATCATACCCATACAGAATGTAAGGACCGACACAGCTGCCAGCGAAGGAATCGCCGCTTTGTACGACATGGCCCAGCGCACGAAATAAAGCTTTTTCCGCAAAGAATACAATGCCACCAGCCCCACCAGGTAAGCCACTGCCACACACAAATTCAATGGCCAGGAAAAGCTGTTCCAGTCTACTCCACCCGTCATCAAATGAAGAATAAGACCTATGACGAGCAATCCCGCACAGGTCATTATTCCTTCTTTTATCCCCCAAGTATTTTTCCACATAACACTTAAATGATACGTTCCTTCAGTTTTGCTTCTTTCAACCAGTTCGGAACCGTTTCATTCAAGAAACGTTCTTTAGCAGCTTTTTCAGCCGGGATGTCCAGACCTATGAACTCCTGCGCTTTCTCTTTGGTAGAAATATCCGGCATCGGCACACTCTCCGTGTAACCGTGCTTAGCCAGAATACGGACAAGAGAAAGACGGGCCTGCAGTGCTCTGTCCAGTCCATGCGACAGGATTCGCTGAATTTCCTGAGGTGCATGGAAAGCAGCTCCATGAGAAGCTACTCCAAAATCCCAGCGCCACTGAGCTTCACGCAGCAGTTTCAATACCGGTTGCATTTCATTCTCTGTCGCTCCCTTATCCCAGGCGAATTTAGCTTCGATATGTGCCGAAGCCAGTTCTTTTTCCAGACGGGTTCTGATCTCATTGGCCTTACGCTGACGTTCATACACGTTATTGCGCAATGTTTCTTCACTTTCACGATGACACACCTGACACGTACGGTCTATCATGGCAAGCGGACTCTGGATGTGATGGTCACTGAATTTCATTCCTCCCTCACTCTTATACGGCATGTGACAATCGGCACACGATACTCCTCTCTGTCCGTGAATGCCCATCTGCGAAATTTCATAGTCAGGATGCTGTGCCTTGAGAATCGGTGTACGGCTCAAAGCATGCGTATAGTCAGAAAAGCCGGCTTCATCGTAATATTGCTCGATGGCCTCTACCGTCATGCCCTTGTCCCATGGGAAAGTGAGGTACTTGCCGTCTCCTTTAAAGTAATATTCCACATGACACTGTGCACACACCAGCGAGCGCATTTCCTGAGGAGTGGCTTTTGTGATGTCTTTTCCCTGACGGGCAAAAGCTTCAATCAGGGCCGGACGGCTAATATGCAAATCCATTGTTTCTGAATCATGACAATCTGAACAGCCTATCGGATTCACAATCTCATCGCCGAAAGCAGCCCACTTGTTATTGTAGAATGAATCTACCCCTATCTCCTGCATCATGCGCGGTACATCAGGACTCTTGCAGGTCCAGCAAGTAGAGGGCTGAGGGCCGTCTTTTTCACCCTGAGGTGCTCCTGTTCGCAACGTGGCACGAATGTCTTCAATGGCATGCATGTGGCCACGAGGAGTGGCATAGTCTTTTGAAAAGGCATAGCCTGCCCAAAGAATCACCATCTCCGGCCGCTGTGCCAGCACATCCACCTGCACATTTCCGTTGAATTCACTTTCAAAATCTGTACGGGCAGTTTCAGTCCAAGTCTGATATTCTCTCGGGAAATCTCCCTGGAATTTCTCGTTCTGAGCCACAATCCCTTTCATCGGATTCTTCCGGTTATTAAATATGCTTGCCACTTCGGCCCTGCGCTCTGACAACGCAGACACGGCAAGTCCTAAACAAAACACGACGGCCATTGATGCACCAAACAACAGCCATCCCTGCCAAGATTTAAAATTATGAATCATACTATACGAGTTTTAAATTATTCTTTCATCTTTCTCAACCATTCCGGAACTGGTGAATCCGGCAGTGGCACAATGGCCGCCGGTGTGGACGACAGACTGTTCTTTCCTCCATGGGGCACATCGCGGTGGCAATCCCAGCAGGCTTTTCCCTTTCCCACTTCCGACATCATATAGTCTATGCGGCCGGTCTTTACCAGTTCCGTATTCAACTGTTCATGACAGCGGATACAATTGTTCATGATGACCTGTGAACTGGCCGGATGTGCCTGAATGACCTGAGGCTCCGAACTGGTTAGAAAAGCAGCCACGTGCTTCACGCCGTCCATCCCTTTGAACGTCCACTTCTTCAAAAAATTCTCATGTGGCACATGGCAGTCGTTACACGTCGCATTTCGCGAATGAGAGCTGTGCATCCAAGTGGCATAATAAGGTGACATGATGTGGCAATTCACACAAGCCGAAGGCTCGTCGGTGAGATACGTATGTGCTCTCAAGAGGTAAAGGAAGTACAGTCCACCGCCTGCCACCACTCCTGCAATGAGAGCCGTTATCATTTTTTGTCGTTTGGATAGCATCATATAATATACTTTTTTGCAAAAAAAAGATATTATTTCAAATTCAGGTGTAATAAATATGACACCCAGCCCAATTTTGCAGACATATAACATGCGATTCCTACCCAAAAATCACAAAGAACTTGAAGACAACCCTGAAACCTCCCTATAAAATTAAAGCCGACCCATAAGATTATACCTTACAGGTCGGCCACCATCATTTATAAAACATGTACGCCACTGCTTATATTTTCTCGGCAATACGCTTTACCACACCAGGACCTTCATAGATGAAAGCGGAATACACCTGTACGAGGTGAGCTCCCGCATTCCGCATGGCCTTTGCCTCAAACGGTGTCATCACACCTCCCGCACCAATCAGCAACATGTCCTTGGGAGCATGTGCCGACAAATACTTCATCACCTCCAAAGACTTATGAATGACCGGAAGTCCGCTGATGCCTCCGGCTCCTACCCGTTCCACTTCAGCCTGTGCGGAATGAATCAGAAGCGAACGGTCCTGTGTAGGTCCCGTAGCAATGAAACCGTCAATATGATGCACCTTTGCAAATTCAATCACCGCATCCAGTTTCTCCACCGGCACATCGGCAGGCAACTTCAGGAAGACCGGTCTGTGGAAACGCTGTTTGTAGCTCTCGAGTGCAGTCAACACGTCAGTCAGAATCTCAGGCGTCATACTGCCCCAGTTTATCGTATAATAATCCGCATAGGCACTGAAAGTCTCGTACAAATCTGTAATATCTGTCACGGCCCGCTCCACATCGGTCGGAGCATTGGTATTGATATTTACTCCCAAAATGTATTTTCCGTCCCGTTTCCGTTGCAGATTTTTCAGGACAACCTCTTTTCCGGGATTATTGAAGCCCGTACGTGAAACCAGCGCATGATCCTCCGGCAAACGGAAGATTCGGGGGAAAGGATTTCCTGCTACCTTTTCCGGAGTAACGGTTCCCACTTCCAGAAAACCAAAACCCAAATCACTCAGTTCGTCAAAGCAATTCGCCTCTTTGTCGAATCCGGCCGACAGTCCCACCCGATTGGCAAAAGTCAGGTTCCGCCATTGAAACGGTGTTGCCTTCGGACGATAAAATGCACGAAGAAGACATTTCACCGGTGGAAAATGACGATAAACATGAAGTAAAGCAACTATCTGACCGTGAATTTTCTCGGCATCCATACGGAACAACCAGGGACGAAGAATAGATTTGTACATAATCATAATGTTTTTAGTTTCGTGATACAAAAGTACGACATCTATCTGGATTTTTGTCATAAAAAAAAGTTATCCCCTATTACCTGAAAAAACGTAAGTACGTTTGGGTCGAAACACAAGTTCGTTTAAGACAAAACGCAAGTGCGTTTTACTTCAAACGTACTTGCGTTTTACCTGAAATGTCCTTGCGTTTTAGTTCAAACGCAAAGGCGTTTTTTACCAAATCCTAATCTACTAAAAATCAAACATTTACAAAACCCACAATTTACATATTTCCCATCGTATTGACAACCTCCACCCGACTTAGCGTATGGTTTACCCGCTCCACATGAATCTGGGTGGCAATGCGTTCGCGCAGGGCTTCCACGTGACTGATGATGCCTACCTTCTTGCCTCCTATCTGGTGCAACTTCTCAAGTGCTTCCATCACCGTGTTCAGGTAGTCGCTGTCCAGTGTACCGAAACCTTCGTCGATAAACAGCACATCCACCGAAAGACTTTTCCGGTTGAGTGAAGACAATCCCAATGCCAAGGCCAGTGACACCAGGAAGCTCTCCCCACCTGAAATGGTGGATGTGGGACGTTTCACCCCGCCTTGGTATTCATCGCGCAACAGAATGGTAAGTCCACCCGGCGGACACTCCATACGGTAACGGTCGGTCAGCCGGCTCAGGTAATGATTGGCACCGGCCAGCAACTGGCGAAGCACGTAGCTTTGGGCAATGTTACGGAACTTCTTGCCGTCGGCACTGCCGAACAAGGCAGCCACTCCAGCCCAGTTGTCCACTTCCTTTTGCTTCACTTCTATCTGTTCCTTCACTTTCCGGATACGTTGCAGGCACTCTTCGTGATGTGCCAGCATCTGTGCGATGGCTCCCAAACGAGCCAACTTCCCGGTCTGCTGTTCTTCCAGTCGGGAAATGGTTTCCTCTACGACTGCCAGCGTCATCCCTTCGGTTTCCGACGGACGCTGTGCCCGATGTTGCGCCAGTTCCCGACCGACCCGTTCCATTTCTGCCCGCCGACTCGTCAGGTCGTTGTCCAACTTCTGCAAAGTACGGCGTGCCATATTCACTTTCTCCACTTCCAGTCCGGCCAGTTTCTCCAAATACTCACGGGAAATCTCGGGATGATCGACAAGAAAAGCTTCCACTCCGGTGCTTTTTTCCTCCCTCAACTTTTGCGATGTCTTTATGGCATGGCAGACAGAAAGCACGGAAGTGTTCAGCGTGTTCCATTGTCCCGGAAGTCCTTCCGGACACGGCCCGTCGGGTATCGTCTCTGCCGTCTCCAGCTCCCAGGCCGGAAGTTCCGACAAGATGGACTGACGGACGGACTGCACCTGCTCCACCTGAGAAGCCAGCGACTCAACCTTGTGCGAGAGTTGCTCTCTCCTCGTCTGCTGTTCCACATACCGGTCAGTTTCTTTCTTCAAGGCGGTAATGAAGTTTTCGCGGTCGGTCTTCCAAGCTTCTTGCCAAGGCGTAAAGACAATCAAGATCTCTCCTTTCTCCACGCACTGGGAAACGGTCAGTGCCTCACGCGAAAGTGCCTCTTCCAGCATACGCAGCTCGGTTTCCAAACGGGACACGGCTTTGTCGGCTTCCTCAACCTTCCGATGCCATTGCTCGCTGGCAGTGGTCAGTTCCTCCCGTTCCTTCGTCAGACGGTTCAGGCGTTGCTGTCCTTCCTCGGCTTGTTTCCACTGCGCTTCCAGCCGGTCGCATACTTCCAGCTGCGCCGACAAGGCTTGCTCTACCTGAGATACGACCTCGTCCGCTTCTTTCACGGTGGCATAAAGCGGCATATCTGCCACGGCCTTTTCCGCCAGAGAATAAGCTTCTTTTGCAATAGTCTCCTTCTTCGCCTCCATTTCTTCCAGTCGCATCAGAGAACGGACCTCCGCTTCCGCCCGTGCCAGTGCGGTCAAGACTTCCTCCGCCCGACGTGCCTTTTCTTCCAGCAACGCACGGACCGGTTCCAGCAACGACACAAAATGAGCCTCGCTCTTCAAGTCATCACCTACCTCCTTGCCACAAACCGGACACACATCGCCTTTTGACAGACGTGCGCGGGCTTCGCGTGCCCAGTCCTCGCACGACATCCGCTGCTTGTCGTACACCTGCTGCACTTCTTCCTTTTCCTTACGGCAAACTTCAGCCTGCGCTTTCAGTTGCGCTACCGTCTGTTGCTGTTTCCGGCAATCGTCCTGCAAGGTTTTCCGGTTCTTCTGCACATCCAGCCAGGCCTGTTCCTTTTCCGCACGGACAGAAAGTGCCTCCCGCAACTTCTTCCATCCGTCCAGCTGAACGTCTGCCTCCTGCTTCTTCTGCCGAAGTTCCTCCACTTGCAAATCCTCTAACCGCATGCGGCACACTGCCACCTCCTGCTGCTTTTCTTCCGCTACCTTTCGGGCCTGCTCATACGATGCCGTAGCTTCCTGCCGGACTTTCAACGTTTTTTGATGCATTGCCGCCTTGTGCGCTTTTTCTTTCCGGTAATCTTCCGACTGCTGGAACGCGCGCTGAATCTGGTCAGACAAAGCCGAAAGCGATTGCAACGATTCGTACACCGGCACCTTTTCCTGCACACCGGTAAGATAGGTCTCGCACGCCGCCCACTGTTCCCGGCACTGCACCTGCATACGCTCCAGTTGACCCAGGCCAACACTCAACGAACGGTACTTCTCTTTCAGTTGTTCCAGTTCTTCTTCCGACGTACGGATACGCTGCTGCAAGGCCACCTGTTCCGTCCACTGGAAACGCACATCAGCCGTACGGTCCCAGTCATCCAGCAACGATTTGTTGCGCTTGTAATCTTCCGATTCTACCCGTTCCGTCAGTGCCTGAAGCGCCTTTCCGGTCTCCTCCAGATCATGTGCCAACTTCTGCTCGTCGGTCAACCATTTCCGAAGGTCCTGCTCCTGCTTCAACTGTGTGCGGAGCGTAGCAGTTTCTTCTGTCACCTGGCGCTGTTCCGCCTGAAGCGCGGCCAGTTCCTCGTCAGTCAACAACACAATGCCGCCCGTCTGCGCCTTCAGTTCCTGCAGCTCCGCCTCCTTTTCGGTCTTCATCACGTAGATTTCCCGACTGATGCGCGAGTAGATTTCCGTACCTGTCAGTTTCTCCAGGATATTTGATTTTTCCTCCTCCTTGCTTTTCAGGAACTTGGTAAACTCTCCCTGTGCCAGCAGCGTAGTCCGGCAGAACTGCTCAAAGGTGAGACCGATACGCCGCTCTATCTCCGTACGTGTTTCGGTCGACTTATTCGTGAGCGGAGTGCCGTCCTGCAAAGAAAGTGTCCAGACCACTTTCTGAATTTTCCCTCCAGCCTTGTTGCGTGCCCTTGCCACGCTCCACACGGCCCGTAAGGCATCTCCTGCCGCATCCGTAAACCACAGCTCCACTTGTGCCGACACACTGTCGCGCCGCATCAGCATGCGTGAATCGTCAATGCTTACTTCACCCGTGCCGGAAAAGCTGTCGTTCTCGTCCAAGTAGCGTTCATTGGCTGCCTGTTTCAAGCGGGGAGTGGTGTTATAGAGTGCCAGACACACTGCATCCAGCAGCGTCGACTTGCCGGCTCCCGTCGGCCCACAAATCAGGAAGATGGAATCCTCGCCCAGCGGCCCATGCTCAAAATCAATGCACGCCTTCTCGATGGAGGCTATATTTTCAATAATCAGTTTCTGTAATTTCATGTGCTATTCCTCCTCTTGGCTTCGTACCCGTTTCACGGCTTCTTCCAGCATGTCGAGCATTTCCGGAGCGATGTCCCGCTGAAACTTGTCCTGATAATAGATGGCTGCTACCTGCGACGGAGAAAAAGTCTGCAAACGGTCTACATCCAGCTCTGTAATCTCCTTCTGCGTTTCCACTACTTCACGTTCCCACTTGTAACGGCAGAAACGGCACTGCTTATCACGAGCTAACTCGTAGGCCCGCTCCATGCAATAGGCCGGAGGTACATCCTGAATACGGACGTGCAACTGCACATACATCTTTTCCTCATCGGGAATGGCCTGCAACACCTCCAATGCCTCTTCCTGCGACACGGCCCGCGAAGGCAGCACTTTTAAGGGCCACACATTCCGCACCGGCAAGGTGCGCACTTCGGGCATAGCACCGTGTGCAGCCAGTTCTACCAGACTGACGGAATGCCCGTAACTCTCGTCAAAGTTGACCGGAAGCGGGGAGCCGCAATAACGGGCCCGTCCGCCGAGCAAGGTTTGCGGAAAATGGATGTGTCCTAAGGCCAAGTAATCGTATCCCTCCCCCATCAGGCGGATGTCCGTGTATTCCATGCCGCCGCGTCCGTCGTCCTGTCCGGTAATGTCACTTCCCGTCAGGGCCAGGTGGGCCATCAGCGCCACCGGAAGATTCCCCTGGTTTCGTTCCTCCACACGGTTCAGTAAAGTTTGGATAAAATGATGTTGCCGCTCTTCACGTGGGACTTCTTCATCGAGCGCCGGAAAGTTTTGCGGATACACATGAGGCAGGGCTATCACATAGCCTTTCAATTCGCCGCAACCGTTCTTCACTTCCACGATATGACGTTCCAGGTCTACCTGGCCGGCTTCATCCCTTCGGATAGAACCCACCACAGTGACTCCGGCATACTTCCACAGATTCCGGTTGATTTCCAGCTTGGAACTGCTGTCGTGATTACCTGCCGTGATGATAATCTGCATGGAAGGGCAGGTTTCATGAAATTCCACCAGCGCATCCGTGTACAACCGCTGGGCGGCTGCCGAAGGACTGCAATAATGAAACACGTCGCCCGACACGATCAACGCGTCGGGCTGTTCTGTGGCTACCCAGTGGCACAACTGCCGCAGAAAGTCTTGCTGTTCTTCGCTGCGGTCGTATTCAAACAGTTGCTGCCCCAGATGCCAGTCACTAGTATGTAATATTTTCATCCGTTTTACAAGGTTTTAGGAGGATAAAGGGTGTTCCACCAGGTCGGGTCATCCTGCAACCATTTGGCAAACCAGGCAAAGATGGTGTTCTGCCACTGGATGCGTTTCTGATAGTCCTTGATGTGATGGTCTTGTCCGTCTACCACTACCAGCGCCGTTTCACGTCCTAACAGTTTCAGGGCCGTAAACATCTGGATACTTTCGCCCACCGGCACATTGGTATCTACTGCTCCATGCAGGAAGAGCAGCGGAGTGTGTATCTTGTCGGCATTGAACAGCGGACTGTGGTCGACAAAGAGTTCCGGATTCTTCCACGGATAACTGTTGGCTGCCGATACTTCACTGTAAGAATAGCCCCAGTAGCCTTCGCCCCAGTAGCTGGTGTGGTCGCTGATACCGGCATGGGAAATAGCTGCCGCAAACAAGTCGGTCTTTGTCTGGAGATACTGCGTCATGAAACCACCATAGGAAGCGCCGATGCAACCGATTTTCTTGCCGTTGACAAAGGAATGAGCTTCCACAAACTTACGTGTTCCTTCGATGATGTCGTCGGCCACATAATCACCGAACGTATTCACATGACGGGCAGAAAATTCCTGACCGAAACCGGTCGCTCCACTCGGTTCTACCACATATACCACATAACCTAATGCGGCATACGCATGATGCGGATAACGGCTGGCAAAATTGCGGCTTGTGGGACTGCATCCGCCGTAGTAGTTAACTATCATCGGATATTTTTTGTTCGGGTCAAAATGAGGCGGTAGGTAGTAGCGTCCGCAAATGGTGTCCCCACGGGAGTTGACAAAGTCCCACGCCTTGCATTCACCTAACAGCACATCTTTCAAGTCTCCGTTCAAATCTTCTTCCAGCTTAGAGGCATCCTTCTTCAAATCGACCACATACAAACGATGAGAATTGGAAGCACTTTCTCCGTAGAACGATAACGAAGAGGCTTTCTCGGCCACAGAGAATCCCAATACCATTTCTTCAGGCACATTCACCTTCTCAATGTGTTTCTTTGCCGGATTCAGACGGAACAGTGCGATACTGTCACGGTCTTCGGCGGTGAAGTACACACAATTGTCTACAGCCGACCATACCGTCTGCATCACGTTCGGATTGAATGTCCGGGTCAGCGGTTCAATCTGCTTGCTCTGCAAATCCATCAGGTAAAGCTGATTATCAATCATGCTCGGGGTCTGTCCTTCCTTCACGTTCTTGCCGATGCCTCCCAGACACTCCGGTGTTCCGGCCAGCAATACCTGACGGCCATCGGGAGAGAACTGCGCATTGGTCAGGAAACCGTCATCTTTCACCAGTTCTTCCACCTGCAAGGTCTGCACATCCATCTTGTACACGGAGAACAAGGTGGTCGGGCGTTTTCCCATACGGTGGTTGGAAGCCATCATCAGGATAAAGCGTCCGTCGGAAGAGATGTCCGTAACCCACACATTCTTGTAACCGAAGGTCAAAGGCTGGCACACGCCCGTCTTTACATCAAAACGGGCCAGATACGTACGGTTGCGCCATCCCGGCTGGCGGTCGTCCGGGTCAATGAACTCATAGATTTCCTTCTTCTCTTCCGGTCCCTTCTGTACGAGAGTAAACAGCAGATAATCCTCTGTAGGTGCTACCAGAAAGTTGCCTTCCGGAAGATGGCTCACCCACACTTCCTCATGTCCGGATACAGGGTCTACCGTCACCAGTTCCCGTCCGGATACACCCTGACGTACATAGTAATATTTCACGGAACGCGGCATCCAGTACAGGGTTTCTCCACGGGTTACCAATATTTTGCCAGTCTTCAGTTCCTTTACCTTGGTCTGCGAAGTCATTTCCCCACCTTCCTTTGTTATAGTGTACGATGTAATCAGGTATTTCCCATCGGCTGAAAGTTCAGTACCCGTAAAGCGGGTACCATGCAGTACATCGGCCAGTGTAAACAGACGGCCCTGTTCGGTACGCAAGGTAAACACCCCGTCCTGCTTAGCATCCACGCTCACCTTCGGCACGTTTTTTTCGTCCGGCATGGAGAGGTACTTGATGACCATCTGATGCGTAGCCGGATTCAGCGACAACGAGGCATCCTCCACGCGCTTACCATCCACATACACCTGATAGTGTTCAGCCCCTTCCACCTTCAGTGACACTTCTCCATAGTGTGTATTTTCCAATACAAAACCCATAAGGTGCAGGGCATAGCCTGCCAACAGAGACAGCTGACTTGCCTGCTTCACTTCTGCTCCTTCAAGCAAAAAAAATGACACCGGCGTATCCAGCAGTGACTCCGCTTTCCACGACTTGGAATTAACATCCACACTGTCAACCTGATAAGGTTGTACTAATGCATACGGTCCTGCGTATTTAAACGTAGTGACCTCTATATTCTCAGCATTCACCAGCATGGTCCCGCAAAGAGAACATGCTATAAAAAGTTCCTTTTTCATCTCTTTTTTATAGTTTATTGCCACAAACATAATCAAAAATCATCATTTTTTTGTTATGTTTGTAGAACAACTAACGAAACCGTTATGAAAAAAGAACTAAGTGTGTATGTCCTTTCCTTGCTGATGCTGACAGGATGCAGTTCGGTACCGCTCACCGGACGTAAACAATTGTTGCTGGTTTCAGACCAGGAAGTGCTTTCTTCCAGCCTGACTCAGTATAAAGACTACATAAAAAGTGCCCAGAAGTCGACCAATGCCACCCAGACGGCCATGGTTTTACGAGTGGGAAAGAACATTGCCGCAGCCACAGAACGATACCTGCGCAGCAACGGACTTTCTGACGAAATCAAGGAGTTTGCCTGGGAATTCAATCTGGTAAAGAGTGACGAAATCAACGCATTCTGTATGCCCGGAGGAAAGATTGTGGTGTATGAAGGACTGATGAAATTGGTTTCGTCGGACGATGAACTGGCCGTGGTACTGGGGCATGAAGTAGCACATGCTGTAGCCAAGCACAGCAACGAGCGTATCAGCCAGCAGATGCTTACCCAGTATGGCGCACAAATATTAGGACAGACTCTCTCACAAAAGAGTGAGATGGTACAGACTATCGCCAGTACGGTATACGGTGTGGGAGCACAATACGGAGTAACCCTTCCTTTCTCGCGCAAGCACGAAACGGAAGCAGATTATATGGGACTGATTCTGATGACCATGGCGGGTTATAACCCTGACAAGGCAGTGACTTTCTGGCAAAAGATGTCGGCCAGTTCTGGTGGCAAGGTACCCGAATTCATGAGTACACACCCCAGTGATGCACGTCGTATCAATGACATTCAGAAAGAACTTCCGGCCATTAAAGCTAAATACCGCAAATAAAATATCTATCAAAAAACAACAACCATGAAGAAAGTCGCGATATTATGTTTAGCTGTATCCTTACTGAGTAGCGGATGCGGAACGACGCAACCGGAACGTACCGGTGCCATTGTAGGCGGTGCTGCCATCGGCAATAGTGTGGGAGGTGCCATCGGTGGACTGGTGGGCGACTCCCGTCATGGCTGGAGAGGAAGCTACAGGGGTTCTGCCATTGGAAGCATTGTCGGCACACTGGCTGGTGCTGCCATTGGTGGAGCGCTGACGGCTCCTAAATCGCGTGAAGAAAACAGGGCAAACTATCCCGTGAAACAAGTGTACGCCGAGCCGGACTATACACAGTCTGCCCTCTCCTCTTTATACATCCGGAACATCCGTTTCATAGATAACGACCATGACCATGTCATCAGCTCGGGAGAAAGCAGCAAAATCATTTTCGAAATCATGAATGGAGGAAATGAAATTGCCTACAACGTAATTCCCAGCGTGGCAGAAATCAGCGGAATGAAACATCTGCATATCTCCTCTTCCATTCTGGTGGAACAGATTCAGCCGGGAAACGGGGTGAAGTATACGGCTACCGTCACTGCCGGAAAACGTATCAAGACGGGTACAGCCACTTTCCGACTGGCTGTGACCGATACCCGTGGACAAATGTACGACCATAAAGAATTTACACTGAACACGGCACGTTGACGCGAGTCCGAATTGCTATATTAAAGTAGACAAATGGAAAAAGAACAATCGTTATGTAAAGAAAAAAAACGTGTGGAGCTGCACGAACCCAAACATTATAAAGTGATTCTCCACAACGACGACTTCACCACTATGGACTTCGTGGTGAAGGTACTTAAAATCGTGTTTTTCAAATCGCAGGAGGAAGCCGAGGCACTGATGCTGAAAGTACACCAGCAGCAATCGGCCACGGCAGGCGTCTATTCTTACGACGTGGCACAGTCCAAAGCACAGAAAGCCACTCAGATGGCACGTGAGGAAGGATTTCCTCTGCGACTGACCGTAGAACCCGAAGACAATTAAACTGTAAAAAATCAATGAGTCACATCGAAAAATCTGTATATGTAGACAAAGCGCTGTCGTTTGCTCAGGGCCTGGCGTTCCGTTATCGCCATGAATTCATTACTCCGGAGCATATTCTCAGCGCACTCTTTAACCAGGACCCTTTTGTGGAGGCCGTAGAAGAATGTTTCTGTCACATCCCGGTGATGGAAGAGGAAGTGGACGAATATTTGGCACAAAAAATGGAACAGGTGCCGGAAGATACCAACTATGAACTGCAGTTTTCCGTACAATCCAACCTGCTGTTTCAGAATGCGTATGCCTTCGTGGAATCATCCAATGCCGAAGTGCTGGACATTCCTCACGTAGTACAGGCCATGTTGCTGCTGCCGGAGTCCTGGGCTTGCTATTTTCTGAAAAAACACCTGAAGGAACGGATTCCGGATTTCATCAGCCAACTGGTAGTCATCTATGGAGACGACCTCAGCTTGGATGAGAATGATTCAGACGAACCTCATGGCATTTCCAAGAATTTCATTACCTGCCTGAACGAACAGCTGGAGAATCACAATCCGCTGATTGGACGGGAGATGGAACTGGAACGTACCATCGAAGTGCTGTGCCGGAAAGACAAAAACAACCCATTACACATCGGTGAACCAGGAGTAGGGAAAACAGCCTTGGCTTACGGACTGGCAGCCCGTATCGAAGCCGGAGAGGTGCCCGAGCGTCTGAAAGGCAGTCGTATCTACGAACTGGATTTAGGTAGTATGCTGGCCGGTACACAATATCGGGGCGACTTCGAACAGCGGTTGAAGAGTGTAATGAAAAGCCTCAGCGCAGAGAAGAAAGCCATTCTCTATATTGACGAGATACACAATCTTATCGGAGCCGGACAAATCGGTGATGGCTCGATGGATGCCTCCAACATGCTGAAGCCTTACCTGGAACAGGGAGACATCCGTTTCATCGGTTCTACCACCTACGAAGAATACAACCGTTATTTCTCACGCAGCAAAGGAATGGTACGCCGTTTCCAGCAAATCGACATTCAGGAGCCCAGCATCGACGAGGCTATCCGCATCATAGAAGGATTGAAGGAAAAATATGAGGAGTATCACCACGTAACCTATGAACCGGGAGTGATTGAGTATGCCGTAAAGGCCAGTGCCCGCTACATCAGCGACCGCTTCCTGCCCGACAAAGCCATCGACCTGATTGATGAGGCAGGTGCTTACCGCGAAATTCATCCGGCCGCAGACGGCACAAAGACGGTGGACAGAAAGCTGATTACCGAAGTACTTTCACGTACCTGCAAGATTGATGCCAATGCACTCAAGGAGGAAGACAACGCTTCACTGGAAGCATTGTACGAACGCATATCGGGACAGATTTACGGACAAGACGAAGCCATTCGTCAGGTAGTGGAGGCGGTGCAAATGGCCAAAGCCGGATTACTGGACGAGAACAAGCCGCTGGCCAGTCTGTTGTTTGTCGGCCCTACGGGAGTGGGAAAAACTGAAGTAGCCAAAGTATTAGCTTCAGAATTAGGTATCTCACTGGTACGTTTCGACATGAGTGAATACATGGAAAAGCATACCATCGCCAAACTTATCGGTTCTCCGGCAGGTTACATCGGATACGAAGATGGTGGTTTGCTGACGGATGCCATTCGGAAAACGCCCAACTGTGTACTGCTACTGGATGAAATCGAAAAGGCTCATCCCGACATTTTCAACATCCTGCTGCAGGTGATGGACTATGCAATGCTGACGGACAACAAAGGACGGAAATCGGACTGCCGCCACCTGATTCTTATCATGACTTCCAACGCCGGTGCTCAGTATGCGCATCAGGCTTCCATTGGTTTCAACAGTCAGGTAAGCACCGGACAGGCCATGCTCCGTCAGGTAAAGAAAACCTTCAAACCGGAATTCCTCAACCGTTTGTCGGCTTCCGTCGTATTCCATGACATGAGTCGGGAAATGGCTACGCAAGTGCTCGACAAGAAGTTGCGCCAGCTGGATGAAAAGCTGGCTCGCCGTCACGTCTGCCTGCACCTGACACCCGAAGCACATGAATGGCTGCTGAAAGAGGGTTTCAAACCGGAATACGGAGCCCGCGAAATGGACCGTGCCATCGCCGCCCACCTGAAGCCGTTGCTCATGCGTGAGATTCTGTTTGGCTCGCTGAAGCAGGGAGGTGACATCACGGTAACGGCCGAAAACAATCAACTGAGTATTCTCAAATAATTTCGATACCATGGTTTTCCAACTGACAAAAAGACTGGCTTTTCCGGACCCGCACTGGGGAGACCCTGACGGCCTGCTGGCCATTGGAGGTGACTTGTCCGTCGACCGCCTTATCCTGGCCTACTCCAACGGTATCTTTCCCTGGTATGCCTTCCGCGAGAAAGTCATCCAATGGTGGTGCCCGTTGCAGCGTTTCGTCATCTTTCCGGAAGAGATTCACATCTCCCATTCCATGCGCACGCTAATGAACAAGAATAAGTATAAGGTAACTTTCAACCATGCGTTTAAACAGGTGATACGGAACTGCTCCAAGCTCCGCATCGAACAGGAAGGAGCCTGGCTGGGAGAGGAAATGATTGAAGCTTACATCCGAATGTACGAACAGAACCTGGCCGCCAGCGTAGAAGTATGGGAAAACGACAAGCTGGTCGGAGGCCTGTATGGAGTGACTTTGGGCACATGCTTCTTCGGCGAAAGCATGTTCTCACTCGTACCCAGCGCTTCCAAGCTTGCCCTGATACGACTGGCCCAACTGCTCCATGCGCACGGAGGTACCCTTATCGACTGCCAGTTTGAGACGCCTCACCTCAAGTCAATGGGTGGCCGGTCCATCAGTTACGAAGAATATATGGAATGCCTGAAAGCAGAATAAAGCCCATAAAAAAAAGTCCGATTCCCTCTTTCAAGAGAACCGGACTTTTTTATGATATTACTGTAAGTATAGCCAATTAATATGCACGGGCAAACAAGACACGGCGTGCAGAAGGTTTGCCAGTCAGCATATCCACACCCGGAGTCAGGCTTTCTTCATCTGCTTCGAAAGGCAGACAGCGGATAGTTGCTTTCGTTTCTTCCTTAATGCGGTCTTCTGTTTCCGGAGTACCATCCCAGTGAGCCAGGATAAATCCACCTTTCTCAATCTGTTCCTTGAATTCTTCGTAAGTATCTACCTTATAGATATGTTCGTTACGATAATTCAATGCTTTCTGGTAGATGTTCTGCTGAATTTCTTCCAACAGGTTCTGTACGTATTCTTCGATACCGTCACAAGAACGAGTTTCTTTTTCCAGTGTATCACGACGCATGATTTCCATCGTGTTGTTTTCCAGGTCACGGCCACCCATTACCAGACGTACAGGTACACCCTTCAATTCATAGTCTGCGAACTTGAATCCCGGACGCTTGTTATCAGCGTTATCGTATTTCACAGAGATACCCATGCTGCGAAGTTTGTTGACGATACCTTCTACCTTGGCATCAATCTGTTTCAACTGTTCGTCGTTCTTATAAATAGGTACGATAACAACCTGAATCGGAGCCAAATGCGGCGGAAGAACCAGACCGTTGTCGTCAGAATGGGTCATGATCAAGGCACCCATCAGACGAGTAGATACACCCCATGAAGTAGCCCATACATAATCCAGCTTATTGTTCTTGTCAACGAACTGCACGTTGAATGCCTTGGCAAAGTTCTGTCCCAGGAAGTGAGAGGTACCACACTGCAATGCCTTGCCATCCTGCATCAATCCTTCGATAGTATAAGTATCCAATGCTCCGGCAAAACGTTCGTTTGCAGATTTCACACCCTTGATAACCGGCACAGCCATGTATTTTTCAGCGAAATCGCCATACACGTGCAACATCTTCTGTGCTTCTGCTTCAGCCTCTTCGCGGGTAGCATGAGCCGTATGACCTTCCTGCCACAAGAACTCAGCTGTACGCAGGAACAGACGAGTACGCATTTCCCAGCGCATTACGTTTGCCCACTGGTTACACAAGATAGGCAGGTCACGGTATGAGTTGATCCAGTTTTTATAAGTACTCCAGATAATAGTTTCTGAAGTTGGACGAATAATCAGTTCTTCTTCCAGTTTGGCAGCCGGGTCTACAATCACACCCGAACCATCTTCTGCATTCTTCAAACGATAGTGAGTTACTACCGCACATTCCTTAGCGAAGCCTTCTACGTGTTCAGCTTCACGGCTCAGGTAAGATTTCGGAATCAACAACGGGAAATACGCATTCACATGTCCTGTAGCCTTGAACATATCGTCAAGGATACGCTGCATTTTTTCCCAGATGGCATATCCGTAAGGCTTGATTACCATACAGCCACGCACAGGAGACTGTTCAGCCAAATCGGCCTTTACCACCAAATCATTATACCATTGTGAATAGTTTTCACTTCTCTTGGTTAGGTCTTTTAATTCTTTTGCCATAACTTTATGTAGTTATTTTATTCTTTAATATCAATTGAGAGTGCAAAATTAGTAAAAAAGATTTGTTTGCTCTTGATTTTGAAGCAGGATTTATTCAAAACGGATGGATTTTGCAGGATGAATGTGGCTTATCAGATAAGAAGGACCGACCAGCATCCCTACCGACACCAGCAAGGTACACACGTTCAACAATACAATCCAGCCCAAATGAAGCTCTACGGGCACTGCATTGACATAGTACGTAGCCGGATCTAACTTAATCGGTTCGAAAAAATACTGAATAAGACAACACGACAGTCCGATGACATTTCCCCAACACATTCCCCTTCCGATAAGGAAAACAGAAAATGACAGGAATATCTGACGAATGGAAGCGTTGTTGGCCCCCAACGCTTTCAACACCCCAATCATCTGCGTACGTTCGAGAATAATAATCAGTAATCCGGAAATCATGGTAAAGCCCGCCACTCCGGTCATCAGAATCAGAATGACCCATACATTAGTATCCAGCAAGTCGAGCCACGCAAAAATCTGAGGATAAAGTTCCTCTGAAGTACGGGAACAATAGATTGCCCCATAACGGTCTGTCTGTTCCTGAATATGACCACGAATATCGTCATTCACCGAGTCCAAGAAACGATAATCCGACACGGCCACTTCCACGCCTCCCACCTGATCCGGTTCCCAACCGTTCAGACGACGAACCATGTACATGTCAGTTATCAGGAAATAATCATCGAATGCAGAGAAATTGGTTTGGAATATCCCACTCACCGTCAACCGACGGGCACGCACATTGCCTTCTATATAATAAGTATAAAGCTTATCACCTACCTTCAATGAAAGTTTGTCGGCCATGGAGCGGGAAACCAGCACACGGTTGCTGGCTACGGAGTCCGTCAGTGCAGGAATCTCTCCTTCCTGCAAGTGTGCCTTCAGGTACGTCCAGTCGTATTCCTGCGCCACCCCCTTCACAATCATTCCCTGAAAGTTATCAGCGGTCATGATCATGCCCGGTTTCGTAGCGTAACGCTGCACGTGACTCACCTGGGGAATATTCCGTATCACCGACAACAAGCTGTCGTTTGCTACCACCGGATTCATCTGGTAAAGCTGAGCTCCTTCGATACTGGAAACCACAATATCAGAGCCCATGCCTATCACCTTGTCGCGCACCTGATGCTTGAAGCCGATGACCACCGCCACCGACACAATCATCACGGCCAGTCCGATAGCAATACCGGCCATCGCAATGCGTACGGCCGGTTTTGATACTTCTTTCTCTCCTTCCCTGCTACGGTAAATCCGTCGGGCAATAAAAAATTTCCAGTTGCTCATCATTCATCCACCCTTCCCGGATAGGCTTCGAGCGCCTTACGCAGAATGAACAAAGCCCGTACCAGGTCTTCTTTCTTCAATACATAAGCCACACGAACCTCGTTTTTACCGCCGCCCGGTGTAGTATAGAATCCGCTGGCAGGTGCCATCATGACGGTTTCTCCTTCATAATTGAAATCAGACAAACACCATGCGCAGAATTTCTCGCAATCATCCACCGGCAATTTAGCTACGGTATAGAAAGCTCCCATCGGTATCGGAGAATAGACACCCGGTATACGGTTCAATCCGTCAATCAAACATTTACGGCGTTCCACGTATTCATCATACGTTTCGCGAGCATATTCTTCCGGTTCATCGAGTGAAGCCTCAGCTGCAATCTGGCCAATCAACGGTGGACTCAAACGGGCCTGGCAGAATTTCATCACCGCCTTGCGCACTTCCGGATTCTTCGTAATCAGTGCACCGATACGAATTCCACATTCCGAATAACGTTTCGATACGGAGTCAATCAATACCACATTCTGTTCGATGCCTTCCAGATGACAGGCAGAAATATAAGGAGAACCTGTATAGATAAATTCACGATACACTTCATCGGAGAAGAGGAACAAGTCGTACTTCTTCACCAAATCCCGAATCTGATTCATCTCCCGGCGAGTGTACAGATACCCGGTCGGGTTATTCGGGTTACAAATCAAGATACCCTTGGTGCGTTCATTAATCAACTCCTCAAACTTCTCTACCTTCGGCAAAGAGAAACCTTCGTCGATGGTAGTCGTCACCGTACGGATAACCGCTCCTGCCGAAATCGCAAACGCCATGTAGTTGGCATACGCCGGTTCCGGCACGATAATCTCATCCCCCGGATTCAGACAGCTCATAAACGCAAACAGCACAGCTTCCGACCCTCCGGTAGTAATGATAATGTCATCGGCATCCAGGTGAATGTCGTACTTCTCATAATATCCCACCAGGCGCTCTCTATAACTTCTGTATCCCTGGCTGGGACTATATTCCAACACCTGGCGGTCAATATTTCGAATCGCATCGAGGGCCGCTCGTGGAGTAGGCAGGTCAGGCTGACCAATATTCAAGTGATATACATGAATTCCTCTCTCTTTCGCAGCTTCAGCCAAAGGCGCAAGCTTACGTATCGGCGACTCCGGCATTTCAGTTCCTCTGATGGATATTTTTGGCATATTTTATAGTTTAAAAAAGATTCTGAAATGCAAAGATAAAGCGAATGTCGAAATTAAACAACTTTGTGCTCAGAAAAATACGGCTACTCCTTTCTTTTGAGAAAAAGGCCCTCCAAGTAAAGTTTAACGCCTTTTCAGGC
Organism: Phocaeicola plebeius; assembly: GCF_003437535.1. Classification (GTDB taxonomy): domain Bacteria; phylum Bacteroidota; class Bacteroidia; order Bacteroidales; family Bacteroidaceae; genus Phocaeicola; species Phocaeicola plebeius_A. Next base: position 27,406 of record NZ_QSQT01000014.1, read on the forward strand.
ATTTTCCAAGTCTTCTACCCAAAAAATCCGTATGTTTGCTATCGATAACCAAACACTCAAGCATTATGAACCTTTACCTAATTATATTTACAGCCGGCACATACAAGGTAGAGCAAGTCTACGAAAAGCATAAAGACCTGTTCGTGGAACTGGAAAAACATTTCACCCTTCACCTTGTCAACTATACAGACTCTGAAAGCATTCCCAGCCATGAATACAAAATGGCATTCATAGCCAGCGGGGGTGTAGAGAATGCTGTAGTACGTTTTTTCAGCATCCTGCCCTATCCCATCACTCTGCTGACGGACGGCCTGAACAACTCACTGGCTGCCGCCCTTGAAATCTCGGCATGGATTCAGTCGAGAGACATGAAGGTAAAAATCATCCATGGATCAGTGCCCAATATGGTAAATCAGGTACTTTTACATCACCAGGCGTTTGCCGCCAAACGTTCCTTGAAAAAGAAACGCATCGGCGTAATCGGCACTCCAGCCTCCTGGCTGGTAGCCAGTCATGTGGATTACCTGTTAGCCGGACAGCGTTGGGGAGTGACTTACACGGACATCTCCATTGAAACCGTAGAAAAAGCTTTCCACGAGATTACGGAAGATGAAATAGGACCTGAAGCCTCTTTGTTTGCCAACCGTGCCAAAGGAATTCAGGAAGCAACCCCAGAAGAGCTGCTTCGGGCCATGCGATTATATAAGGCCATCCGGCGTGTATGCCAGGAAGAAAACTTGGACGCTCTTACCTTGTCCTGCTTCTCGCTGATCCAAAGTCTGAAAACCACAGGCTGCTTGGCCCTTTCTCTGCTAAATGACGAAGGAATACCTGCCGGATGCGAAGGTGACTTGCAGTCCATCATGACCTTACTGATGGTAAAAGAGCTCATCGGAAAGCCCGGCTTTATGGCCAATCCCTCGTTTGTAGACCTTGCCCGTAACGAGGTACTGCTGGCACACTGCTCCATCCCTACTAAAATGGCCGAAGAGTTTATTATCCGAAACCATTTTGAAACAGAAAGCGGCATTGCCATCCAGGGCATTGTACACCCAGGCGAAGTTACCCTCTTCAAATGTGGCGGAGAATGCCTGGACGAATATTATCTGTCATCGGGACATCTTATTGAAAATACCAATATGGTAACCTGTTGCCGCACACAGCTAAAGGTACGCCTGGATAAGCCGGCAGACTATTTCCTGCACAATCCGCTAGGCAACCACCACATTCTGATTCAAGGGAATTACACCGACCTCATTCAGGAATTCATGCAACAAAACCGTTGCAAACCAAGAATTGACTGATTTTTCAAAACCATTTATTCTCTCATTCAATTTATAATCGTATCTTTGTGTGAAATATTACAAATTGAAAAGCAAGAAAAATTATGATGCATAATTGGTTTGAATGCAAAATCCGTTACGAGAAAATAGCCGAAAACGGAATGAACAAGAAAGTAACGGAACCCTATCTGGTGGACGCACTCAGTTTCACCGAAGCTGAATCGCGTATTATCGAAGAAATCACTCCGTTCATCAGCGGAGAATTCACTGTATCCGACATCAAACGCGCCAACTACAGCGAGCTCTTCCCCAGCGACGAGGAAGCTGCCGACCGCTGGTTCAAGTGCAAGCTCTACTTCATCACCCTCGACGAGAAAAGCGGTGCGGAAAAGAAAACAGCAACCAACGTACTGGTACAGGCTGCCGACCTGCGCGATGCCGTGAAGAAACTGGACGAAGGCATGAAGGGTACAATGGCCGACTACGTCATCGCATCGGTTGCCGAAACTGCACTGATGGACGTATACCCCTACTCTGCAGAACCTGACGTAAAACCGGAATTCCCGGATGCAGACAAACGATAAACAAACACATATCACACCATGGATATTCAGTCTAATTTAAAAGAAATACGGGCACAACTTCCTCCCCAGGTCAGCCTGGTTGCTGTATCCAAATTTCACCCGAACGAAGCGATTCTGACTGCATACGAAACCGGACAGCGCATCTTCGGAGAAAGCAAGGAACAGGAACTGAGCAAGAAGCAGGCTTCCCTGCCCGCCGATATTCAGTGGCATTTCATCGGCCACCTGCAGACCAACAAAGTGAAGTACATCGCACCCTACATCGCCATGATTCATGCCGTAGACAGTTACAAGCTACTGGCTGAAATCGACAAACAGGCGGCTAAATGCAACCGGGTGATTCCTTGCCTGCTGGAAATCCATATCGCAGAAGAAGAAAGCAAATACGGATTTTCTTTTGAAGCTTGTCGCGAGATGTTGGAAACCACCCCGTGGAAAGAGCTGACACATGTATGCATCAGCGGAGTCATGGGAATGGCCACCAATACGGACGACGAATCACAAATCACCAATGAATTTGAAAGCCTTCACCGTTTCTTCACTGAACTGAAAGCTACCTATTTTAAAGATTGTGATACCTTCAAGGAAATTTCCATGGGCATGTCGCACGACTATCCGCTGGCAGTTCAGGCAGGAAGTACAATGGTACGTGTAGGCAGCAAGATTTTTGGAGATAGAGTATATTAAAAACGAGAAGAATATGGCACAACTAAAAACAACTTTTGCAGGGTTAACTCTGAACAACCCGATTATTATCAGCAGTTCTGGACTGACTAACAGCCTGGCTAAAATTCAGAAACTGGAAGAAGCCGGAGCCGGTGCAGTAGTACTGAAATCAGTATTCGAAGAACAAATAAACATGCAGGCAGGAAGCATGCAGGGCTATGGCTCACCCGAAGCCGACGACTACCTGGGAGCATACGTACGCTCACATGCGCTGAACGAACATATCACCCTGATTGAAGACGTAAAGAAACACTGCAAGATTCCGGTAATCGCCAGCATCAACTGCTACAGTGACAGCGAATGGACAGATTTTGCCCGCCTGATGGAAGAAGCCGGAGCCGATGCACTGGAACTGAATATCCTTTCTTTGCAGACCAGCAAGGATTACACACCGGGAAGCTTTGAACAGCGTCACATCGACATCCTGCGCCACATCAAGAAAGTAGTCCGCATCCCGGTGATTATGAAACTGGGCAGCAACCTGACTAATCCGGTTGCACTCGTCAACCAGTTGTATGCCAACGGCGCTGCTGCTGTGGTATTGTTCAACCGCTTCTACCAGCCGGACATCCAGATTGACAACCTGACTTTCACTACAGCCAATGTAATGAGTTCACCTTCTGAATTGTCTGACCGCATCCGCTGGACAGCCATTGCTTCGGCAGAAGTTCCTCAGCTGGATTATGCTGTTTCAGGCGGCGTACACAACGGAAAAGGCGTTATCAAGTCTCTGCTTTCAGGCGCTGCTGCCGTAGAAGTTTGCAGCGTTATCTACCAGCACGGCAACCAGATAATTGAAGAGATGAAGAAAGAACTGACCGAATGGATGGACGACAAAGGATATGATTCCATTACACAGTTCAAAGGAAAGATGAATGCCTCAGCCGCAGGCGACATCAACCCGTTCGAACGTACACAGTTCATGAAATATTACAGCAACCACGAAGAATAATTCCCTCAGCGGAAATGCACAAAAAAACGGATTCCCTGACGTTTCAGTCGGAGAATCCGTTTTTCTTTTATCCATGTCTAAGACTTATCGCTTCAGCAAACCGATTTTCAGATTCAGTTTAAAGTAGTACACTCCATTTTCACGTTCCAGATAACCATACTTGTCTTTTTCCGTAGAACCTTTCTCCAAGCGGCTGTTCTGGAAAAGGAAATCGGCAAATGTCTGGCGGAAAGCACGCTGATAGCACAACACTTCCCCGTCACCCGTCACGAAAAGGAACCCTGCAATGGCAGAGTCTGTTCCGTTGTACAATTTTGCCGGACGAAGTCCCATGGCCAATGCCAGCAGCAGCTCTTTCACCTTGTATTCATAGAAGCCATGCTTCGTAATCAGCTCGTCCTTTATCTTCAGCGGATTCAGCTTTTTGATTTCCTCCGTCAGTTCCGACACCTTCGTAATACCGTCCAGCCACATCAAGCGTGTCATTTCCGCCATCAGTCGTCCCATGTGCAAATCAATCATGGACAGGTTGCTGCGGAAAATCTTATCGGCCACATCACTGTACTTCAGTGTACCTCCCAGACGCTCTATCATCAACATGCGGGATATGACATCATCCTCCTCACCTTCCGCATTGATTTTGTTGACGGTCGGAGTAGCAAACTTCACACCTGTCTGCTCAAACTTGAAATTGGCAGTTCTTCCCCCGTCAAGCAACGGAATCATCACTCCCAGACGGGAACGGACACAGAATCCAGTGAGCGGAGCATCTACCGAGTAAAAAGCCACGCTGAAATCTGTGCGGTCGTCCGTCTTGGCTTCCAAATCAAAAATGGCCACCTCATCCAGAAACTCCTCTACGCCATCAGGCGAAGTAACATCATCCTCCCGGCTCTGACGAATCGCTGCATAGATAAGCTCTGCCACCGTAGCAAAGTCTTCACGAGGAATCCGCTTGTCTATATTCTCTCCTTTCAGATGCACGGTATCTTTTTCCAAAATATACTGACGCGTGCCGTCATGTTCTTCCCGCTGAACCATTGCCACCGGAAGACGGAGTGCTTCGTTTTTCTTCACATCAGGAGTACCACCGTACACGTAACCGTCGGCCAGCAGCCGGAAAAACGCATACAGTTCTCCCCATTCTCTTTTCGTCGCTTCAAATGCCATAATCTGTCTATTTTTTAATTGCAAAGGTAGTAAAAGAAGCGTTAACAAAAACCTTTCTGGCAAATGCAAATTATAATAGATGTTATAAAACAGATTTTAAGCATCATTTTACTTGCAGAGAAACAGAAAATACGTACCTTTGCAATGTGTTTTTCATAGTATTAGATTTAAGGTTAACAAAGGTTGGAGTTCAGCGGAACTCCTTTTTTTATGCCCTTATGTGAGATGCTGCCTTTTTCCTCTCTCCAAAGACTTGAAAACCCGCCAATCTAAATAGAAATAAGCAAAGATATTCTTTAGGTTTCGCGTACGTAAACCGTACGTTTCTCACGGCGGAAACATACGGTTTCCGTAAGGAAAACGTAAGGTTCCGGCAGGAGAAACATAGATACTGATAAAAGATTTGACCATAAATGTCCTGAGGATTTACAATTCACTCTACGCGTAGTGTTTTCTTTCTCATTTCCTCATAAAATTCATCTCAAAATACACTTGTAGAGATTTCCCGTTTAGGTTTCTCACATAAATCCACTGATAAACAGAGATATATGCACGCTATTTGCATACAGGGCTGTAGAGACCGATTTTTCGCAGACATGAGATTTTTCTTTCTATATTTGCAATACAGAAACTACTATCAAAAAAAGTAGACAAACACACTTTGCAAATAATAAGAAAACAAGTATCGTATGCACACAATTGGAAAAGCACTCCTGCTATTATGCAGCCTCACATCTGCCGGCGAAATAGCCGCACAGACCGTCAGTGGAAAATTAATCGACGAAAACAAACAACCCCTCCCCTACGCCAACGTGGTCCTTCTGTCACTCCCCGACTCGACCTTCGTCACGGGAACCGTTACGGCTGAAGACGGTACGTTCAGCCTGAATACCACCACACCGAATCAGCTTGTACGTATTTCTTCCATCGGATATAACACCGTATACAAACCCGTCCAACCTGCCAACTTAGGGGTAATACAGCTGACATCAGACACACAACAGTTAGGAGAAGTCGTAGTTAAAGCCGATTTACCAAAAACACGTGTAAAAGGGGATGCCATGGTGACTACCGTAGCAGGCAGTATCCTTGAAAACGCAGGAACAGGAAATGACCTGTTAAACAAAATACCCGGCGTATCGGCTAATGAAGGGGATATTAAAGTATTTGGTGCCGGAACTCCTGAAATATATATCAACGGCCGTAAAGTAAGGGATAAATCTGAACTCGACCAACTTGCTTCCGACAACATCAAAAGCGTGGAAGTGGTGAACAATCCCGGCTCGCGCTATGATGCGACGGTCAATGCGGTTATCCGTATTCAGACCAAAAAGCCGCAAGGTGAAGGATTCGGTTTCAACAACCGTTTTTATACAGGTTACGGTTACGGATGGAATGTGCTGGACCAGTACAACTTCAATTACCGAAAAGGAGGATTTGACCTTTCGGGTATGCTGTATGGCAAGAAAGGATACACAGAAGACCGCAAGACCATCACACAGAAAACACTGTTGGATAAAACATGGATACAGGATTCATATCTCTGCACACAATATGACATGAAAGATGTTTCGGCCATGCTGTCGCTGAATTATCAGTTTAACGAGAATCACTCTCTGGGTGCACGCTATGATTATGACCGGACACCGGAACGTCATGAAACGGTAGATCCGATGAATACCCTGGTGTATCAGGATAATGCTCTTTATGAGGAGAGTCACACTACGGGCTGGAGAAATACACAGGAAACCAGACATACTCTCAATGCTTATTATAACGGACGTGTAGGAGACTGGAATATCGACTTCAATGCGGACGGATTCTGGTCGGATACGAAGAATCCACAGGAGATGCTCGAGCAGTTCACTCCAGCGGGAGGTTCCTTAGAGAAACAGACTGTCACCACCAAGAATCTGACAGACAATACCCTTTATGCAACCAAACTGGTATTCGGACATCCATTATGGGGAGGAAACCTCTCTTTTGGCGGGGAATACACCTATACGAACCGGGATAATTCGTACATGAATGTGGAAGGAATCCTGGATAACAATAACAGCAGCATCAAAGAAAACTCCACTTCGGCATTTCTGGAATATGCCCGCAGCTTCGGCAAGCTACAGGCACAGTTAGGTGTGCGCTATGAGCATCTGTCTTCCGACTATTACGAGGATGGCAAGTATATGGACGAGCAGAGCAGGACATACGACAACGTATTCCCGTCCATATCCTTGAATCTTCCGATTGGTAAAGTACAGACACAATTGACCTACACCGGCAGTATCTACCGCCCTTCATACTGGATGCTGAGAAGTGACATCATGTACGGAAACCGATATACCTATGAAGGAGGTAACCCGCTGCTGAGACCGTCACTGATAAACCGTCTTACGTTGAATGTGTCATACAAGTGGATATACCTCAATTCACGATATATACACGGAGAAGATGCCATTACACAGTTAAGCAGGGCATATTCGGAAGATGATCCGACTGTTTCGTTATATTCCTTCTACAACATGTATAACAGTGACAAGTTATATACCACTCTGACATTGTCTCCCACCATCGGGTTATGGTCTCCCCAGTTCAATTTCCTTCTGCTCCAGCAATGGTATAAGGTGGAGACATCCAATGGAACAGAAAACTTCAATAATCCAATATTGAACTTTGCCTGGAACAACAATTTCAAGTTGCCTCTTGGTATCAGTCTCGATGTAGATTTAGGTTTTGACACTCCGGGTGACAACGAAAATACAAAGGTCGAAGAATGGTGCTGGTTTGCCAATATCAGTCTTTACAAGAGTTTCTTTAAAGACCGTCTTTCGGTTCAGCTGAAAGCCTATGATCTTTTCAACTCATATCAGGCTAAATCAACCATTTACAGTGGTAACCGTCTGATGACAGGAAAAATGGAAGCCCGCAGAAATATTGGCATCACTTTACGCTATAAGTTCAATGCTACCAAGAGCAAGTACAAGGGAACAGGAGCAGGCGACAGCCAGAAGAACCGTATGTAAGTTTTATATCAGTTCCAAGAATGAATGTCATAAAAGGTACGACTGAAGAATATAATGTTTTATAACCTGAACGCCCTATTGAAAACCAATTTTTAAACAGAATACACAATGAAAATACTGAAAGGATACCTACTGATTTTACTTTTGAATTTAATCTGCTTTACAAGCCTGTCAGCACAAACCGATGCCGAACGGAAGTTTCTGGCCTCCACCGACTCGCTGAACACACTGCTCTCTGATGCATATACCGGAAAGGACTATCCGACTGCCGAAGCCCTCTGTCAGAAGATTATCGACTTATACGACGCACATGCGACGCAACTGGCCGAAGGCTATGCTTACTTCAAATACTCCAGCTACTATAACATGGCCAGTACCCAGGCAATACAAGGGAAAAAACAAGAAGCCGCCAACAACCTGCTCAAAGCACTGGACAGCGGAAAGATTGAAGTAAGCTACAACAGGATAACCAACGACGAAGACCTGAAAGACATTCTGGACGCACCTGAACTACAACCCGCCCTGAAGCGTCTGAAAGAAACCACCGATTACCTTTATATCCTGCAGAATGCGCCGGAATACACCCGCACGCAGTCAGTCGACAGTCTGCCCCAGATTGTCTATGCGCAGGCTGATGACCCCGACCTGAAGCGTGTCCGTGACTATTTCCAGCTGGACAGTGTAGCCGTGCCGGGCAATGAACTGGTTACCATCAAACGTATCCTGACTTATATTCACGACAAGATACGTCACGACGGACAGAACGGCAACCCGAAGGGTGGAAACAACTCTATCAATTTTGCTGAAGCCTGCAAGGACGGCAGCCGGGGCTTGAACTGCCGCGGGTTGGCTACGGTACTGAACGAGTGCTACCTGTCGATGGGCATTCCGTCGCGTGTCATTACCTGTATGCCGAAGACGTATATCAACGACTGCCACGTCATCAACGCCGTCTATTCGTCCACTCTCGGCAAATGGCTCTGGATAGACCCCACGAACGACGCTTGGGTGACGGACGAGCTGGGCAACCTGCTGAGCGTACAGGAAGTGCGTGCACGCCTCAGAAACGGCCAGCCAGTCCATGTAAACGAAGAAGCCAACTGGAACAATGAAAAGAAGACCACGACGGAAGACTATCTGTACGAGTACATGGCAAAAAATCTGTTCTACCTGGAAAGCTGGACACGCTATGGGTTCAACACGGAAAGCGATCGGGAGAAGCTCATCAACTACATCTTCCTGCAACCTACTGGCTGCGACAGCGAGGAACGGAACCCGAGGAACTATTCCGTCAACGACGACCGATACTTCTGGCAGGCTCCTCAACAAGCGAAAACTGATTGATGAGAATGCAGAGGGAAAGACCACGAATAATGTAGATCGTGAAACCGGTATAACCATATAAACTTGTACAATCATTATAAAAATCACACTCTAATTACATTTTAAAGGACAGCCTCGCAAGAAGTTGTCCTTTATTTGTTATTCTGAAAAACTGTATATGTAGAAAAACAGACTACCGAAAATGTCTTTCTTCAAGAACTTATCAGCTCTTAAAATATAAAAAACACAAATTGTAGAGATACATGATTCCGATGTTATATTTAAAATACAATAAATCAGCTGCATACAGGTTTTATCAAGAACAAACCTGTAGAGACCGTTTTTCGCATACATACAATTCTTCTTTCTATATTTGCAATACAGAAACTACTATCAAAAAAAGTAGACAAACACACTTTGCAAATAATAAGAAAACAAGTATCGTATGCACACAATTGGAAAAGCGCTCCTGCTATTATGCAGCCTCACATCTGCCGGTGAAATTGCCGCACAGACCGTCAGTGGAAAATTAATCGACGAAAACAAACAACCTCTTCCTTATGCCAACGTAGTCCTTCTGGCACTCCCCGACTCGACCTTCGTCACGGGAACCGTCACAGCTGAAGACGGCACGTTCAGCCTGAATACCACCACACCGAATCAGCTTGTACGTATTTCTTCAATCGGATACAACACTGTATACAAACCCATCCAACCTGCCAACTTAGGGGTAATACAGCTGACATCAGACACACAACAGTTAGGAGAAGTCGTGGTAAAGGCCGATTTGCCCAAGATGCAGCTCAAAGGTGATGCCATGATTACCACTGTTACGGGTAGTGTACTCGAAAAGGCTGGAACAGGTGAAGATTTATTGAACAAGATTCCGGGCGTTTCTGCGGAAGATGAAGAAGTAAACGTATTTGGCTCGGGCACTGCCGAGATTTACATCAACGGACGCAAGGTACGCGACAATTCGGAAATTGACCAGTTATCGTCCGAACAAATCAAGCGCGTGGAGGTTGTGAAGAATCCCGGAGCAAGATACGATGCTTCCGTGAAAGCCGTCATTCGCATCATTACAAAGAAAGCAGCAGGCGAAGGATTCGGATTTAATAACCGTTTTGTAACCCGCCACCGAAGAACGTATGGCTGGACTACTTTCGACCAGTTTAATTTCAATTACCGGAAAGGAGGTTTCGACCTGTCGGGAACATTGTTCGGAGGCAGATTCCGCAACGGGAATAACCAGCAGATTGGCATGAAGACTTATCTCGACAAACTGTGGGAACAGAAAATGGATGCTTCTTACGGAAAGAACTCCAATAGTAATGTCCAAGGCATCCTTTCACTAAACTACCAGTTCAATGAGAAACACTCCATGGGTGTACGCTACGATATGGACAAATACTTCAACTCTTCAGGCGACTGGCGTTACACAGCCAATATCTATGCTGACCAAGAACTGTACGAAAACAATGCAAGTACAATGATTGGTGAAGACCCTTCTACAAGACACAGCCTGAACTATTACTATAACGGACAGATAGGCGACTGGAACATTGATTTCAATGCCGACGGTTTGTGGAACGTAAAAGAAGAAAGCCAGCACACAAGAGAAATCACCAATGGAGAAACGGAGAACAATGTCAATACCTTCAACAAAAACAACGGAACACTGTATGCCACAAAACTGATTGTGTCGTATCCTTTATGGAAAGGTAATCTGTCATTCGGCGGTGAGTATTCGCATACTAGCAGAACAAACCTCTATCACAACCAAGAAGGCATCCTCGACAATGATGACAGTAAAATAAAAGAAGGTTCCACTGCGGCTTTCATGGACTACTCACACTCGTTCGGCAAGGTAGATGTGCAAGCCGGAGTGAGATACGAGAACGTGAAGTTCGACTACTATGAGCAAGGAAAACACATCGACGAACAAAGCCGCACGTTCAACAATGTATTTCCTTCTGTCAACATAAACTTTCCCATAGGAAAAACACAAATTCAGCTGAGCTATAGCGGTGGTATCACGCGTCCTTCATACGATATGTTGAGAGGAAACATATATTACGGCAACAGATATACCTACCAAACGGGAAATCCATTTCTCAAACCTATCATCAATCAGGACCTTATATTTTCCGCATCCTATAAATGGGTGAATTTCAGCTTTACTTATAACCGTACGAAAGACGATATTATTCAGGTTTGCGAACCTTATTCGGAAGCTGATCCTACCATATCCTTGCTAAAAACCGTCAATACGGAACCCTACAACAATATCATATCAGCTATCACCTTATCGCCTACTATCAGCTGGTGGAGTCCGCAGCTTACCGCACAGGTCTTTAAGCAGTGGCTTCATGCAGAAGGACCGGACGGCAAACTCACACTGAGTAAACCAAGGACAATCATTGTGTGGCGTAACAGTTTCACTCTTCCGGCAGGATTCCTATTTGATGTAGATGGCACTTATTACACCAAAGGACATTCACAGAACATGTACATGGGTATTAACTCTCTGGATGTGTCTATGGGGCTCTATAAGAGTTTCTTCAAAGAAAGATTGAGTTTCCAACTTCAAGTCACCAATCTGTTGGAAAAAGATGATGTGGACTGCACTATTTATAGCGGCATCAAAACCACTACAGATTATATCACCAATTTCAGAAGAATCTCACTGACCATGCGCTACAAGTTCAACGCTACCAAGAGTAAGTACAAGGGTACCGGAGCCGGAGAAAGCCAGAAAAACCGTATGTAACAAGAAATCGTTATATTTGTAGGACGAAAAAGTGATATCACCTTATCAACAGCCACATGAAACACAAAATAAAACCCATTCTCTATATAGCAGGCATCTTGCTGCTGTTTGCTACTTGCACAAGGCAACCGCACGCAAGTGCTCTGCTACAACAAACGGACTCTTTGCTGCATCATCACCAACCAGATTCTGCCTTGCAACTTCTGTTTAATATCAAGGATGAAACGTCTCTTCCGGAAGCAGAACGGATGAAACTGGTATGGAACAAGGCGATGGCCCACTACCAGCTGGAAATGTCTTTGTTAGAAGATTCCCTGCTCTATCAGGCTATTGCCTACTACCGCCAACAGCCAACAGATACCGCACGACTACTGGATACATACCTGCTCGAAGGCATGTACCTGAGGTGGAAAGAAGCAAACGATGAGGCCATCACAGTGTTCGACAAAGGCATTGCCCTGGCCATCTCCCGAAAAGACACCACCAACATGTTAGTGCTGCAGCGCAAGAAACTGGAAGTGCTATACAAGCAAAGCCGTTTCTTAGAATGTAAAGCGATGATTGAAGACATGCTTCGCATTGCCCACAAGCTACCGGTGAAGGAGCATTACCAGATGGTATATTCACTGGCCCTCGTATCGCAGTTGGGAGGAGATACATCGAACATTGATTGTCCGGAGAAAGGGTTTCAACTGGCATTAGAAGCCGGTGATACCTTGTTCGCCCATCATATTCTGCGAAACCATGGCTGTATGCTGGTAGGAGCACACAGATACAGGGAAGCCATCGCCCAATTCCAACGGCTTATCCGTCTCAACCCAGATTTTCTGCCGTATGCTGTCCAGTTAAGCCTGGCAGAGATTTATATAAACTTAGGAAAGAATGATTCGGCGTTCTATTATTTGGATAAAGCTGCCCAAAGCATGGACAAAGAGCAAAAGCAGAAAAAAGACCAAATCATGTTATCATTCAAATCCTTATATTATCAGATGCAGTCCGCATTAAATGAAAGAATGGGCCTTCCATATAGCGGACAGGTATTCAGACGGTATTGCGACTCCATCACAGAAGACCTCAAAGACAAGCACAACACGGCATTGCGACAGCAGGAAACCAGAGCCCAGCTGCAACAACGAAACTACGAACTCATCATCAACCGCCAGCAAATGGAACTCCGCATTGCGGTAATTGTATCCTTGCTGTTAGGAGTGATTCTGGCACTTATCGTCCTCTACCAGCAGAACCTGAAGAAGAAGGAACGCACCATTCACCGCCTTTCCAGCGAACTGCAAAAATACAGTAAGCAGTTAAAGGACAACGAGGTATTAATGGCACAAAACAATGAAAGTATCCAGGAACTGCAAATGCAACTCTCTACCCAGAAAGCCAGTGAACAGGAAGCACAATTGTCGCTCATCAAGCAACTGGAAGAACAGAACCGGCAACTGAATCTTGCCAACCAAAATCTGCAACACCAAATTGAAGCGCACTGGAAACAATTGAAAAGCGCACCGCTCAAAACTCCACATCTTCAGGAACTCACCACCGAAATGCTGCGACTCAAAGAAAGAGAAGAGGCACTGACCGGACAACTGATTTCTACCCATCCGTTAGTGGCTGAACTTCGGAGCAAACCGCGCTTTCTGCAACCCGAGGATTTTGTCCGGATTGCTACCTTGGTCAACGAAATCTATCCACATTTTACCGAACGGCTTACGGATACTTTCCCCAACCTGACCGAACTGGACCAGCAGCTCTGCATCCTCATCAAATTAGGCTTCAGTGTGTCGCAAATAGCTGTATTCATGGCGGTATCCCCCAGCTCCGTATCGCAGCAAAAATCAAGGATGAAGAAACGCATCCTGCAACAAAAAACGGATAGCTTTACCGAAGGAGAAACGCTGGATTTATGGCTTCACAGATTCTAAAAAAGGCCCTCTGTATATATACACACAAAAAGAAAACAACATAAAACACTAACTTTCAGTAATTTACAAAACAAAGGCTGTATATATGGATTTATTTTAAAGTAAATAAGAATGCGCTAACTTTGCCAAAAGTATAATTATAGCGTGAAAAAATAAACCCCAGAGAAAAGATGAATCGTTTGAAAAAGACATACGAAAAACGAAATGCGACCCAGCCAAAAATGAATCACAAAAGCCATATCCAGCACATTCAGACGCTGACCAATGAAATGGAACAATTGAGGGAAAGGGAACACAGACTGGCCGAACGACTCATCTCTGAACAGCCGCTCATTAACGAATTGCGCCACAGCCCGCGCTTCATTAAAGAAACAGACAAAAGTTGCCTGGCTGCTTTGGTAGACGACGTGTACAATAACTTTACTTCACGCCTCACCACCCGTTTCCCGAATCTGACGGAAATGGATATCCAATATTGTATTCTTATCAAACTTCATTTTACGGTATCGCAAATTGCCGTACTTTCGGCCATCTCTCCTACTTCAGTCTACCAGCAGAAATCGCGGATGAAGAAACGCATCCAGACACTGGAGCCCGAGCTCTTCACGGATGGAGAAACACTGGACGAGTGGCTGAACGAATGGTAAAAGGAGGTTTTTCACGCTATATTCCCTCCTTCTGAAAGATTTGTGTTATCTTTGAGCAGATAAAATCCGTAATCTTTCATACCGTTTATTATTATGATACAACAAACTACTTTCACACTTCGGGCACGCGCGCGTGGCTTTCACCTTGTGACCGACGAGGTTCTCAGTCACCTGCCTGCCTTACCCAAGACCGGACTACTCAATCTTTTTATCCAGCATACCAGCGCCGGACTGTCGGTCAACGAAAACTGCGACCCTGATGTACGCAGCGATATGGAAAAGATATTCAATAACCTGGTGCGCGAACGCGAGTCCTGGTACGACCATACCTTGGAAGGCTGGGACGACATGCCTGCCCATGCCAAATCCTCACTGGTGGGCGCCAGCTTGTCTATCCCCATCACCGACGGACGACTGAACTTAGGCACCTGGCAGGGAATCTATCTCTGTGAATTCCGCAACCACGGAGGAGGACGGCGCATCGTGGCTACCATCCTCGGAGAATAACTCAGGGAACAGGCTGTGGCGTAGAGAAGCTGAGACTGTCAGCGAAACATTTTCCAGCTTCTCCGGTCAACACCACACGCGACAAGTCGACTCCTTCTGCAGCTGCTTCCGAAATTACTCCCTTGGCCGCCATTCTGCGGGCTACCAGCCGGAAGTGTCCCTCCTGATTTTCTTTCAACCGTCCATTAGCTTCGAATGAACTGCGATAATGCTTCGGCTTCGGAATAATGGAAGCCAAGTAAATACATTCTTCCAGCGTCAGTTGCGACGGACGCTTGCCAAAATAAAACTCTGATGCCTCTAACAGCCCATACACTCCCGGTCCCCATTCGGCGATATTGAGATACACCTCAAACATACGTTCCTTTGAGGTAAGCCGGTTCTGTTCTATCAGCCAGACAATCAATGCTTCCTCCAGTTTACGCGCGATATTTTTCCGACGATTCAGAAACACATTCTTGACCAGCTGCATGGAAATTGTACTTCCTCCGCGCGCAAAGCGACGTTCTTTCAAATCGTAAACCATCGCTTCACGAATGGCGTCGGGAAGGAATCCCTGATGATAAAAGAATCCTCCGTCCTCGCTCTGCAATACGGCCATGCGCATCAGCTGAGGCACACTGTCAAGAGGAAGGAAATGATTCCACGACGGCCCCACCGGAAAAGTACGTACAGGCATTTCATTCTCGTAAGCCGTATACTCAAACTCTTCAGACATCTTACCAAGATTGGTTGTTCCGTAACCCAGTATCTGGAAATGCTGCGGACGCAGGTCGGAATAAAACTTCAGGCTGTCAGGACGAGCCAAATCGGCATCCAGTTCGAAATCGTATGCCAATTCTCCTTCCACACGAATCCCTTCCAGGTTCTCGAAAAGTCCATGCGGAAGGGAGTTGAAAAGCTCCTTAGCCGGAAACTGGGGTTGATGTATGGAAGCCATAAGGTGGCTGGGCGGTTCTACCCGCAGGTAGGGATGAAACTGCAAGTCATTGAAACGTATCGTACTACAACTGTCCAGTTCCAGGGCATGCGGTTCCACATTCAACTGAAAATCCAGCTTCCCATGATTCAGGTTAATACGCTCCGGCGACAAGCGACGATGGAAGACTTTCAGTCCGTCTACCTCCGTCTGACCAAGCAACACCATTTTCTCATCTTCCTCCTGCTGCGTGAAACTTAACCACAACCGTTCGAAGGCCACTTCCGCTCCCAAACGGCGGCGAATGTAAGGCACAGTCAGTTCAGGTGCCTGAATGCAGACCGACACACGGCGCTCACCGGAATTGATTTCTCCCTCCGTTTCCCAATGCTGTGTATGTCCTTCTTCTACAAAAGTAAGCTGGCTACGGAACCGGTGATTCTCAATATTGAATTCCGGTACATACAGGCTGACGGAATCGCTGTCCTTCCGTTCGCACACATGCAGACGGGTGAGACGCCCCTCAGAAGGCAACAAACGGAACACTCCATTCAGCAAGGTTTGCACACGCTTGTCATATCCCGCCTTTTCGGGAACCCGTTCCGTTTCTTTTTCACCATTCGATCTGCTTCGGAACAAGAAATCATAATTAGCCTGCTGGTTCTCTTTAACAAAATCCACCGTCAATCCGTCCAACGCCACATCCATCACCTCCACATTTCCTTTCAGCAATTGCCAGAAGCCTAAATTAAACGTGGCCGACCGAAGTGTCAATAATGTATCCCTCTCCTCGGGAACAACTGACAGCCCGTTCAGGAAAAGACATCCGGTTCCCTCAAAGCGCAACTCATCATAATGCACTTCCAGTCCGTACCGCTCCTCCACTTGAGTAATCTTTCTTTCTGCCATCCGGTTCAAGATACAGTTACGGAAAATCCATAGTCCACCGGCCAGTAACAGCAATAACAGCAGCAAGCCTGCACCTGTATAAATCAATATTCGTTTCATAACGTCCTTATTCCATGCTGCAAAGGTAAAAAATATTCAGCTAAAATATCATAGATTTTTCGCCCGCATAGTCCACAAATTCGCACAAATAGTTTCAAAATCACAACAATCACAAACAATTTGAACTTATTTGAATTTGTTTTAAAACAAAAATACAATTACTTTTGAGAAAAATGAAAAACAACAAAAACGTTTGCAGTTGGAAATAAAAAAATCAAAAAGCGAACACATTCCTTTCTACAAGGAATATTCCCTGCGTTCGCATATTTTATCACTCGCATCAGGGGAATAGGCGTATAAAATGAAAAACACTATGAAACAACTTCTCAAACTATTCAGTATTGTATTTTGTGCCATGGCTCTGTATGCCTGCGGAAGTGACGATGAACCAGGCAAAAGCGCATTGCAAGACCAGTTTATTGATGTAGACAACAGTGAATACACAGAAGGAAGTATGCCTGTAGGAGACACTCCCATGCTTCAAACTGCTACTTTTGATAAAGCAGCTCTTCCTGGAGGAACATCCTATCTTACATTAAATTCCTATGAAGAATTAGACTATGTAAATATCGGTGTAGAAGGAGAATCCGGATACCTTAAAGTAAAGTTAGATGCACCAGCAAACGTACAAGGACGTGCCACCACAAATAATGGAATCTACACCTATACTGTGCTTGTATTATTAAGCCAGAATCTGAATAGCAGCTTCACGCTTGTATTTACCACAGTAAACAAACAAGGTGAAGTTTCCTCTCAATTTACAAGTGAAACCAACTACATAGAAGCCGGTACAGGCGATTTACAAGTCAACCTGCGTTTCAGTAATGAAAAAGACGTGGATTTGTATGTCGTAGAACCCAACGGAAATGTCATTTATTACGGTCAGCCTTTCCCCTATTATTCAAAAGAATACGAAATTATCAATGACTGGCTGGAAAGTGATGATTATGAAAATGAACCAGATGTTGAATGGGGAAAAATCGGATTGGATATTGACTCCAATGCAGGCTGCGACATTGACTGGAAAAACAGTGAAAACATTTTCTTCAAAACAGATTGCATGCAAAAAGGAACATATCAGGTATGGGTAAATATGTTTGCAAACTGTGACCCCTCTATTGCCACAAACTATACCGTCAGAGTTACTTACAAAGGTATAGCAGTTACTCCTAAATCAGGAAGTAACCCGACATCTGGAGTATTTCCTATAGGAACGCCCGACAACGAAATTGACGATGAACTGATAGGAGCTACCAAAATAATGGAATTCACCATCAATGAAGGTATCGAACCGGGAAGAAGTGCGGCAGTAACAGCCAAGAAACATTTGATAAAAAAAGAATTCAACATGCTATTTGCGAACTAACACTTTGCCTTTTATAAAGGACAACCTATAGATCTCTCTTTACTAATTTCATTCCGTACGTTCCGGTGACAAATTCTTCACTCAATACAGGTCGCCGGAGCAGTACGGAATGTTTTTATCTACAAGAATCGGGTACTGTTTCATGGATATTCCAAAAGAAATCGTATCTTTACACCATAATCATTTTTTATTAACTAAAAACTTTAGAATTATGGCTAGTAGAAGATCATTGAAAAAAACAGTCAATTATATTACAGAACTGGCAGCAGGACTCTGCCTGGTGGAATCAGCAAACGCAAATGCAGAAAAACGGGAAGCTTACAGCGAAGTATTCCTGCAGATTATCAACCTGCGTAATGACATCATCAGCCGCATCAGCCACACAGAGCCGGGCAGCGTGAAACTGTTCTACAAAAAACTGAGAGCGGACTTCAATGCTGAAGTAGACAACGTGTTCAAGAAACTGGAAGAACTGTCGAAATAACACACATGAAACAAGCTATCTGCCGGTTTATCTACCACAAACTGCTGGGCTGGAAAGCAGAAGTAAATGTACCCGATTTTAAAAAGTGCATCATCTGTGCGGCTCCGCATACCACCAACTGGGACTTGTTTATCGGAAAATTGTTTATCACAGCCATAGGGCGTGAATCGGGTTTTCTGATGAAAAAGGAATGGTTCTTCTTCCCGTTGGGAATCATATTCCGAAAAATGGGAGGTATCCCCGTACACCGCGACAAGCGTACTTCTATGGTAGACCAACTGGTGCAACGCATTGAAAAAAGTGACACATTCCATCTGGCCATTACACCGGAAGGAACACGTTCGGCTAATCCCGACTGGAAAAAGGGATTCTATTACATTGCCTTGGGGGCAAAAATTCCGATTGTATTGATTGGAATAGATTATGAAAAGAAGTGCATTACAGCAGGAAAATACCTCTTGCCCACGGGTGACATTGAAAAAGACATGAAGGAAATCAAGTTATATTTCAAGGATTTCAAAGGAAAACACCCTGAGAAATTTACCATAGGAAATATTGACTGAAATGAATAAAAAAAAACGTCCTTGCGTTCGTTACCAAACGCAAGGGCGTTTTCTTTTAAACGCAAGTGCGTTTCAACCAAAACGCTTTGACGTTTTATCTAAAATGCACTTGCGTTTTGAATGAAACGTAGGATCGTTTTTACCTAAGTTCAAAAGAGGTTTGAAAAAGAGGAATTAGATTAATTTTCACATATATTTGAGACAATCTCTTCTTTCTCGTAATCAGGAATACAAATACTGAATTGAATCAAATCATAAACCAAATTTATATCCCACAGAAAGAGTTAGAGTGTGATAGTTGGCCCCAATTACGTCATTTTTACCTTCCTTACCCAGCGAAAGATCATATTGTAGCTTCGCATACCAATGATTAGTTTCTATGCCTATATTTGAAGATACTCCCCAATCAAAGTTTCGAGCCTCTTCATAAAGAAAAAGATTGGAATTGCCCATTGCATCCTCTCCATACATAAAACCATCGTAATACTGTTCATATTTCCCTGGATAAGCTCCATTCATGTAATAAGGATTACTATCAAAGCGGTTTTTCAAACAGAAAGCAACATAAGGTCCTACGCCAAAAAACATTTTCGTATTCTTATTCAAAGTCCATCTAAATTGAGCCAGCACTGGAATTTGTAAAAAATGTCTTGTCTGTGACACATTTTCCGTCCATGTAAACTTTCCATTGCTATAAGTTCCTCCATTGGAAATAGAATAGCCTCTAAATGTATAGAACAATCCCGATTCTATACCAAAATGATTGGTCAAATTAAAATCTACAGAAACACCAATTTTTGCAGAAGGTCTCCATTCTTGTCCCCATCCGTATCTCTGTACAGCAGAAATACCCATTTCAGGAGCCAATGTCACATTTTGAGCATACAAACTACAGATGCTTGTCATCAGCATACAAACCATTACGACTTTTTTCTTCATAATTTTCTAATTTAGAATTTTAAACTTACTTTCATGCCTCTTCTTCCTACGAAGAAAAAGAAAACGGCACAAATATATACAATCAATATTGTATTTATATATCGTAATAGTTGTCCTTTACGTAATTTTCGAGAATTTACACTTAAGCCATCATTTAAGTTCGATATTTCAAATATAATATAAAGAAGATTTCGCAAAATTAAAATTTCGCGAGGCAATCACACGTCAGTATACAATTAATAATCAACATCTTAAGTAAAAAATCATAGCACAATTTATTTCTATTTAGAGATTATTCCAACCCGACATAGACTAAAAAACAAAAGTATCACATCCAAAACGCCTCTTCCCCAAAGGTACTTTTTACCATCCAAGACTCTCTTTAAAGTAATTATTTTCCGCCTGAATTTTCAAAGTTCCTCAACAATTTGTAAAGGAATCCCTGTATATTCGGAAATTTTTTCGGATGAGACAGAATCCCTTTTCATCGCGATTGCAATACTTACAACGGAAGACTTGGATTGATCATGAAACAATAAACTGGAAAGATGTTTAATAGCCTTTAAAATCCTTTCTTTATCCGGCTCTTTACCAAGATTAATTCCGCTAAACTCTGATAGTCTGTCATGAAGTGTCATATAGTAAACTCCTCCAACTATCAAGGCTGAGATAGCTACAATGTCTGTATCTGAATCCGAGAACAGATTTGCAAATTTCTTACACAAAGGAAGAGTATGCAATTCTCTTAACTGGGCTGTACGGTGACTTATTTCATTATCCGTTGCTATTTCCCATCTTAACAACTCTTGCATGATTTTATTATCCCATAAAGAATTGAAAAGATTACATAGAATGTTCTCATAATATTCCTGACCATTCTTACCTAGATCAGCAACTTTAATCACATCACTAAACCAATAATCAAATTTCTTAACATACTCATCAATAAATGCATCAAGATCCTTGTATCTCCTATAAAACTGTACAGGCTCTATTTCAGCTTCCTGCATTATACCCGTAGCGGTCAAACAACTGAATCCATCTTTTTGTATTAAAGTAGTGGCTGCCTCCCAAATCGATTTCTCCACATCTTCTGCACTTCTTCTTTTCCTACGTTTTTCCATCCTATTTCATTGCGTTACTTGTTGTTCTTTGAACACATCGATTAAACTATTAAACGGTAAAAATACTATTTTTATTATACCTTCACAATCTTAATCAGATTAAAATACTTATATACACAATTGAAACGATTTGGTATCTATAAAAAAGAATAGGAACCGCCTTGTTTTACATAAAGACGGTCCCTATTCTCATATCCTTTTAAAATCTGCTTACAGCAGGGAAGAAATATATTCCTTCATTTCAGGAACTGCACGACGTGCTTCCTGATACAGCTTATACTGTGCCAGTGTACGCACATAGTTGTGTTCGGCATATTTTATCTGATAATATGTATCCCCGTTGATATAGTCAGCCAGGAAACGTACTGCCTGCATATATGGGAACAACATCACAGCGTATGGCAGCATTTCTATCTCCAGCGGAGTAAGGAAACTCTTGGCCGATTCGATGTATCCCTTGGCAAAGGCACGGAAAATATCCATGTTGAAATGAATCTTGTTCAAGTCAGGTTCATCTTCAGGAGCCGTATTTCCGGCAGAACGAAGGAAATCACCGAAATCAGAGAAGACGAAACTTGGCATGGTCGTATCCAAATCGATTACGCACAATACGTTTCCATCTTTATCAAACAACATGTTGGATACCTTCGTATCACAATGGCAGATACGTTTCGGAAGTTTTCCTTCCCGATACAGACGTTCTGCAGCACACATTTCATCTGCATCTTTCTCAATATCATCTACCAGTGACTGTACCTTCTCCATACGTCCGGCTGCATTCTGCGCCACAGCTTCACGCAACTGCTGCATACGGAATTCCATATTATGGAAATCGGGAATGGTTTCCCCTAACTTTTCAGGCAGGTCGGCCAACATGGCTTCAAACTCACCAAATTTCACACCTACCAGATAAGAAGATTCGGGAGTTACCGCTTCCAGTGTTTGTGATTCCGGAATGAACACACACACACGCCAGTAGCGTTCGCCATCAAAATAATATGTTTTTCCTTCGGCAGTCGGTACAAAGCGGAGGACTTTGCGGTCTATATCCGTTTCATGAGCCTTTTTCAGTTTCTCGCGAATATGACGAGTCACACATTCAATGTTGTGTTGAAGAAGTTCCACATCCTTGAAAACCTGATGATTGACACACTGCAATATGTAATCGCAAGCCTGCGGATCTTCTGTCTGAACTTTATAAGTCTGATTAATCAAACCGGCTGTCAAAGGAATTATTTCCCCTACCTTTCCAACCTCCGGAAATTGTGCAATAATTTCATTAAGTGACTTCATGGTTAGCAAATAAATTAGGTTTATTATATTATTTAATTAGAATCTATACTTATTCAATATACCTTTTAAAATATTCTGATTTTTCTACACTGCAAATATAGGGAAGTTTTTACGGATTACCTTCATCTCATTGTAATATTTTCTACAAAATCTTTGCAGAATAACAAAAAGTTTATAGATTTGCGCCCGTTAATAAAACTAGACTCTATGAAAGCCACCATGAAAACACTCTCAGCAATTCTGATTTGCTGTTTTATTTCTACTATACAAATGTATGGAGAAAATATTCAACGCCCTGAAAGCGAAAACTATGTAAAAGGAGTAGAAGCTCTCAATGAAGGAAACCCTGAAGCGGCTTATACTTATTTGAATGCAGAAATCAATGAGCACCCTGACAACGGATATGCACATTGCTACATGGCACTTATCTGCAACTTCTGCAATGATACCAAACTGGCACTGCAGGCATTGAACTCCAGTCTGGAACTTATTCCAGAAGCCGATACAGAATACCGTTCATTTGCACACTATTCTAGAGGCGTGCTGCTAAGCAATCTGAAAATGTGGGAACGTGCCGAAGCAGACCTGAATGAAGCAATTCGTCTGAATCCGGAGGATGTGGAAAACTACAAATCACGCGCACAACTCTATTTTGAAACTGAACGCTATGAAGAGTCACTCGACGACCTGACACGCGCACTCAAGCTTGACAGCAAAGCTGATGTAAACGACCTGATGCTGCAACTTATGGCAGTAGCTCCTACTTCCGAATTCATGGAACGCATCACTGCCACTTACCAGCAACTGGATCAGGTTACGATTCACTGATAAATCCATACAATTACGTTATACTTGAAAGCCATCTCACCCTCTGAGATGGCTTTTTCATTTGCAGGGATAAGAATGATTTTCTATTTTTGCAAAAACAATCAATTTACTAACATTTTATCAATAAAAACAGAATGAATCAAACAAAAGGGCATCCAAAAGGACTTTATTTACTCTTCGTAACTGAGATGTGGGAACGGTTCAGTTACTACGGCATGCGCGCGCTGTTCATGCTTTACATGGTACAGGCGTTGCTTTTCGACAAGGAAATGGCTTCACAAGTGTATGGCAGTTACACGGGGCTGGTGTATCTCACCCCGCTCATCGGCGGATACATTGCCGACCGCTACTGGGGCAACCGGCGATCCATCGTGGTTGGCGCACTGACCATGGCACTCGGTCAGTTCCTTCTATTCCTCAGTGCCTGCTATTTTCAGGAGGTAGCATTGGCCAAATACCTGATGTTTTGCGGACTGGGACTGCTGATTTTAGGAAACGGTTTTTTCAAACCCAATATCTCGACCATGGTGGGACGGCTCTATACACCCGATGACAACCGCAAGGACTCGGCCTTCACCATCTTCTATATGGGAGTGAACGTAGGCTCTACCCTCGCCCCGCTGGTATGCGGACTCGTAGGAAACACCGGACATCCGGAGGACTTCAAATGGGGATTCTTAGCTGCCTGCATCGGCATGATACTGGGAGCAACCGCATTCCAGATTTTCAAGAACAAATACATATGCGACCCCGATGGCAATCCAGTAGGTGTTGCCCCACAAAGAAGCGCATCAACCGCACAGCAATCAGAAACTTCTTCGCAGAAGTCCACTTCGCGCACCCTTCTGATGCTCGGAAGCACCCTCCTGCTTACCTTGCTTTTCTCCATCAACTGGAATGCAGACAGCGCGCACCTGTTTGCCGATGCCGATTGGATTGGTTCACTGATTTACGCCACTACCGTCGTCATGCCGGTGATTATCATTACTGATCACTCACTGAACCGACATGAAAAGTTGCGTATCGGAGTGATTTACATCATTGCATTTTTCGTTATCTTCTTCTGGGCAGCCTACGAACAGGCCGGTGCTTCACTCACCTTCTTTGCCGACGAACAGACCGACCGCCACATCGGAGGATGGGAAATGCCAGCTGCCTACTTCCAATCGTTCAACCCTATTATGATTGTGACACTGGCCCCAATCTTTGCAGCAGTATGGTCATTCTTGGGTAAAAGAGGCATTGAGCCAAGTTCTCCCCGCAAGCAAGCCATCGGACTGGGATTGTTAGCGTTAGGCTATCTGTTTATTGCCTTCGGAGTGAAAGATATTGAGCCGGGTGTGAAAGTCAGCATGGTATGGCTCACCGGTCTTTATCTGATTCACACCATGGGCGAACTCTGTCTGGCCCCTATCGGACTTTCATTGGTGTACAAACTGTCACCAGCCCGTTTTTCTTCATTGCTGATGGGTGTATGGTACCTGAGTACCTCGGCTGCCAACAAGTTTGCTGGTCTGCTGAGCGGTTACTATCCGGAACATGGGGTAAGCAAAAGTTTCATGGGCTATCCCATTGAAAATCTGTTCGACTTCTTCATGCTTTTCGTGTTCATGAGCGGATCAGCTGCCGTTATCCTTTTCCTGCTCTCAGGAAAATTGAAGAAAATGATGGAAGTATAAAGAACTTACTTCACATACCCATAAAAAACGCGAGCCTCTCTGTAAAAAGGTCCGCGTTTCTTTTATAATAAGTTCTTACTTTAAAGAAACTGATTATTTCATCAGTTCTGCAAGTTTTGCTTCCAAGTCCTCACCACGCAAGTCACGGGCTACGATTGTACCGTCTTTTGAAACCAGCAAAGTAGCCGGGATGGCACGCACGCCATACAAAGCCGCACCTTCACACTGCCAACCTTTCAGGTCAGACATCTGCGGCCAAGTGATGTTCAAATCTTTGATTGCCTTCTTCCAGCTTTCTACATCGTTATCCAAAGATACACCTACAATGCCGAAGCCTTTTGCCTTATATTTTGCATAAGCAGCTACTACATTCGGCATTTCCATGCGGCAAGGTCCGCACCAGCTGGCCCAGAAATCAATCAGTGTATAGTTGTTGGCAGCAATGAAGTCAGACAATTTCACCGGTTTGCCTTCTGGCGTATTCAGCGTAAAATCGATAAATTTCTTTCCTACAGCTGTCTTAGCCACTGTCTCTACATGTTCCTTCAAAGCCTTTACCTCTTCATTTTCAGCAAAAGCAGCCGGAACTTTTTCCAGCAAAGGCTGTACTTTTTCTACTTCAAAAGAAGAACCGAACATGGTCAGCAAGTGTACCCCTGCGGCACTAGCAATATTCTCAGACACGAGCTGATAAATACTGTCCATACCTTCTGTCTCTTTCTTGTCGAGTACTTCCATCAGTGAATCACGCTGAACTTCAGTCAGCAAGGTATCACCCTTAATCTTCTGATACATGTCATTCATTTCCTTACCAATCTTCTGGTATTCATCCATGAATTTCTGATAAGTATCGTTGTTGGGTGTTCCTGAAATACGGCTTTCCATCGGGCTCAGATTTACCTGAATGTTTCCTTTTTCTACAAACACCATGGCAGCCATACGGGCATCTCCCTTCATGTAAGTTACAAAACGAGATACAGCCACTGAATCGGGAGTTCCCTTAAACTCAAAAGTACCGTTTTTTACAACTACAGAATCCAGTGCTTCAAAACCTTCTTCTGTCTGTTTCTGCAAGAATACGGTATCGCCATCGGCCACACCTTCGGCTGTACCCTTAATGATATAGCCTGCTTTTTCCTGACAAGCAGCCAAAGACATCAGTCCGGCTGCTGCAAATAATACAATTTTTTTCATTTTATACGTTTATTCCGGTTTTTGTTGAAAATAACGTGGGCAAAGATAATCGTTTCAGAGGAAACAGCCCTATTTTTTACAAAAGAAAAAGCACACAGCAAAGCAGATAAGCACCGCGACATACTTCATCCGGCAATCCAGCATAATCTGTCAGCCCGCTGAACTCCAGCGAAGAGAAAAAAAGCGTAATGAAAAGAAGCACGACAAAGTACGTAGCCCGGTTCTTGTAAAGATAAGCCATTCCTTCTACTACATCCGAATCGTCTAGATAGGAATCAGAAGCAAAACCATACACGATAGAAGGCAGAGCTACCCCTAACGAACACACTCCCCAGAATCCATCGGCCAACGGAGAATCAGACAACGTACCGATGGCACTACGCACCGTATTCCAAGGACCAAAAGCCAGCAAGACACACAGTCCGACGTACACTAAAAAAGTGACGGCAGCCAGTCCCATTCCACGTTTCTCCTTTCGGGAAAATTTTCGGGTGCCCGACACCATCCTGTGACAGGCATCACCCAATCCGGAATGGAGAAATAGGCCTCCTCCAAAGAAAAGACACACCACGGCCTGAAATACGGGAGAAAGAATATAATCATCTAAAAGCGTACGCAAGAGCCATCGCAGTCCTTCGTCACTCAAAAGACTGCGTACACCTTCCCACTCATAAATACTGCCGGTCCATGACAACAAGGCAGCCAGCAAAAACAGCAACAGGAAGCAGGTGGCCGGATGCAGATTGAATTTATTCTTCATCGGGTTCCAGATTGTCGATGTCAAGTATGCGCAGCTCAAACGCACGTGTTACCAGGCGACAGGCATTGACTCCAGTCCGTTCATCAGAGCGGAACAACCGGTTTACAAGTTCATTCTGCCTTTTCTCAATCGATTTTACACCAAAAGGCATACCTTTAAGGTTGGTTATCATTTCTTTGGTATAGCCCAGTGCCAGATGACGGAGAAGTCGTTCGTCGTACTCGTCAATGTCATAATCGATAATTGCCTCCTGACGACGCTGTTCCACTTCCACCGTCTGCATGAAACGGGCTACAATCTTTTCCAGTATCGGCTCGTTAAATACCATCTTCTTTCCATCCATGACGGCCTGCACATCGGTCGCAGTCAACAGTTCACCGGTCTTCAAGATGATGCCTACTGCCCCAGCCCGAAGCGCATCCACCCAAAGTTTCTCGTTCAGAATTTCTCCGGTGAAAATAAGCACCTTCAGCTCCGGACGTTCCCGATGAAGACGGGCGCAAATCTCCACGCCAATGGTGGTAGAACCTCCCAACCCCAAGTCAAGCAACACCATATCGGGCGTACATGTCTCCATCAATTTCCAGAACTCTTCCTCGGTCATGGCCGTACCAATGACCTCCGCATTCGGTATTTCGTGACGGAAAATTTCTTCCGTTCCCTTTAATTCCAGTTTGACATCTTCTACTATGACAACCTTAAACTTCTCCATTTTGTCTTGATTTTATGTTCATTCTAATTCGTTATTTCTTTTGTCTAAACGGCAAGGTAAACCACACACTGAA
The DNA here is from genome assembly GCF_003437535.1 of Phocaeicola plebeius. Taxonomy (GTDB): domain Bacteria; phylum Bacteroidota; class Bacteroidia; order Bacteroidales; family Bacteroidaceae; genus Phocaeicola; species Phocaeicola plebeius_A. The sequence continues at coordinate 55,258 of NZ_QSQT01000014.1, forward strand.
TCCCTTTCCTCCTTCTCCCTGCCAAGGATTGGCATTGATACGGCAGCCTCTTCGCCCGCCATACTCGTCATGGTCACGGATAACCTGCTTGCACACCAAGTACTCTGTGCCCGCCAGCCGTTGTCCGTCACCCGAGGGACACATCCGCTCTCTGTCGGGATAAAACAAGGCATTCAGTTCCTCTTGAGAGTAAGTCCGTCGCATATCAATGAAATCCACGCGCACAAAACCGTTTTCAGCTTTCGCTACCAAGCGCAAGATTCCGGAAACCTCATAACGCACTGCCTCATCAATCAGATTTTCGAGCAGGAAAAGCAACAAAACCCGGTCGCCCGTTACCCATAGTGAAGGTACATCCATCTGCCATTCCAGCGTAAAATTACGCTTGCGCATCACCTTGCGCAAATATTTCTCCGCACCCTCTGCCAGCTCGGCTACCCCCACTTCCGTACGACGGAAAGTAACCTCCTCCAGCTGACGCGAAGCACACGAACTGAGGAGCGTAAATATATCCTTGTAATACCCCACCAGTTCCGACATATTCTCCAACAACTCCGTCCGTTGTGCGGCCGTAACCTCACCGTTTAATTTATCGGCCACTTGCTTGATTCGGCTCGGATAATAGATTGTTTCATGCTTGATGGTAGAAAGGCAGTTGTCGAGCACCATATTCTGCACATGCAGTTGATTCTCCTCAAAGAGTGAACGACGGGCCTCATCCTGAGCCAGTTCAATGTCATGAAACTTCCGGTTCACCTGTACAATGGCATTATACAAAATAACCGCCAGATAGTTACATACCATTTCAACCAGCAAACGGTCTTCTTCCCGACTATAGGCACGTGCCAGCTTCAAAGCCAATACTCCCACGCAATGTTTGTCGCCTCCTGTTTCTACCCACAAAGGCAGGAAACTCCATTTCATGACACCGCTCCACTGCATCTGCCCCGAATCGTAACACCGCTGAAGACGTTCATGCAATTCTTCCTCATTCTCTTCCGTGGCAAAACATGCCGTTTTCAGGTGAGTGGTTTCCTCGTCATACACAGCCAATGCCAGATTCTCCAGCAGCAGCATCTCGTTCAACTCGTTAAACATGCTACGGACAATCCGGTCCAGCACCTCATCACCGAGTCCTTCCGTACAAGAGGCAGCCGAAAAGATGGTACGGTTCACCACAAATACCTGCTCCATGTTGTAACGATAATGCAAACGATGACGAAGATAAAGTGCATAATAGGCTACCAGGCATCCGCAAACCAGCAACACGAACAAAGACAAGGCAATACGCTTGTTGCTGGCCGAGCGCTGCATCTGTAAGCAATACTCCTCCAAAGAATTATCCTTGCTCAAACGTTTGTAAAGAGCCGCGTAAGCCGCATTATTATAGCGATATTTCCGGAAATCTTTTACGGCCAATGAAGCCACAGCTGCCTCATTACGCACATCCAGCAAAATAAAATAATCCGTATCGAACGACTGGGCCAGCCAAGTCAACTCAGCCCCCTCTCCTTCACTCTCCAGCCGAAGCAACGGACCGCTTTTTCCCGAATAACGAAGATAATGGGCATTCATATAATACAATACACTGTCAGCTAATACCAGCGCTGTAGCATGGTCGCCGTTCACATTGCACTCATACACCCAATTGGCATAGTCATTGGCAATGGCCAGCAAACTGTCATACGGAGCCACCTTTTCATTGTTGACCGTATGCGTGGCAGACTCCGGTTTAGAAGAACAGGCCATTCCCAGCAACAGGCACAAACCTATCCACAAAAGTCCGACCATCCGCCGCGCTCCTTTGGGCAAACGGAAAGAGAAGCGACTGCCTTTTCCTGGCGTACTTTGTATGTCGAACCGGCAAACCGCAAACAAGCTGTTCGTCTTCCGGTACTTTTCAATAATTCCCTTACAATTCATCAGTCCGAAACCATGCCCCTTCTGTCGTTGCAACTCTGCCGTATCCGTGGCAGTATCCATACCGATGGCTCCAGAATCGTACACTTTCTCTCCCAGGATACACATACGGTCCTTTTCCGAAAGACCCGGTCCGTTATCTTCCACGGCAATCTCCACATAGTCGGGTGTTTCTTCTGCGGAAAGGCTCACTTTTCCACCTTCCTGCGTATATTTACGGGCATTTTCCACCAGCGTATTCATCATAAAGAGTGTCAATGCTTTATCTGCTTTCACACAGGCCGTCGTTTCTCCCACGGTCAGTGTCTGTTTTTTCAGTTCGAACGAACGACGCCCCTTGGCAATCATTGCAAACAACTCCTGCAACTCAAAGTTTTCAATGTTCAGACTTAGCGTACCCTGCCGCATCTTAATCCATAAAGCCAGGATATCGTTGTATTCATTTATTTTGGTCACCAGCTCATCGATATAGCCTAACTTCCCCTGCTGTATAACTTCTGCATTCGCTGCCGGAAGTGTACGGAGCTTCCGTACCTCGTTTACCATACGGTCAATATAAGGTACGATTCCTGTCACAATCGACAAACACGCCTTTTTCACTTCATTCTGACGCTTGTTCTCCATCAGGTGAAGCTCGTGGACGTACTGTTCTTTTTCCAGTCTCTGCTGTTCCTCACCTAACGAAACCAGGTTCATGCCATGTTCCAGCGTCCAGGCCAGGTAAGGTAATAGCAATCGGATAAGTGTCTGCTCCTCCTTCCGCACAGGAACTGCAAACCACATCCACAGTTTTCCTACAATCACCTCCCTGTCGGGTAATTGAAGGTCGTACACCAACGAAGGGCCCTCATGCAATTCCCCGGTTTCTTCTTCCGTCTCTTCCTCATCGCAGAATGTAATGCACACGTCACGCACCCCAAACAATTCCGACAGCTCCGGTTTCATCACCTTCACTACGGCATCGGCCACCTCTTCCCGGCTGGTTGCCGAAACAGGTACCGCTCCCGTAATCTGTTGACAAAGTCCTAAAATGCGTTTGAGTTCCGTGAGATACATCGTATTCTTCACCCTCCAGGAACGGTTCAGCCAGACAAACAATACGACCAGCACCAGAAAACCCGCCGCCACAAGCCACAGCAGCACATTCAGCTGTCCGGTCTCCTTTTCCAATGCCAGGAAACGGCTTTCCAATTCCTTATCCTGCCGGGTGTAGTCCAGAATATCCAGGTACACATTGCGGTTATAATCCGATTCCGCCTTGCATCCCATGGCAGAATACGTACGACTCAGCTGTTCCCGCAACCGGGCTATCCATTCGGGTACCGTATTGATGCCCTCGTCATTAATCCATTTCAATTCGATGGAAGTACCGTCTCCCGGCAAATAGGCCTGCAAACGGTCGAGCGAATCCTTGCAATGATAATATTTCTCGTGATGCAGATTAACATAATTCAAAGCTCTCTTCAAATTGACCAAAGCCTTTTCGGGCTGTCCCGTATAATTATAGAATGTTGCAATGGTACGATAAGTGCCCGAAATCTGATACCAGTCACCATAACGCTTAAACAAGCCCAACGCATCTTTGGCAAAGACCAGCGGCAGACTGTCCACCGGCAAGTTATCCGGATTGACCAGGCGGAGCATACCCGCCCTCTTCTCGCTCAGCAACAGACGGTTGCTTCGGAACACTAACAACTCAGCCATAGCCTGAAGCGCATTGGCCTCGAAATAAGTATATCCCCTGAGTTGGGCCACCTGCAGACACTGCACCAGATAGCCAAATTCTCCAATGGTCACTTCTTCACGTGTAGGCGCCTCGTACATACCACCCGACCCGCGCATATACGCATAGTACAGCCATTGGGCCGTGTCGTTTTTCAAAGCCTCTTCCGGCACGGCATTGATAGCCTGCATGGACTCCTTGTCCTGCTGCAAATAATAATAATAAATTCCCGAAACAATATAAAACTCCGAAAGCGCATAACTCAACCGACCTTCCAAACCGTTCTTTTCAAGCGAAGAACGATCCTCATTAAGACGCCGGATGCGTTGCAATGCACTGTTATGATAATCGTAGAACTCCTTGTTCATGGAAGTACGCTGACAGATTTTCATCATCCCGACATCGGCCACCAGACGCTCAATCTCGTTGTTACTGGTTTCTGAAGCCTTTCGGAACAAACGGGCTGCATGCTCGAAGTCCATCCGCATGAATGCACAAAACCCCATGTTGTTCAATGCCTCTGCCCTGCCCGACGCATAGCCGTCGGACAATTTCCAGGCTTCCGCAGCTGCCTTAGAAGATAAAGAAAGATCCTTGTAACGGGCCTCATACGCCACGCGGTTCAATGAATCCACGTGTGCATACATCCTCTGATGTACCGGACGTTTGCACGAAAGCCACAGCATACCACACACGGCACACATCACACACACCAGTCCAATCTTCCGAAATCTCTTCATAAACACGTTCGTACAAGTCCACACAAATGTACGAAGTTCCCCTTTAATAAGCACCCCGCCGTGTGATAAAAAAACAAAAGAGAGATTATAGCGTGCATCTTAACCGCACCGGCTATAACCTCTCTCCCTCAGACATGAGTCCGTCTTGAAACTATTTATTTTTTTGACTCTTCCAGAGATACTTTTCTAAATTCTTTCAAAACTTTTTCCAACTCCAAGGATGCCTTACGGGCACGAGTTCCTGCAGCTTTGTTTCCTTTTTCAGCCTGCAATTCAGCATCTGCAACCAAAGCAGCATTCAATTCTTTGATTTTTGCAATTAATTCGTTCATAATTCTGACTATAATTTAAATTAAACGTATTCAAAGTAAATACAATTCCCTCAATGTGATAACTTTACCCTCTCTTTTTTTGCATCTTTTAATACAAAAATCTGCAGATTATGCAATTACACAAACTTTACCTTCATTTTTATGACCAACCGCGTCTCTGGCATCACTCTGAAACGATTATCTACCCGTTCATTGACGAGCCACACGATGCGGTCGCCATCACACACCACCCACTGACGCTCTTTCTCAAAACGGGAAAACTTTTTGTCACGCAAATAATTACGTACCGATTTAAAGCCTTTCATTCCAAATGGAATAAATTTGTCGCCCGACTGCCACTTGCGTAAAGTCAATTCCCCATGTACCATTGACGCATCGATATACGCTTCCTCATTAGTATGGGGTACTAAAAAATCGGTATCCACTTCCATTCTCTCCACACACAATTCGGGCTGAGGTTCTACTTCACCTGACGGACGACGTATCAACCGATCACGATCTATCAGTAACGTCCATTCGCGGCTGTGAAACATCCGCCCTGATTCTCCATGCAACGCACGAAACACATCACTTACCTGTGCCGCATTGAAACCCAAGGGGTATAGCAGTTCAAAAAGCAGATTCTGTGCGCCCGGCTCCCTGCACAAGGTAGGAATATTAATAGTTTCTCCATCAGGCATTACCCGTTTCCTGGCTGCTTGTATGGCCTCCTGATACACTTGCGCCACATCAGCCAACCTGCGTGCGGTTTCCACAATCGTATCACTCACTGACGGATTGATGGTTTCCAGCATCGGAATCACATTCAGACGAAGCTTGTTGCGCACAAACTCATCCTGCAGGTTAGTGCTGTCTGTCACATAATCCTGTCCCAACGAAGAAAGATAGTCCAAAATCTCCGCACGACTTACACACAGTAACGGGCGCACTACCTCTCCATTCACCGGGCGGATGCCTTGCAAGCCATTGATGCCTGTTCCTCGCACCAGGTTGAGCAGAAAAGTTTCCACACTATCATCACGGTGATGTGCTACAGCCACTACCTTTGCTCCGCATTCCTGCCGCAATTTTGCGAACCAGTCATAACGCAACTCACGGGCCGCCATCTCGACCGATACATTATGAGAAGCTGCATAAGCGTTTGTATCAAAATGAATCACATGCAAAGGCACTCCTAAGCTTTCAGCCAATGCCCGCACAAAACGCTCATCGCGCACCGACTCTTCTCCCCGAAGATGGAAATTGCAATGAGCCGCCTCACATACATAACCCAAACGCAGAAGCACTCGCAACAGAGCCACCGAGTCGGCCCCGCCGCTCAATGCCACCAGCACTTTGTTGCCAGAGCCCAACAAGTGCTTTTCTTCTATAAACTGACTGACTTTCCTTATAAACATAGTACAAACTTAGAGATAAAAAATGAAAAAGCCCCATACAGATGTCGTAATTTAAAAACATTCTAAATAGTTTGCAGAAAAAGATGCAATGCCCTATCTTTGCATCGAATTAAAACAGTGAATAAAACATGAAACTCTCTGAATTGAAAACTGGCGAAAAAGGCGTCATCATCAAAGTCCTCGGACACGGAGGATTCCGCCGTCGCATCATTGAAATGGGGTTCATTAAGGGAAAAACAGTGGAAGTGGTACTCAATGCACCGCTCAAAGACCCCATCAAATACAAAATAATGGGTTACGAAGTATCCCTCCGCCGACAGGAAGCCGATATGATTGAAATCGTCAGCGAAGAAGAAGCACGACGTACAGCCGCCACAGATACTTACCATGAACCTATTTCGCAGGGTATCCCCGTAAGCGATGAGGTAATGAAAAACATTGCTCAGGGAAAACGACGTACCATCAATGTGGCATTGGTGGGAAATCCGAACTGCGGGAAAACCTCACTTTTCAACGTCGCTTCAGGTGGACACGAACACGTGGGCAACTACAGCGGTGTGACCGTAGATGCCAAAGAGGGTTTCTTTGATTTTCAAGGTTATCATTTCCGCCTGGTAGACTTGCCGGGTACTTACTCCCTTTCGGCCTACAGTCCGGAAGAGCTCTATGTACGTAAACACATCATCGAGGAAACACCCGATGTGATTATCAACGTAGTGGACGCAGGCAATCTGGAACGTAATCTCTACCTCACTACTCAGCTTATTGACATGAACGTACGCATGGTAGTGGCACTGAATATGTACGATGCCCTGCAGCACAGCGGCAACAAACTGAACTACCACAAGTTGAGCGAATTGTTGGGAGTACCCATGGTGCCGACGATAAGCCGTACGGGTGAAGGCATTGACAACCTGTTCCACGTCATCATCGGCTTGTATGAAGGAGCCGACTTCATGGGGCAGAAAGAAGAAATCAAGAACGAAATTCTCCGCGACTTCCGCGAATGGCACGATGCCTATGTGCCCGGACATAAGTATGAAGGGGCAGGCGAAGAAGACAACTTCACCGCCAAAGGTTTTATCCGCCACATCCACATCAACCACGGACCGGAAATTGAACGGAGCATCAACAACGTAAAAAGGGAAATCAGTAAAAACGAAAATATCCGCCACAAATACTCTACCCGTTTTCTGGCCATCAAGTTGCTGGAAAACGACAAGGATATAGAGACACGCGTCATCGCTCCCCTGCCCAACGGAGCAGAAATCCTAGCTATCAGAGACAACGAAGCGACACGCCTGCGTGAGCTGGGCAACGACGACAGCGAACAATGCATCGCCGACGCCAAATATGGCTTTATCTCAGGAGCCTTGAAGGAAACCTTCACCCAAAATAATCATGACACGGAAGCGTTTACACGAGTGGTAGACAGCATCGTGACCAACCGTTTCTGGGGATTTCCCATTTTCTTCATCTTCCTGTATATCATGTTCGAAGGTACCTTTGTGTTGGGAGAATACCCGCAACAAGCCATTGAATGGCTCGTGGGACTTATTGCACAGGGAACAGAGACCTTCCTGAGTCCGGGCCCGCTGAAAGACCTGATTATCGACGGAATCATTGGCGGCGTAGGAGGCGTGATTGTCTTCCTGCCGAACATCCTGCTGCTCTACTTTTTCATCTCCTTTATGGAAGATTCCGGCTATATGGCACGTGCGGCCTTTATCATGGATAAAATCATGCATAAAATGGGACTTCACGGGAAATCGTTCATCCCGCTCATCATGGGATTCGGATGTAATGTACCTGCCATCATGTCATCACGTATCATCGAGAGCCGCAAGGCACGACTGGTCACCATGTTAGTGAACCCGCTCATGTCGTGCAGTGCCCGCCTTCCCATCTACCTGGTCATGATCGGCGCATTCTTCCCCGGCAAAGCCAGTCTGATTCTGTTGTCCATCTATGCCATCGGCATCCTGCTGGCCGTACTCATGGCCCGCATCTTCACCAAGTTCCTGGTGAAAGGCGATGACAGCCCCTTCGTGATGGAACTTCCTCCCTACCGTATGCCGACCGCCAAAGTCGTACTGCGCCACACATGGGAAAAAGGAAAGCAATACCTCAAAAAGATGGGCGGAATCATCATGGTAGCCTCCATTATCATCTGGTTCCTGGGATATTATCCTAACCACGAAGCGTACGAAACCACTGCCGAACAGCAGGAAAATTCCTATATCGGCCAGTTGGGAAAAGCCATTGAACCAGCCATCGAGCCGTTGGGATTCGACTGGAAGATGGGTATCGGTATCCTGTCGGGAATCGGAGCCAAAGAACTTGTGGTAAGTACCTTGGGAGTACTCTACACCAACGAAGACGATGTGGATACCGTCGACCTTTCCGAACGTATCCCCATCACACCGCTCGTAGCCTACGGATACATGTTGTTCGTACTGATTTACTTCCCGTGTATTGCCACCTTAGCTGCCATCAAGCAGGAATCAGGTGGATGGAAATGGGCCATCTTTGCCGCGACCTACACCACCATATTAGCCTGGCTTGTAGCATTCGGAGTCTATCAGATAGGAAGTTTATTCATCTAAAACTATTCGTAATATGGATATTCAAAACGTTCTCGTATATATCATTGTAGTCTGCTGCCTTCTCTGGGCCGGCAGGCACTTCTTCCACACCCTCATCCGCCGAAAAGGGAAATCAAACGGATGTGGATGCGGATGTAGTGGGTGCAACGGATGTCCTTCACACAAGGACTAAAGAATACTATTTCTCGCTCATTTCAAAATGCCATTCTCCGGCAGCCAGCGTCAGCTGACGTTCGTTTTTCAGTTCGCCGTTCACACTCCAGCGCTGGAATTCGGCAGGAAGCACTACCTGTGCGGAAGTTCCTTCCGGTACCCGCAGGTACATGGTTCCACCGTGAGCCGACTTGTCCATTTCAAACACGATGCGACGACCGCCCGACAACGGCACCTGGGTACGGATGAAGTTCAAATGTGCCGGATGAGGTGCCACACGGAATGTACGGAAAGCTGGTTCCAGCGTTTCAATGCCGGCGATGTATTGTGAAAGAATGGTCAGCGGACCGCCGCTCCAAGCGTGATTGTAGGTACCGCCTCCGAAACCTTCACTGCCGATGCCCCAGCCTTCCCAAAGTGTGGTCAGCGGACTTTCTATCATGGCGCTATAACGCAACTTCATGCGGTTCAGGGCGTCCTGATAATACCCCATCGTGCAAAGAGCTTCGAGCACATATTTCTCCATGTACGGACTGGCATGATACCAGGTGGAAAAGAAAGGACGAATCACCGGATACAGTTCTTTGGGCAAGACTCCGGATACGACGGCCAGTGCCTGCGCACGGTCATCGGGTTTGCCCTGATAACCCGGAGAGACGTAGTATTTTCCGTTCCAGAACGTACGGTGAAACTCTTTACGCAGCTTGTCGGCGGTGGTACGCGCCCAGGCAGCTTCTTCTGCCTCGCCAGCCAACTGGTTCATTTCTTCGTATCCTTTCAGGGCAATCGCATACCAGAGGTTGAACAGCAGGGTCATGTCCTTGTTTTCTCCCCAGTCGCCCCAGGTCCATCCGTCGGAACGGGGTATCACCAAGCCTTGGGCATCTGTTTTCCACACATGGATGTATTTCTTTACCCGTGGCAGCACGTCGGCAATGGTCTGCTGGTCGCCCGTACCCATATAGTAGGTCCAGAAACCGTAATGACTCACACTGGCTAGCATCTGCATGGGCAATTCATCCTTATAGTTTCCAGCCGGAACGGGTGCAAAGATGGTGCTATCGGCCCGCTGCCACCCCATCAGTTCATGAATACCCTTGCGAGTCAGCAGGTGAGCCTTTTCGTCGAGGGCATAGAAAGCTTCGCCCAATTCGTTCACCACGTCGCCCCACCACTGGGCACGCTCGCGATCGGGACAGTCCATATAGGTTCGCGCATGGTGATGTAGAGCGTACGCTGCGACTTGTCCCACAAACGGGTGAGCATCGGGTCATCGCAGGAGAAACTGCCGGCAAAGGAGGTGTCGTAACCCGTCTCACGGTACTTCACATCAAGCACTTCCACACCTTCCGGAAGTTCATACAGCACATAGTGGCCGTTCATCCAGCCCTTGCATTCAAATGTCTGTTCTCCTTCACACGTGCGATATTCGGCAAATACGTTGGTGGCCGAACCGCCCCGGTAATTATCCGTACGGATACGGATGCACTTGCCAGCCGGTGCTTTCAGGCGGATGTAAGGAGTTATCTGTGCATTGTAAGGCAGGTAAGCCCGCAGCAACGTATCGCCCTGCATCTCTGTCTTCGCATAAGGCTTCAGCCCATAATCTTTCCAGAACGGAATGGGGCGGTCTACCAGCTGATTCCATCCGGCTTTTTCCAGTGTTATTTCCGTGGCTTTCTTCCATTTCTTGTCATCATAATCGGGCGACATGAAAGGGATATCTTTCACTGCATCGAACCCGATGTTTGACTCTGCCAGACGATAGTTGGGCTGTTCGCCCTGCGGCACATAATAGGCCGGATGCTTTTTCACCCGCCATTTTGCATCGGGTTCCACCTCCTTGCCGTTGCAAGAAAGGGAGAAACTGATGCCTGCCGTAGAGGAATTGCGATGGCTGAAACCATCCTTGCCAAAGTACCACACCAGCAAGGCTACGGTATTCTCGCCCGCACGCAAGGCGGGAAGTGAAGTTATCACATCGCAATAGGTGTCCAAAGGGTTCGGACCGCGTTTCAATCCTCCTTCCGACACTTGCAACTCGCCGTTTACCCAAAGCCAGTATTTCGTATCGGCAGCCAGACGCAGTTCCAGTGAACGGGGCTGTTCGTCCAATGTCACCGTATTACGGAAACACCACCATGTGCCGGGAGCAGCCGGCTCTTTCTCTTTTAAAGTCCAGACCTGTGCCTGTACATAAACAGACAGGCAGCAGACTAACATACATAACCACTTTTTCATTTCACTTCTATTTTTGCTGTACGGAATGGAAGCACCGGCATATCCGCATCTGTACGGAGACTGCCAATGGTCGCTTCATCAAAACAATAATATACCTGATAAGGTGCTTTCAATCCTCGCAGCGGAATCTGCAAGCTCTTGCCTTTCAAGCGGGCATTAACTGCAACCTGTTTCCCTGTACAGTCTACGACCGTCAAGCCTGTCACCTCTTTGGTGGTGGAATGCAAGGTATTAAAATTCCCCTCCAACGTGACTTCCAGGTTTCGCTTCACCACGCGAGCATCGTGCAGACACGGACTCTCGTAAGCACCGGTGAACTGTCCGTAGACTTTGTCCATAGCCAGACAGGCCAGACGTTCTCCAATGGCCCGCTTGTTACGCGGATGAATGTCTTTTACATTCTCCACCAAATCAGAAATATTGATCATGGCAGTATTCTTTACCTGTCCTAACATGAGTTCCTGCTGCTCGCGCAACAAAGCCGGGGTGTTGTTCTTCGCTCCGTACGTATGAGGTGCAATCTGCACGTAATAGAACGGGAAGTCCCATTCGAAATCTTTTCGCCACGCCTCCACCATCTTGGATACCAGACGGGCATACGAAGGTGCATTTTCGTGATTGCTTTCTCCCTGATACCAGATGCATCCGGCAATCTGATAAGGCACCAGCGGATGAATCATCTGATTATACAATACACCCGGCTTAATCGGCCACCAGGGATAGTCTTTTAATTTATTCTTCGAAAGTATCTCATCTTTTTCCACGATTTCGGCCGGTGTCCACACTTCAGCCGGTGTACCTCCCCAGGCGGATACTAAAATTCCTACGGGCACTTTCAGATGTTCAGTCAGGTAGCGGGCAAAGAAGTAAGCAGTGGCACGCGCATACTTTCGGGAGTAGCCACCTCCCACTTTGTGCGGCAGTCGGTCTGAGGTGTATCGGCTCCTTGCTTGGGATTATGGAAGATACGCACAGACGGGCTAGCGGCCTGTTTCACCTCCTGCTCGCCATTCATGATTCCCATATTGGCCGACCATTCCATGTTCGATTGTCCGCTGCACAGCCAGACTTCACCCAACATCACATCCGACAATTTCCGGCTGTCGTTTCCGCCTTTCACTTCAAGTGTATACGGACCTCCGGCACGTCCGGTCGGCACCTCTGCCTTCCAGCGTCCCTGATTATCGACCACCGTACGCACGGTGTCACCCGGATTCCATTCGGAGAGAATCATCAGGGTTTCAGACGGATTTCCCCATCCCCATACGGCTACCTTACTGTTCTGTTGTAACACCATTCCATCAGAGAAAACCGACGGAAGCTGAATCTGTGCCTTCACCTCCATTCCGAAAGTCAAGGCCAGCATTCCTAAAATAAGATGCGTTGTGTTTTTCATTGTTCTATGTATTCATGTGAAAATTCCTGCAAACAAAGGTAGAAGAACTATCCCAAGTTTGCAGGAAAAAATGATATTTCTGTGGTTATTTTTGATTTTTGGCGGAAGACAAAATACTTAAATCTTTCGCATCGACTTCAGAAGAAGGATTGAAGCGGTCACTGCACATGTATTTCTTCAAGCTGTAGAGTAACTGACGGGCTTCCGTACGTTTATCCATGTCCTGCCAGAAATCGATTCCCGATACAAGTAGCTTGCCCTTACCCACCTTCGCTTCGAACAGCAAAGCCAGCGGACGGTTCGTAAACCAGTCGTCGATAACCCGTACAATCGGCTGCAAGTTCTTGTTAATCTTGGCCACTTCAATAGCACCGGAATGACTCATGGCATCCCACCACTGATAATCACTGTAATACTCTGTGGGGAACTCTGAAAGTGCCGGATGAGCAGGGTTACACAAGATACCTAGCGTGTGCGGTGCTTGTCCCAGCGTCCAGGCCGTATTCCAGAAGATGCTGGAGAAACCTATCTCAACTTCACCTCCCGCTTCAGCAGGCAAGGAGCCTTTCCGTAAAGAAAGCAGTACGTTGCCACCTTCCTGAAGACGTTGCAACGCTTTTGCATCCAGACGGTCGGTCATCAGCAGTTGTGCTTCATCAGCTACTTTCTGTACCGCAGCAGGATATACCCAGATGTGCCAGCTGTTGGCGTAATCTCCCAATGTAGCTTCCAGTGTCAGGCATGAAGGAACGTCCACCTTATCCAACGGAATCTCCAGTTGTCCCAGCGGAATACAGTTGCCGATACCTACCGGCTGATGTGCCAGCTTGCCCGAAGCGATAGTCTTTCCTTCTTTTGTTTTCAGAGTCCAGGCAGTAGAGGTCACCTCCAACGGAGCGGCTCCGAAATGCGCCACTTCCAGACTACCTTTCACGGTTTCCTTGTTGGTATAAATCAGCTTCGGCAAACGCAGCAATGGCACCGTGCTGTTACAAAAACGACGGTATTCTTCCGGACGGATGTAGCCTTTCTCTTCCCAAAACGCATCGAGCACTCCTACCAGCGCCGTACCCTGACCCGGGAAATCAGACAAGCCCAACAACTGGAATCCACCGAAGTCTTTTGTACGCAAGGCGGCTTCAATATCGGCCTTATAACACAAAGCCTGCAATTTTCCGGAAGCCAACAGGAAACTGTCTGCCAAATGTGCCATACCGTTTTCAGCCAGTGTTTCCTGGAATATCTCAAAGTTGCGCGGACGCATCACCCCATCGTATTTAGCCATTTCCTTAAAGTTGGGATATACACACCACTGACCGATTTCGTGGCTCACCATCGGCTGCTGGAAACGCCCGACATATTCCGACCAGTCATAATCGGTACGCGGTGCCTGTGCATTGATAATACTCTTTACTCCTTGTCCCCATGCCTGAATACGAGGGTTAGAATCGCTCAAGAAGTCGTTAACCGGCAAATTGGGCCATCCGGCACCCGAACAATATAAACGGCGGGCATCGCGCTCTTTCCAGGTAGTAACGAAATTAGTCAGATAGGCATTACTTCCCTCACCAGCCGGTTCGTTACCGTACATCATCATGCAGAAAGAAGGATGGTTACCAAACTCACGGACGATGCGTTCACTTTCCTCCCAGATAAAGCGATCCAGATCACCTCCGTCGCCAATGGTAGTCGACTGGTTAGCCCAGGAAGAACATTCTATCTCCAGGTACATACCCATCTCATCGGCAGCCACAAAAGCAGCTTCCGGCGGACACCAGGAATGGAAACGCACGTGATTCAATCCGTGTTGCTGGCAGGTGGTATAAATCTTTTTCCAGGACTCTACATCCGTAGGTGGGAAACCGGTCTTCGGGAATACGGCACAATCCAGCGTACCACGCAGGAACAAACGGCGGTCGTTAATGGTCAATTTTCCGTCTACGACCTTCACATCGCGGAAACCAAAGCGTTCCGTATAGACATCCGTTTCACCGCTCTCTGCATCCTTCACACTCAGCTTCAAATCATATAAGGATGGAGAAAACTCATCCCAGCACTTAATATCTCCCTTCATGGCCAGCGACATCACCACCTGATTCTTGCCCGGCTTCAAGGTAGACTGTTGCTGTACTTTTTCATTGCCTACCGTCATTTCGAGTACCACACTCGTTTCTTTCTCATAACGGTTCATCAAGGAAGCCGACACACTGACTTTCTTGGCCAGACGCTCCGGCATAATCTTGACAGAAGACACATTTACTTCCGGTTTTACCTCTAAGAACATGTCACCCACTACCCCATTCCAGTTTCCTTGCGTATGGTCGGAAATGCTGTGTGAGTTCTCCCCCGGATCGATGTTCTTCACCCGGTTATCCACACACAGCATCAACACATGCTTTCCAGCTGAAAGCTTGCCTGTCAGGTCATAACGGTGAGGAGCACCCAGGGCATTCCGCATACCGATTTCCTTTCCGTCTACATACAAACGGCTTTCCCAGTGGCAGCGTTCCAGAAAGAGAGAAATATCCTTTCCTTCCCAACTGTCCGGAATCACCACTTCTTTCTGATACCACGCCTTACCTTTGTAATATTTTACCGGTTGAAGCCAAAAAGGCACCTTGATATTTCCAGCCTCACGGTATTTGGCATACGAAGGTTTAAAGAAATAGGAAGAATCTACAATACCGCCTGTCCAATCAGTCCCCACGGCAATATCTTCCCCCAAACCGTTGGAAGCCATTGATCCCGGCAGTTCAATCACCCGGCTCCAGTCCATACTGTCCGTAGAGAACGTCCATGAGCCAGACAGATCAATCTTGTCAGTCTGCTGACTGCAAGAAAAACAAAGCAAAGAAAATGAGAGTAATGCTGCTGCTTTCATATTATCAAATTTTGAGTTTACAAACCATTTCACAGATGACAAAATTACGCATAAACCACCATCTCCGAATGTGGTATTTTCGCAAAAGGATGTAATATTTTTCGATTTTAAGTTTTATCTTTCTGAAAGGAGAAATCTCTTCAGGAAGTCTCCACTAAAATCCAAATAAATACCTACATTTGTCCTCACAAACAAATACACTATGGAAAAGAAGAAAGACGGATTCCCCAATGAGAAAGCCATCGTCATTCCTCAAGAGAATCTTTTGAAAATAAAAGAAAACCCCATGACTCGTCTGCTGCATCCCACAGATGTTGGCTACTATCCGCATGCGGAAGGTCACTACCGGGAACGTGCAGAAGGAAGCCCGCAGCACATTCTGATTTACTGCCACGAAGGAGAAGGCTGGTACAATATCGGAAAAGGAAGATGCACGGTAAAAAAGAACGATTTCTTCATTATCGAAGCGGGTACACCGCATGTATACGCCGCTTCTACCAGCCATCCGTGGAGCATTTACTGGATTCATTTTACCGGTGAACAAAGCCACCTGTTTTCCGAGCTGTTCAACCGTACCATCTACATTGACGATTCGCCTACGGCCCGTTTCAACGACCGCATCCAGTTGTTCAATGAGATTTTAGTAAA
The DNA here is from genome assembly GCF_003437535.1 of Phocaeicola plebeius. GTDB lineage: Bacteria > Bacteroidota > Bacteroidia > Bacteroidales > Bacteroidaceae > Phocaeicola > Phocaeicola plebeius_A. The sequence continues at coordinate 71,295 of NZ_QSQT01000014.1, forward strand.
CCTTGAAATGGGATACAGCATTGAAAACTTAGAGTACATCACGCTCTGCCTATGGTACCTGCTCGGCTCCTTCCGGTACATTCCTCAGTTCCGCGAAATCAACAAGCCCAAAACACAAGATACCATACAGAAAGTCATCAACTACATGAAGGCTAATCTGGACAAGCAACTGACACTGGAAGACATGGCCAAAAGCGTGAACTACTCACCTACTTATCTGAGTACACTCTTTACACAAAAATCGGGTATGTCTCCCATCAACTATTTCAATCAGTTGAAAATTCAGAAGGCATGCCAGCTCTTGGACTTTACCGACAAGAAAGCAAAAGAAATAGCTTTTGAACTCGCCTTTAATGATCCGTATTATTTTTCAAAAGTATTCACCAAATACATGCACATGTCACCTAAAGAATATCGGATGAAGAAAAAGGGATGAGAAAAACTCATCCCTTCTTTTTTTTAAATATTATCGAACAATTTACCCCTGAATCACCATCCTTCACTTGGTGTACACAAATCATTTGTCTCCAACTCCTTTGCAGGAATAGGATAATAATAATAACGGTTCGTACCATTCACTACACCCGTCATAAACTGCGAATAACGTACAGGATTACAAGTCTTCAAGCGTTCCTCTAACAGCCCCCAGCGGCGCAAGTCGTAAAAACGTTCCCCTTCCACAAAAAACTCAATAGCACGCTGATGTTCCAAGTCCTCAAAAATAGCATTTTCTGTCATAGCTCCGCTGTAATCATTCAGATTAGCCCGCCGACGTATCTCATTGATATAGGAGACAGACTTTACCAAATCTTTCTGTGTCGGACTGAACAAATAACACTCGGCCAACTGTAAAAGAACTTCCGCATAACGGATTGCACGCTCATTAATGCTTGACATACAACTAGCCGGTTCCCGTTCCATCGTATTCCAATTCTGATATTTCAATATCCAATACGTATTCCAATCCGCTTTAGGAAACACATCGCGGAACGGACGCAAATAATACATACATTCTGGATAATCCCATGCCACACTCATACGTGCGCGATAATCATAGTTCCCGTCCTTGTCACGTTCTTTCAGGAATATATCCATCATCTGCTGAGTGGGTTGGGCTTCAAACCAACCTCCAACTTCCTCAGCAGCATATTCTACCGGACGACTGTTTGTCTGAGTGGAATTAATATTCTCCCCGTCTCCCCAGACATCCGTCCCTCCGACTTGGTCTATCAACAGTTCAAAAATACTCTCCTCATTGTTCTCGTGTGCCTCATCAAAGTTCCAAGCAAAATCCACCAGTTTATATGTATAAGGCGAGTGGGTCAATGGTTCCAACACCTTGATAGCTTTATCATATTCCTCCATATATAAATAAATCTTCCCCATCGTAGCATAAGCCGCACCTTTACTCGGTTTTCCTTTTCCTGTCGGCTGAATCGGCAAAAAGGAAGCGGCTGCATCCAAATCCACCAATGCCTGGTTCCATACCTCCTGTTGGGTAGATTTAGCCAAAGGGAAGGTAGAGGGAGACTGGGATGCCGTCAAACGTAAAGGCACGTCCTTAAACTCCTTGGCCAACTGAAACAAATAAAAGCCACGGATAAACAAGCATTCTCCTTTTACCTTGTCTATAAAGTCAGCGGACAATATTTCCTGTTTTTCTTCCAGTCTCTGCAAAATGGAGTTCGTGCGATACAAGGCATTGTAGAACTGATAGAACATACCTTGCGACAAGGAATTTCCATTCGAGTTCGTAAAATAACATGCCTGATACACTTCACTAATATCATTTCGAAATTCTACTTCATCGGCACGTGCAATACGCATCATCACACCACGTGTCCCATAGTACCCTCCATTCAGCGCATTTTTTAACGGAGTGTAACAAGACACTAAAGCCTTTTCAAAGTCTGCTTCATTTTGCCAGAAAGTTTCTTCAGTAGCAGCATTCGGATTGACCTGATCCAACTGTGCATCACAAGAAGACAACAACACGATGCCCATCAATCCCATATAAAGTAAACTATTAATTCGTTTCATATTTTTTTCTTTAAAGTAATACATTTGTCGTATCGGAATGAATACTCTTCTCATTTAAAAGGTAACATTAATACCCATCATAAATGTACGACTGTTCGGATAAATAAACTCATCGAAACCACGACTATACATATTAGTAGAGTTCACGTCGGGAGAATAGCCTGTGTAAGACGTAATAGTAAACAAATTATCTCCACTGACATACACACGAGCCTTCTCTACAAATCCTTTGAACCATTTTTTCGGGAAAGTATACCCTATCTGCAAACTACGCATACGGAAATAAGATCCGTCTTCTAAAAAACGGTCAGACTCAGAACGCGCATTTCGATTCGTATCATTCCAAGTCAGACGGGGCACAGAAGCATTCGGGTTTTCCGGAGTCCAGTAATCCAATACTGTACTCATATAGTTACCGCCTCTTGTCACATCTTCCAGTTCCAAGCGAGTGGCATTATATATCTTGTTGCCCAATACTCCTTGGAAAGTCACAGCCAAATCCCAGTTTTTATACGTCACATTGCCGTTTATGGAGAAAGTAAAGTCCGGGAAAGGACTTCCACAATAGACACGGTCATCATCGGTGATACTTCCATCATTATTGGTATCCTTGAATCGAATATCACCGGGTTGTGCGCTCGGTTGAATCAATACTCCATCTTTCTGATGCGCATTCACTTCTTCCACACTATTGAAATATCCGTCACATGGAATAAGCCAGAAACCTGCAATCGGGTATCCTGCCAAAGTACGTGTAGTCCATGTACCTCCATGAATAGTACCACCTGTAATAACCTGTGAGTCTGTCCCCATATTAATCACCTCATTTCTATTAAATGAACCGATAAAGTTCGCACTATATGAAAAATCATTATTAATACGATCGTTCCATCCAATATTGAATTCAAAACCTTTATTACGAATCTTACCAGCATTACGTACGGGATCGTTAGCCCCACCTGTCGAAATAGGAATTGGAACAGATAATAAGATATCTTTTGTATTCTTAACATACCAGTCAACAGTAAGACTCAACCGATTCCTAAAAGCCATAAAATCAATACCGACATTTGTCATAGCCGTTTCCTCCCAGCGGATATCTAGGCTAGCAAAATTTTTCGGGAAAGCCCCAACCAACAATTCACCGTCTCCATCTGGATAGTTAATACCAGTAGTCACGACAGATGTATACTGATAATCATCAATTTCCTGATTTCCCAATACACCATATCCTCCTCTAATCTTTAACTGGTCCAACCAACTTAACTTGTTTTTAATAAAACTTTCTTCAGCCATATTCCAACCGACAGACACAGATGGGAAATTCCCGTAACGGTTATTACTTCCAAACTTAGACGAACCGTCCCTACGAATAGTAGCCGTAAACAAATAACGGTCTTTATAAGAATAAAACACACGTCCTAAAATAGAAGTCATCACAGAACGTGTACTATTCCCCTTAACACTCATTCCATCAGCAGAAGCATCAATCTCACTTATTCCAGCGGGCATATTCCGTCCGCCTCCACTCAGATAACGATAACGTGTATCCTGATAAGTGTAGCCAGCCAGCACAGAAATCTTATGCACATCAAACGTACGGTCGAAAGTCAGCAAATTCTCAACTAACACATTACGCGTACGAGTTTGAGTTTCAGTAGTCTCTGTAAAATCTTTTGTATTCAAACCAAAATCATATTCTTCGGTATGGTTATTATAGCGATAAAACTGAAAATCAGGTGTAATATTGATTTTGTACTTCAACCCTTTAATCGGTTCAATTGAAGCGTATGCATTCAGAAACACTTTCGTATTATCTTCCTGGCGCTTCATCAAGTTGTCATCGGCCATCCCTAACGGATGATACAAGTTAAACACATCCCCATACGTTCCGCCGTATCCGCCTGCATTATCAGAATCATACTGAGCCAGTGTCGGTATAGACTGGATAGTTTGTCCCACCATACCACCACGAATATCACTCAACAACGGTTTGTTCTGGTCATAGGTAAACACAATGTTCGTTCCTGCCTGAAAGATACCTTTTTTCAAATCCAGCTTGCTCTGCAAAGTATAACGCTGGTAATTTGTACCTTTCATAGTCCCGTCCTGATTGGTGTATCCCACACTGGTATAATAAGTGGAATATTTTCCACCACCTTTTACCGAAAGATTATAGTTCTGCATCAGCGCAGGATTGAACATGATGTCTTGCCAGTCATTGTCTTCCTTATTAGCCAAATCCTGAGCCATCTCCAAAGGAGGTAGTCCGGCCGCCTCACGCGATTTAGTCGTTACAGAAGCCCATTCCTCGGCATTCAGCAAATCCAGATACTTGGAAGGCATGTTCACTCCTAAATTCGCTGAGAAATCAATGATAGGTGCTCCTTCTGTGTTCAGCCCGCTCTTTGTGGTGACGATAACCACTCCATTGGCGGCACGCGAACCGTAAATAGCAGCAGATGAAGCATCCTTCAACACATCTATGCTTTCTATATCTGCCGGATTAATATGATCTATACTGGTCATATACATCCCATCCACAATATACAAAGGAGAAGCGTTATTCAACGTTCCGATACCACGAACCATGATTCGTGTACCTTGTCCAGGCAAACCACCTTGTGAAACGATATCCACACCGGCAATCTTTCCTTGCAACGCTTGACCGATATTGGCATTACTCTGTGTGTTAAGTTTGTCCGCGTTTACGTTAGCAACTGACCCTGTCAAATCCGCTTTCTTCTGCACTCCATAGCCAATAACCACCACTTCATCCAAGATTTCATTGTCTTCCTTCAACACGATATTGAATGTGGAACGACCATTTACCGGAATCGTTTGTGTTTTATATCCCACAAAACTAATCTCAATCGTAGCATCTGAAGGCACATTATTCAAGATAAAACCTCCCTCAAAGTCAGTAATAGTCCCGTTAGTAGTGCCCTTCTGAAGTACACTAGCCCCAATAATAGACTCCCCGTTTGCATCAAGCACTGTTCCCTTAATGGTTTGGTTTTGTGCCCAAATTGTTCCCACCATCAATAGTAGAAAACAAACATACAATCCCAGCCGCTTAGACCATGAATTACATGCGAAATTCTGAATTGTATTTCTCATTGCATTTAAAATTTAAAGAGTTGAACAATATAGATAATATCACTATAACATTTTCCTGTTTTTAGTCATACAATACACAGGCAATGACCTTTTCGCCCGGTGTGGTATCCGCCTCGCGCGGAAAATAGACTGGTTCATCGGCCTGCATAGGCAGAATACGTAATTCCAACTGTTTGACACCCTGAGGCAAGCGCCATAGCCCATACAAAAACTCACGGCCATTGTAGAAATTATCAGCCAACAACTTGCCATCTGCGTAAAGACGGGCACAGTCTCCCTGGTATTTGATGGACAGCAATCCTTTTTCTGAAGGAACATCTATCCGATAAATTGCAGCTTGTTCAAAATCGGCATCAACTGGTTCTTCAGCTACACCCGCCACACCGATAGTGATTTTACGAAGTAGACCGGCATCCTGTTTTTTATGAAACGAAACTGGTATGGAAGATTGTACTCGATACTTTTCTTCTTCCGGCAAAAACAAGTTTTCAGCCTCAGCGGAAGTAAGCAAATAAATATTCCTATATATCGGTGAAACAAGCCCTTTTGCCCTCACATTGCGCAATACCTTTCCATCCACTGCTATTTCAGTGGGGATGCCCACTATTTGTTCAAGATAAATCTTTCCATCCCGCTTGGCTACAATCTGAGCAGTCGCATATTGTATACCGTCAATGTTAACTGGAAAAATACAACAGGTACCCGCAGGAACGATCATTTTTTTTTGAGGAAATTTCACACCACACACCTCAAACTGTACACCTTTTTTATCGGTTATATTTTGCAAGCGCTCATAATTATTGACAAAAACAAACGCACTATTATCCTTTTGACGATAACTCCAACGCAAATAACTGTCTATTCCCTTTGTTTGAGGCTTGTCAGCCTGTGGGAAAGACGCATCCATAGAGGCCAAAGTCTCGCCATAGTCATGCATAAACAAATGAAGTTTGCGTAAAATATAATAATGAGGGTTTTTCTGTCCGAACTCTCCCAAAGGAGCTTGAAAATCATAAGTCTTAACCGGAAGATCATTCCAGTTTGTATAAGGCGTGCGCTGCATCTCATTCAGATAAGCGTGACCTTCCGGATTGGTTCCCCCATGATACATATAATATCCCAAGAGATTTGATCCAGACCCTAGTTTTACAATGGCAAGAGAATAAGCATCCTGAGGATAGACATACACCCGACGATGGTAACTAGTCATCATCCCTCCTCCTAATTCACAAGTAAAAAAAGGATACAATTCATCCCCCTTTGTAATCCGTCCGTTCACCTCTTTCAACTGCTCACTGGCGATGGCAGAAGAGGAACGAAACGGTTTGAAGTTAAATGCTTTCCAATAATCTCCTGCAGTTTCTTTAATGCTGCGATCCCAAAAACCATCCGCATAATCTCCATAAAGTGGAATCATCTCACCGTATGGAATAGGAGTTTTCAATTCCGGCCAGCCTGTACGCGTATAAAACGGTAAATCAAAACCTATTTCTTGAGCGATATGTTTCAAAGCCATCAAATAGGAGCTTTCACCTCCATACTCATTATCAAACTGACAAGCCACTACCGGCCCACCATCCTTCCACAAAAGCCCTTGAACTTGAGTAAAAATCTGCCGATAAAGCAACTTGACATAGTGTAAAAATTTAGGGTCCTCACTTCTCAACTCCACATTCTTCTCCAGTATCCAGTCCGGTATACCGCCACAACGAACTTCTCCATGGCAGAAAGGACCGATACGCAGCACTACAGGCAAGTTCTCATCCTTACACAATTCCAGAAAATGCCGCAACGAACGTTGTTTACTCCAATCAAAAACTCCTTCTTTTTCCTCGACGTGATTCCAAAATACATAGTTGGCTATCATCGTTACTCCTCCAGCCTTCATCTTTTGCAGTTCCTGACGCCATTCATTCTCAGGTATACGTGAATAATGTATTTCACCCATCACAGGAACCACGCGTTTCCCATCAAACAATAAGCTTTTGGAATCCCACTTTACGGTCTGCCCCAATGATTGACCATACATAGGCATACAACCAAACATTACAAACAAAAGTGCTGAACAAACATGTTTCATATTATAGATAAATAAAGGTTAATAACTAAAAGTTTTATAGTTCTTAATTTGTCTTACAAAGGAAATAAATCAAACCATTCTTAGAAATGTACTTTTTTACTTTTTACATGTATTTTCTTAAGAGGAGGGATACTGTAAAAAGTGAGCACATAGCCTTATCCACACATTTCCAGAAGTTGCTTTCCGGCCTGATGGTTGATGTCCAGACGAGCTACTTCAGACAGGAATTTGCGAGCCTGTTCCTTGTCACCCAATCCGAGATAGCCCATACCCATCACCAGGTTGCAGTGAATCTGGTTGCGTACGTTCAGGTCGTCGTCCCAAATCAGCAAGTCGGGAAGTGATACAGCAAAGTAGTCAATCTTCACCTTGTCGAACAGATGCTTTTCACCATGCTTAATCAGGCGGTTAAAGCGACTGCGTGCCTTATCTTCTTCACCCAGCTTACGCCATGCCAGTCCCTGATAGAAAATCTTGTCGGGCTGCTGATCGTTATAGAAGAAGGCGATGGCAGGTTCAGCAGACCCCTTGGTAGCTTTTGTAAAGTATTCCTTAGCCAACGCTTCTTCGCCAAGACCCTCGTAAGCACATCCCATCCAATAGTGGATGTCGTTCTCTTCGGCCATGGAAAGCTTTCCTTCACCCAAATTATCCGGATATTTTTCTGTTTCCTTCAACAAGCGGACCGCATCGGCAAAACGCCCCTCACGGATGGCAATCTTAGCCAGTTCCACACGGCAGAGTAAATACTGACTGGTGACTTTTCCTTCACCTCCCTCCCACGGATGGAACTTACGGGAATTAATCAAATCGTATGCTTTCTGGTATTCACCCAACTGGTTATAGAGCGTAATTCGTTCAATACACAAGTCGTCACGCTGTTCTACCACGTCAGCATGTGCTTCCAGGAAGTCCAAGCGCTGGCGGTGCGGATAGCGAAGTTTCTTGTAAAGCTGGTCGAGCTCCATCAGAATACGTGCATCGGTAGTATCCAAATTGTACGCTTTTTCCAGTGTAGCCAATGCCTTCTGCGGATTATGTTGTTTGTTATAATAAGCCAATGACAGGTTACGCAATACTGTAGGATACGTATCATCGATAGATGCTGATTTTTCCCAGCAAGCAATAGCTTCATCGTAAATACGAGCTGCATAGTGGAAGTTACCCAAGTAATAAGGTGCCTTAGCTCCTTCCGGATTAAGCGACATCGCATCGTTCAGCATCAGCACTTCTTCCAGCTTGTTCGGGAAGCAGTAGTCCGGACACATGGTTTCAGCTTTCTTGTACAGATTCAGCGCTTCGTCTTTCTTACCCATCTTGGAAGCAAAATAGCCCAGTGCATAATATACCATCGGATAAGTGGCTTCATCTTCTTCTGTTACAAAAGACAATAGCTGAGCAGCTTCTTCATACATACCAGCCGATGCATAGTCGATGGCATATTCCAAATAGCTGTGTACGGCACCGCGCATCAAAGCTTTCATTTCAGCCTTTGCTGCAGCGGCTGCTTCGGTATTTCCCTGCAATGTATGAATCAGATAAGATTCGAAACGGCATCCCATATTGAACTTATCCATCGCCAAAGAGTCATTGATAAGCGCCTCAGCCTTCGCAAAATCACCAGTCTTACGCAGGAAGGAAACCTTCAGCTGACGTCCTTTGTGATTCAGCCAGTTGCGATACAACGAACGGTCGATATGGTCAAGTCCGTTTGCATAGTCCTCACGGATCATGTCTATCTGTGCCAGGCCCATGTAACCAGAATCTTGCCATGCGGCATTCCAGGTAGCCTTGAAGAAAGCATCGTATGCCCCGTCTATGTCGCCTTGCATTTTCTTGCTCCAGCCTAAATTGTAGTAAGGTTCTCCCTCGTATGGGTTCGGGTTACGTTCTGTCTGTGTCTTGATGGCACGGTCGAAATATTTCTGAGCTTCCGCAAAACGTCCGCGACGCATAAGGAGCAACCCTACGGCATTGTTACAACGGATGTCGCTTTCATCACGACTCAGAGCCTCCATATAATAATCCATCGGCAAATAAGTAGCATGACGATACTGTTCCAGGTGATGACCTGTCAGGAAAAGCTGCTCCATGCTGGCAATCTTCTTCGGGTCGAGTGCTGCCTTAGCCGGTTCTGGAATCGGTCTGATTTCGGGTTTTGCAGCCTGGTAACTTACCAGTACCTTGCCTTTTTCATCAAGTACGGTCAGTTTTAAATCCTCCATCTTTTGCGTATCACATGCCACAATTTCTGTATAAGAATTTTCTGGAGAAACAGCCGTCAACGCATCCAGATAAATCTTTCCATTTACCGTATTGGTCAGCATGACACGTACTTCACGGTGAGCCGCAGTAGTATAAAGAATTACCTTCATACGTCCGTCTTCCACCGGCTGCAAGTTGATCAGTGCATCACGAGTAGCGTTCTTCACCATACCTACTTTCTGATAAGGCATAAAGTACTGCACCCATGATTTTTCTTCGTAAGGCTGCAACCAGGTAAAGTCAGGCTGGTTATCGCAGTACATACCGGTCATCAGTTCAATGTATGGTCCGTCTTCATCCGTCAGGTTGCGGTCCCAAGCCTGTCCGAAATCACCGTTACCCCAGGTCCATTGTTTCTTACCGGCATTTACATGATGATCGGCCACATGCAACAATCCTGCTTCAATATGTTCTTCATAACCACCCACAAAATCAAATTTCGAATTGATGGCCATGTAAGAAGTCGGCACCGGAATGTTTTTGTAACGTGAAATATCTACTCCGGCAGAATAATCCACTTTATAATATTCACCTGTGGCTATAGGGAAGCTGGATACAGCACGTTTTCCATGGTCGAACACGGCATTCACATCGGGCGGGAACACAGAATAATAGTCTTTGTTCACTACTACCGCCGGATTAGCCCACCACAAGAAAGTCTGCGGGAACGGAGTGCGGTTGTATACCTTTGCCTTGATTTCGATGTAAGCTTTTCCCGGATAGAGGGTAAAGCCTGCCATACCTTTGGTACGGAACATACGTTCTACCTCACTACACCAGATGGTCTTGCTTCCATCAGGGAATTCTTCAATCATGCAGTCAGTAGGAAGATATGTACTGGGACGATGGTGCTGCGGCCAGTTAAACTCAATACCACCAGAGATCCACGGTCCGGTCAGTCCCACTAATGCCGGTTTGATTACCTGATTATAATATACGAAATGACGCTTCTTTACTTTATCGTATGCCATTTGAATACGTCCGCCCAGTTCCGGAAGAATCATCAGCTTGATGTATTCGTTTTCAATAAAGAAAGCTCTCCAGGGACGGTCATGCTTTTCATCTTCAATCTTTTCAACTACCGGATAAGGATATACCGAACCGGAGCTTCCCTGATACACGCGTTTCTCAAGAAATATCGGATTTTTTTCTTCTTTACCAATGCCATATGTAGGCAACATCACAATCTCTTCCCAAGCTCTTACTTCAGAAGTATTTACTGTGCTTTGAATCAAATATTCTGTTATTTTTTCCATGATAAGTTAGATTGTTTTCTCAATGTTCTGTTATTTTTCTGGTACAAAATTCGGTAAAACTATGTACCTGAAAAATGGAATAAAAAGCGGAAAAGATGTATTATTCTTCCATCTGTTTATTTAATCAATTCTTTTTCCAATTCTTCCAGCGACTTGCCTTTGGTTTCCGGAATACGGCGCCATACAAACAGGAAGCCGCAGAAACAAATAACGGCATAAAGCAGGAAGGTACCTCCTGTGCCCAGTCCGGAATTCAGGAAAGGGAATGTGTAGGTAAGCAGGAAAGAAGCAATCCACAATGCAGCCGTACATACTGCCATGGCTACGCCACGCACCTTATTGGGGAATATTTCAGAAAGTAGCACCCAAGTGACAGGGCCTAACGACATGGCATAGAATCCGATGGCCAATACCACAAACACAATCATGATGAAGCCTTTGAACTCAAAGAAATAGCTTAAGCCCAACAGGGTATAGATGCCTGCCAGCCCGATGGAACCGGTCAGCATCAACGTCTTTCTTCCCAAGCGGTCGACGGTATAGATGGCCACAAACGTAAAGACCAGATTGGCAATACCTGTCACGACAATGTTCATTAGTACGTCTGAAATGCCATAGCCTGCTGCCTGAAAGATCTCCTGCGCATAGTTGAAGATGACATTGGTACCGCTCCACTGCTGGAACATAGCTACCACAATACCGATAATCAGTACATTCCGCATTTTAGAAGAGAAGAGCAAGGACAATACACCTTTTTCGGCATGTGAAGCAGCACCTGCACGAGTATAATTTTCAATTTCACTGTCTGCATACGCTGCTCCCCCAATGGAACACAGCACTTTTCTGGCTTTCTCCATCTGCTTCATACTGGCCAGCCAACGCGGACTTTCTGGAATAAACAACGCTAATAGGAAAAAGAGTCCCGAAGGAACGCATACAGCCCAAAACATCCAGCGCCATCCGGTCTGTCCGTTCCATGAGTTCAAGATATCGGTCGCCGTAGCACCTTCCGGTACCGGCTCTGCAATCAGCATATTTACAAGCTGTGCGCCAAGAATTCCCAATACGATATCAATTGGTTCAGTGTAACGAGTTTACCACGAATCTGAGTAGGTGCCACTTCCGCAATGTACATCGGAGAAAGGTCGGCTGCCAGTCCGATGGCCATCCCTCCTACAAGACGAGCGATGATAAAGGTAGGAATAGTTGTGGCAGCTCCTGTGGCCCACGAAGAAGCAAAAAAGATAAAAGCGGATAACACCAGCAGCTTCTTACGTCCGTAACGGTCAGCCAGGAAACCTGCCATAGTGGCTCCTAACAGACATCCTAACAGAGCGATACTCATGGCCAATGCCTGCATGCCCTCATCGCCGGCAATATGAAAATATTCTTCATAGAAAGGTTTGGCACCTCCTATCACTACCCAGTCGTACCCGAAGAGGAGTCCTCCCATGGCAGACACCAGGCAAATAAAATAGATAAACAATTGATGATTTTTCATGGTTATACGGTTATAATAGATTTTTCATTAGTAAATACCCTTAGCTGGCTGTTTCTGGTTACGTGCAGTTCCAAACATATCTTTTATTTTATCCAGTCCTTCCAACTGAGTGGGAGCAAATTCCTCACTGTTCATGTAGTTCAGGATAGAGTAAAGCATCTGACGGGCTACCGGACGTTTGTCAAGAGCGGTCTGCAAATCAAAAGTGGCCAGCATCAGTTTTCCTTCTCCTACACGTCCTTCATACAAGGAAGTCAGGCGACGGTTGTGAACAAAATTATCTACCATCTCTACCACAGAAGCACCTCCCTGCAGGCTGTCTACTACCAAGGTGGTCGAATTAATGTTCAAATCCCACCATTGCCAGTCGGTGTGCATGTCGGTCGGGAAGTCAGCCAAAGCCGGATGAGTGGGGTTACAAAGTACACCCATGGTACCAGCCTGATTCGGGAAATGTACCGGGCTCCAGAATACAGGTACAAACTTTCCTTCAATGCCTTGAAGTGTGCGCCAGTCAGGATTGAACAATACTTTCTCACCTTTCTTGAGCAACGCCATTGCTTCGTCGTAACTGCGGGTGTATTTCACGTCTCCCCATTTTGTGTCTACGGATGACGGATAAACCCATACGTTCCAGCGATTACGGTATTCTGTTCCGTCAAGCGACAAGCAAACTTCTAATTTCGAAGCGTTGGTTACCTGTTGCAACGGAAATGAAATTTTTCCCAGTCCACCGTTATGACCGAAAGCCAATGCAGCTGCCGGAGTCTTTCCCTTGCCCAACGAGCGTCCGTCTGCGGTAATCTCCCAGGAAAGAGTGCTGTTCTTCAACTCATCCTTTCCGTAATTACAAAGTTCTATTTGTGCTTCGAATGTTTCATTATTCGTATATACAGCTTTCGGAAAACGCAGCAACGGAACTACCGGTGCGCAGAATTCACGGAATTCTTCACCAGTAAGAATGCCTTTGCTTTCCCAGAATGCATTGAGCAGTCCTACCAGTGCCGTTCCCTGTCCCGGAAAATCGTGCAGGTCGAGCAACTGGAATCCGCTGATGCCCGGTGTTTTCAAAGCACGTTCTATTTCTTCTTTATAAAGAATGGCAGCCAATTTTCCGGAAGCCTGCAGGTACTCAGGAGCTTTGTCTATCAATCCTTTTTTCTCCAAGTCTTCTTTCACTGCCATGAAATTCAGCGGCATCAAAGTTCCCGTATATTTAGGAATTTCCGTAAGATCCGGATAGACAGAATACTGTCCTACTTCATGGGTCACCAAAGGCACTTCCATACCGTCTATAGATGCACGGAAATCTTTATCAAATGACGGCAGTTCCTGATTGAATACTCCCTGTCCACGTACCCATCCTTTCTTGGTCCACTGAGTGACGAAGAAATCATCCTGGTTTTCCGGCCAGTCGCCGTGACCTTTTTCAAATGTAAACGAAGTGGTGGTATATAAATGGCGGTCGTCTGCAGCCTTCATTTCACCCAACATGGATGCCAAAATATTGAAATCATACTGCAGCTCATTTCCGATGCTCCAGAAGCAGAAAGAAGGATGATTGCCATATTCCTTACTTATACGCTTTGCTTCGGCACGCAGGAACTCGACCGTAGCAGAATCTTTTCCAAGCGTCACACTCCATACAGGAAGCTCTACCTGTACATAGAATCCCATTTCATCGGCTACATTAAACGCAGCTTCCGGCGGACACCAGGAATGAAAACGGAGATGATTCATTCCATATTCGCGTGCAGAAGCATAAAGTTTTTCCCACGAAGCCTCATCTGTAGGAGGTGTGCCGGTCAAAGGAAAAATGCAGCACTCCAAGGTACCACGAAGGAATATCGGTTTGTCATTCAACACCAGTTTGTTTTCTTCATGCCGTATATCACGCAATCCGAAAGTTTCGGTTGTAAGTGAAGTCGATTTTCCGGATACTAATTCTACAGAAGCATCGTAAAGATAAGGATTGAATTCATCCCACAGAGGAGCATTATCCCCTAATTGGCAGGTCAGTTCTACCGTTGAATAACCTTTCACGGCTTCTGCTTGAGTTTCGACAGAAGCGTACGATTTGCTATCATCCTTTCCTTTTACCTGCAGGCTAAGATTAACCGGTGCAGTCTGTGAAGATGAATTATATACAGAAACTACAGCCTTTACTGTACGTGAAGCAGCATCCGGATAAAGCTGCAGACTTTCTACGCGTGTTTTCTCCACAGCCTTGATGTACATGTCACCTAAGATACCATTCCACTTCACCTGAGTGGCATCTGTATAGGCATGTGCCAGATCATTCACCGACATATCATAGCGCTTGCGGTTGTCCACTCTGACAGTCAGTACCTGTTTTTTCCCAGGCTGAATATAAGGAGTCAAGTCATACTCATGCGGAGTCGTCAGACTTTCTTCATGACCTTCTACTTTCTGCCCGTCTATCCATACTTGTGTATCCCATAACACACGTTCCAGATGAAGGATACAATCTTTTTCTTTCCAGTCGGAAGGTACCTGAATCTCGCGTGAATACCAGGCCGGACCTACATAACTGTAGGCACGGGTAAGATGGAGCAGCTGCGATTTCTCCAATGCAGGTTTCAACGTGCATTTAGTGCCCAGATGAGCTTCATCCGTTGTACCCGGAAGTGTAATGGAGGTATCAAACAATTTTCCGCCATAAGAAGCATCCATCCCCACATCGGTACTATCCAGACATACCGTCCACTGTCCGGAAAGATCCATCTGTGTAACAGGACTTGTACACGAAGCAAAAGGAAGACAGAACAACCAGGCGATGAGTGTATTTTTCATGATATTTTTTTGTTATATTGTATTACGGATGCAAAATAACAAAAAACAAATAGGGCAGGAAATGGAATATTTACCGGATAAGATGTAAAAAACTACGAAAAGGCAGACTCTACCGATGAAGTGGGAAAAGAATGGTCAGTCTGCAAGGAAAAAGCAACTACGTTTTCCCAGTACTTCCGTGGAAGTACTGAAGTACTGCAAAGGAAGTACTACAGTACTTTCAAAGAAGTACTGCAATCCTCCTTAGAAAGTACTGCGAACCGCCAAGCCATTGTGTATCAGTCTCGCCCCACTTAACCCATCAACTCATCCCACATAAAAACACATAGCCCGCCCCTTTTTTCTGAAAAAGGAACGGGCTACAGTTTCCCGAAGGATATAACCAACTTAATCGTCAATATCAATTACGCGCATCTGGCTGTCGAATGTAATCTCCCATCGGTTAGAGAGTTTCACTTCATATTCATTGCGTTTGCGCTCTATCTGAATGATGGAAGCGTCAGGGTAATTATTCTTCACATACGTGCGGATGGCCGACGGAACAATCTGAGTCGGTACGCCGGATTTACATTTCACTTCTGTCCAGTCGCCGGACTTGTCAAACTCAATCTTTTCGCCGTTGGTAAAAATCACATCGTATGATTTGCTGAATAAATCGCTGTCCTGTTTTGCCAAAGCTACTTTATGTCCTTTGAAGTAAGTAGTGATGAAAGTCTGCGCCTTCGTAGGCAACTGTCCTACCTGAATCGGTTTTTCGTTATCTGCCATCGCCACGGTTGACACTGTAAACACACACACGAGTAAAAAAACTAACTTTTTCATAATGTTCTATTTTTATAAGATGAATACTTTAATGATTTATTTGTACTGCAAAAATGGGATGTAATTCTGAAAAGAATCTGAAGATTTCCCCTTTTTCAACAAAAAAATCAAGAAACAATAGAAAAAATATGCTGCCCGTCTTCAAAGGTATATGAAAGAGTGAGATGATAGGCCTTACAGATGGAGTCTACCAAGGCCAGTCCAAGTCCTGTAGAACCCTCGGCTTTTCCTTCTTTATAGAAACGTTCAAAAATACGGTTCTTATCCAATGAAGCGTCTCCGGTATTGCTGATACGGAAAGAAGAAGCCGTAAAAGAAAGAGCAATCACTCCACCTTCCGTCACATGCACAAACGCATTTTTCAGCAGATTGGTCAGCAGGACGATAGCCAGCGACTCACTCATTTCCAAACGGAAACATTCTTCTACGTGCACTTCCACTTGCACATAACGATAGGCATATACCTCCTTGTAATCATCCAGATACTGCAAAAGCAGCTCATTCAGGCACAAAGATTTTACGTCTGTAAACTGACGGTTCTCTATCTTGCACAATAGTAACAGCGACTTATTCAGGCGTGTCAGATTTTCAAGTGTCCGATGGGTCTTCATCAGTTCGGAGAGCTGTTTCTCGGTCAATGTTTCATCCTCCATCAGCATTTCCAGGCGGTTACGGCAAATAGCCAGCGGTGTCTGCATCTCATGTGAGGCATTTCCGATAAACAGTTTCTGCTGCTCATAGAGTTTCTCACTGCGTTCTGAGAACATATTGGCCGCCTCATTCAGTTTCCGGAATTCCACAATCCGAAGTGATTCATCGAGCGGTTTTTCCTTCGTTCCCAAACGATAATCTTCCAGCCATTTCAACAAAGTATAAAGTGGCCGCATATTGCGATGGAACACCCAGGCATTAACCGCTAAAATCATCAGGAACAGCAGTACATAAAGAAAGACAATCCACCCTAAAACGGCACGCTGAAGGTCGAATTTCTCAATGGTAGGAGTATAGACCACCAGCTCCATGTATCCCCCATCCTCCTTCTGGAAAATGGTCATTAATATTCTGGCAGGTTCCGTCTCTCCTTTTTCGGTAATATATACCATTTCGTCCCGATAGGATATATTAGGATAGGAGGCTGCATATTCTGGAGTGACCTCATACAGAAAATACTGATTGTTCGAGCCGTTGCTTGTATCAGGCATCTGTTCTCCCGACAGGGAACGGATAATCAACGACTCGGCATAATCGCTCAAGGAATCATCCACTTCGTCGTTCACCTCCTCCATAATGGCCAGATAAAACAATACCGCCCAACACGTCAGTATGACCACTAAGATGGTGGACATACGCCACATGACCAACTGAAACAGTTTCATTCTTCTACCAGTTTATAACCTATACCATACACTGCTTTCAACTCCACCGTAGCACCGGCTTCTTTCAGGTGTTTGCGCAGATTCTTGATTTGTGCATAGATAAAGTCAAAATTATCTACCTGGTCAATATGGTCTCCCCATACAGATTCAGCCAGTGTGGTTTTGTTTACCAATCTTCCGGGACGCAGCATAAAATACAGCAGAATATCGTATTCTTTCCGGTTCAGGTCCAGTTCCTTCCCTCCTACTGCAACCTTAAAATGGTCTGGGATGACTTCTACATTGCCATAGCTTACCTTCTTCTCTCCTTCCCGCTGGTTACGACGGAACAGACTCTTCAATCGCGCATGGAGCTCGGCCAAATGATAAGGCTTAGGGAGATAATCATCCGCTCCTAAATCCAATCCTTTGACTTTGTCTTCCAAAGAATCCTTGGCCGACAGTATAATGACATTGGTCCGTTTTCCCAACGCATGCAATTCTTCCAGTAAATCAAGTCCGGAACCATCCGGCAACATTATATCCAGCAATATGCAATCGTAGTCGTAATCCTCTATTTTACGAAGTGCCGTTTTATAATCTGGTGCCTGCGACACGACATAACGTTCTTTCTCCAACGAACGGGTGGTAATTTCCCGCAAGTCTGCATCATCTTCAACGATTAATATTTTCATGGCATATAGTTTTTGAAAACAAAAAAAGCCATTCCGGATATCAAAATTATCCGGAATGGCCTGTTTATATGATTATCTGAACAGACAGAGGTCTTTATTCATTAAACCAGCGTACATAGCAGAAATCCTGACGGTGAGGCAGTGCATCGTTCTTCGGGAACATACGGTAAGCTACCTTAAAGCTACCCGCATTTGACAAACCTGCAATCATTTCGAAAGTAAACAAGTTGCCTTCACGTTTCACCATCTTCATCGGGTTAACCGCATAAATGTATTCACGGCCTTCTGCATTGGTATAAGTAACCACCTGTTCGATACCGATTGCATCGTCCAAGCCTTTTTCATCTACCACGCAAGTAAGCTTGTAGTCTTTACCGCTTTCTACGTTACCGTTGCACAAATCCTGGCACTTGTTGAATGAAACAACCTGAATTTCATCCCATTTAGCAGCTACTTCTTCCTTCCATGCAGCCAGTTTCTTCACTTGTTCGTAGTTGTTTGCTTCAAGCGCGTGGAAACGTTCAGCTTCCTTACCATAGAACTTAGCGAAGTAATCATCCAACTGACGTTTCATGGTATAATGAGGAGCAACCTGAGCGATAGAGTTCTTAATAGTCTTTATCCAGCCTTCAGAATATCCTTTCTTGTTTCTTGCATAATACAACGGCAGGATTTCTGTTTCCAGGATACTGTAGATAGTAGCAGCATCCAGCTGATCCTGATGTTCCTGGTTCTGGTAAGTACGTTTTTCAGTCAATGCCCATCCAGCACCTTCACGGTAACCTTCCAGCCACCATCCGTCCAATACAGAGAAGTTAACCACACCATTCATCAAGGCTTTTTCACCTGATGTACCAGATGCTTCCAACGGACGAGTCGGAGTGTTCATCCAGATATCTACTCCAGATACCAGGCGACGAGCCAACTTCATATCATAGTTTTCCAAGAAAATAATCTTTCCTAAGAATTCCGGACGGTTAGAGATTTCGATAATTTTCTTGATCAATCCCTGACCTGCTCCATCGTGCGGGTGAGCTTTACCAGCAAACAAGAACTGAACCGGATAGTCAGGATTGTTTACAATCTTAGCCAAACGATCCAAGTCAGTGAACAACAAGTGTGCACGCTTGTAAGTAGCAAAACGACGAGCAAAACCAATCAGCAAGGCATTCGGGTTAATCTTATCCATCAAAGATACCACACGTGACGGGTCTCTCTGGTTCTTCAACCATGTATCACGGAACTGATCGCGGATGTAGTTAATCAGTTTGTTCTTCAAAGCCACACGAGTCTTCCAAATTTCTTCATCAGGCACGTTGTAGATACGTTCCCAGATTTTCGGATTTGACTGGTCGTGCATGAAGTTCTTGTCAAAGTATTTATTATACAAAGCTTTCCATTCAGAAGCACACCAAGTGGGGAAATGTACACCGTTAGTTACATAACCTACATGATTTTCTTCAGGGAAATAGCCTTTCCAGATTCCAGAGAACATTTCCTGAGAAACCTTTCCGTGCAACCAGCTTACACCGTTCACTTCCTGACAAGTGTTGCAAGCAAATGTAGACATACAGAAACGTTCGTTCGGATCACCCGGATTGATACGTCCCAAGTCCATCAAATCCTGCCAGCTGATTCCCATACGCTGCGGATAACCGCCCATGTACTTACCGAACAATCCTTCATCGAAATAGTCATGTCCTGCCGGAACCGGAGTATGTACAGTATACAGAGAAGAAGCACGAACCACTTCTAATGCTTCGTCAAATGACATTCCGCTTTCTACGTAGTCACACAGACGCTGTACATTACACAATGCCGCATGTCCTTCGTTGCAGTGATATACATCTTTCTTGATACCCAGTTTCTTCAGCAACAGCACACCACCGATACCCAGCAAGATTTCCTGTTTCAAGCGGTTTTCCCAATCACCACCATACAACTGGTGAGTAATAGAACGGTCGAATTCGCTGTTCATTTCATTGTCTGTATCCAACAGATACAAAGGTACACGACCTACATTGACTCTCCATACGTATGCATGTACATAATAGTTCAAATAAGGTACATCCAATACCATCGGCTGGTCGTTTTCATCCTTCACGCGTTCCAAAGGAAGGCTTCCGAAGTTCTGAGCTTCATAGTTAGCAATCTGCTGACCGTCCATTGAAAGGCTCTGTGTGAAGTAGCCGTAACGATACAAGAAACCGATACCGCACATATCCACATTACTGTCTGAAGCTTCTTTCAGGTAGTCACCGGCCAAGATACCCAGACCACCAGAATAAATCTTCAGTACATGAGTCAAACCGTATTCCATACAGAAATAAGCTACAGACGGACGGTTTTTGTCTGGTTTTACAGACATATATTCAGTAAATCTATCATAGATTGCATTAATCTTACCCAACATTTCTTTATCTACAGACAGAGCTTCCAGCTTTTCGTAGTTAAGACGTTCCAGCAAAGCCACAGGGTTCTGTCCGACAGCACGCCACAATTCCGGGTCAAGTTCTCTAAACATTTCAGTAGCATCATCATTCCATGCCCACCAAATGTTACGAGCCATCACTTCCAGCATCTTCAAAGATTCCGGGATGCGAGATTTCACATTAATTTCTCTCCAAACAGGAGTATTAGCATAGTTTGTTTTGATTTTCATATCACTAATGTTTTATAAGTTCATTTTTGTTTATAAGATTTGCAACGTTCTTTTGCATTGCGCAAAGCCACGTCGTATGCTTCATAATAATAGCGTATAAAATGTTTCCACAAAGCCTTTTCAGCAATGTCGGCCGCATTTTTTCGAATTATCTGTACTTCAGATTCCGGCAACTTAGCAAATTCGGTAATCGTGTCACGAATTACATCTGCCACTTCCGAATAATTGTAGTCGGTACGATGAATAACTTTTACACCGTCTTCCAATGTACCGGGATGACCTTTCAATGAATTTACCCACAAGCCGAATCCTGCCAGATCCGTCGTAATGGCAGGCACTTTAAAAGCCACACTTTCCAATGGAGTATAGCCCCATGGTTCATAATATGACGGATATACGCTCAAGTCTGCCCCTATAATCAAATCGTAATAGGTTTCATTCAATATTCCGTCGTTGCCATCCAGATAGCAAGGCACAAATATAACCTTTACTTTTGACTCCGGAGAGTTAGACATGTTCAAATATTTCAACATATCCAACACCTGGTCATGGCTCATATTATGCAACCAGTGCGTAATAAAAGGACATTCCAGCGGTGTATTGTAATCATCATTGCTTTCCAGACGTTGTTTCAAGTCTTCACGGGCATCGCCTACCCATCCTGGCACATTGACAAAAGCCACGACTTCACGGTTCAGGCTCTTTTTACGTGTCAAACGGTTCAACGCTTCCAGATACACGTTTATACCCTTATTCTTGAATTCATAACGACCGCTTGTTCCTACAATCAGCGTATCATCGCCCAAATGAGTACCCAGCAACTTGTTAGCCAAATTCAGCAACAAAGCGCGGGCATATTTTCTTTTCTTTTCAAACTCTTCTCCCTTGGGAACGAAATCATCTTCAAAACCATTCATCAGGACCACGTCCGCCTCTTTGTCCAACAATTCCTTACATTCATTGTTGGTAATATCGCTGACTGTAGTAAAACAATCTACATGATGGGCTGTCTGCTTTTCAATAGAGTGCTTTGACTCTACATTCAGTTCACGGGACATCTGGTCACCATTATAAGCAAACAAGTAATCATAGAGAGGTTTGTTATTTCCTGCAATGGAACGCCCGATAGTAGTAGCGTGCGTAGTGAAGATTGTAGCAATTTCAGGAACGTGTTTTTGCAAGTATAGTGCGCCAAGGCCAGTCATCCATTCATGAGCTTGATATATGACCTTATCGCTCATTGTCAGGTTGTAACGATAAAAGCTTTCAACTACTTTTCCCGCAGCATACGAGAACATAGAAGCTTCATCATAATCTCCATAAGCATGCAAGGAATCTACTTGAAAATCGATCCATGCCTGAGTATATATCTCATTTTTATCCTTATAGAAAGGAGTGAAATCGACTAAAATAGCAATCGGCTTACCTGGAATATTCCAACGCCCTACGCGTACTTTCAAATCATCTTTCTTGATTGCATGCTCTCTCCATGCCTGAAGAAGCTTTGAATCTTCCACAAACAACGGATTTTCCTTACCCGACCAGAAATCTGGTCCTATAAAAAAAATTCGATCAGGGAAAGTATTCTGCAAGGTTTTTGCTCTTGTAGACAATACAGTGTATATGCCACCCACTTTATTACATACTTCCCAACTGGATTCGAAAATATAATCAGGTGTTAGTAACTGTTTCATCATCGTCTCATTAATATCTTCTAAATCAGCCGCGAATATACAAAAAATATTTAATCGGAAGAAAAAAAAGGAAAGTTTTGTATTGCTACACTAATTTATGCCTGCCAATAGTAACGAAAAGATACAGAGATGTTTCTTTTTCAATACGATACGAAATCATATTCCACCATAGAATCATATATAAAAAAGTCCCCGCTGTACACTAACAAAGAGTGTGCAGCGGGGCAAAGTAGATAAATTAAAAAGAATTCTGAAGATTATGCCAAAGCAGATCCCATCAAGAAGGTAGCAGCCAAAGCTACGATTGCATACAATTCAGGGAATACGGCCAAAATCAATGTATTACCGAATACGTTATGTCCCTGTCCGATAGCTGCAATACCATTAGCACAAACTTGTCCCTGACGGATAGCTGAGAACAAGGCTACCAAGCCCAAGCCAATACCTGAACCCAATACGGCACAAGCCTGAATACCGGTAATTTCCGGAGTCAGTACACCAAAAATACTCTGGAACATAAAGTAACCGGCAAATCCATACAAACCCTGAGTACCAGGAAGAGCTGTCAATACCAAGAAGTTACCAAATGCACTGTCGTTCTTTTTCAATGCACCGATAGATGCGTTACCTGCAATGGTTACACCATACGCACTACCAATACCAGACAAACCTACCATAATTGCGATGCCAATATAGGCAATCAAAAGATTCATTTCCATAATTATTTGTTTTTTAGTTTTTAATACTTTGTTTATTAATTCTTGAAAGGATTATATTCCTTTCCTCCTCCTTCGTATCCGGCATTCTTGAAGAATTCCACGAAGGTCAAACGCATCGGATGTACCATAGCTCCCAACACGTTCATAAAAATATTGATGGCATGGCCGATGACAAAGATCAATACCATCACAATCGGACCGGCAATCACGTTGTCCGGGCTCATACCTACCGCCAGACTGTTAAACACACTGGCCAGGATGCCACCTGAAAGTCCTAAGGCAAACAGGCGGACATACGACAGAATATCACCTAACAGACCGGTAGCCATATTGTAGCTATCCCACAATCCCAAACCGATATTCACAAAAATATTCTTGTCAGGACTGTTATACAGATAAGCCATCAAGCCTCCTATAGCCAATAATATCAGATGTACTGTTCCTCCCATTGCCATCAGTCCGGGAGCTGCAAAAGCTACTGCCGTACTGACCAGAATCAGAATCCAGCCAATAGTTGCAATCGCATACTTCACACCAAACTGAATAGTCTGGTTTACCGCCTTCAGTATCATACCAAAAATGATCTGCACACCTCCCAAAATCAGAGAAAGGTTGAACATTTGCTGGTTGTCCAGCGAAATAGTTTCCTTTAACGTCTGGAAGAAAGGAACCTGAATGTCATACAGATTAAATCCAAAGCATGTACCCGTGAGTAAACCACAAACCATTGTCGAAGCTCCTAAAATCTGCACCAATGTCAGGATGGGCTTCATTGAGGCACTCAGTTTCTTGGCAAACAGACGATACAGGGTTACCGCCAATAACATGAACAAGCCATAACCGGAATCGCCCAGACAGAGACCGAAAAACAACATAAAGAACGGAGCAAAGAACGGTGTCAAATCCAGTTCATTATATTTCGGCAGCATATACAGACGCATGATAGGCTCAAACAGTCTGAAGAAGCCTTTGTTTTCCAGCAGGATAGGCACATCATCCTCCGGTGTCGGAGCAGCCGTTTCATAATATACCTCCTGTGTACGAAGGTATTCGGTCATTTCCGGCAGACGTTCCGAAGGAATCCATCCTTCCAGCAACATCAGTTTATTGTCGGCCAAAGCATCCGTGCTGAGTACGACTTTCGAAAACTCAATCTGAGAATGTACCTGATGCTGGGCAGCCTTCAAATCTGAAATCACCGTTGCAGCCAAGTCTTTCAATTTTTCTTGAAGAGCTGTCTGCTGTGCTTTCAAATCGGCCACCTTTGCTTGCAAGGCTGAAAGTGAACTATCCGGCAACTTAGCCGTTTCTACTTCCAGTTCCGGCAGCACCATTCCTTTTGTCACAGTGACAAAATACATCTTCGAGCCAATCCGGTTGATAACCGTTGCGTGATACAAGTCTACCCATTCCAGCTTAAACTGCTTTTCGGAGCAAATATAAAAGCTCGTCTGATAGCCAGCTTTATGCAAACGGGATATATTTTGTGGGTCAAAATCACCCCACGGTTCCAACGCAGCCAATTCTTTCTCGGCAGCCTGTACACGATGCGTAAGCTGCTGTGACTGTTGCAGCAACTCATCGGTCTGCTTTAAGGCTTGCTCTCCTTTGGCTGCATCTCCTTCACGCACTTCGGCAGAAGCAGTTTCCATGCCCTGCAGCAATTTGATAGCCTCAGCATAACGTGCAGACAAACGAATGCTTTCCTGCAAAGCCGCATTCTCAGCACCTCCCTGTGCTTTGGTGGCTACATGTACCACTCCCAGGTCACGGATATTTTTCAAAAAGCAATCATACTCTTTATGGTATACCAAAAAAGTAACTTTTGTCATTTTTGCAATCATTCTTCCGCCTCCTTTCTTTTCTCCTGGATAGACTTCAAAATCTTTTGAGAGGATTTTGACAAGTTTTCCTCGTCTTCCATAAAACGTTTGATTTTCCGCAAAGCGTCCTGATAACCCGGAATCTGCACTTTCTCAAAAAGGTTTACTTTCTGAGTCGTTTTCTTACGTGCATGTTCCAGCAAATCCAGCTTGGCAAGAGCAAACTCTCTTTCAATGGCAGTCTGGGCAAGTTTTTTCAATAGATGAATACCGTCGGCATACCACTTCGGGCTACAGAACAAACTAAATGGCCGGATATCAAACTCCACCTCATCCAGCAACGGAACCCGGACACCCGCAATCTTCCGCACACCCAGATGCACATCTTTCACCCTTACCAATGAAGCGTCAAACTCATTCCAAAGGGCATGCATGTGCTCGTATGACGAGATTTGCGTTTCCAGTCGTTCCTCCAGTTCGGCAGCTTCTTCTTTGCAGCGTTTCACTTCCATGCGCAGGGCACTCTCCTTATTCTTAATGATAGGGAGCGTACGCACACGGACCTTCAGCTGCTTTTCAAGCTGTTGCAAAGAGGTCTTGTTATACTGAAATTTTATTGCCATTTTAAAGTCTTATAAATTTATTTCTTCCAATACTGATCTACGAACTCTTTCTTGATGTTCACTTCTTCCGGCTTGAAGTATTTGCTGAACAAGCCCCAGGTTACATCCAACATTTCTGTCGTATTCAAGTTCACATCAATAGCCAGCAGCTGGTTGGCATAATCCTTGGCAAAGGCCAGCGCACGTTCGTCGTAGTTGGTCAGGTCGAAACCGTTTTCCATCTTTGTCTTGGCATTCGCTGCATCGGCATACAGACGTACGGCCGCATTCATCACCTGCGGATGATCTTTACGTGTCTTCTTACCACTTACCAGCTGTTTCAAACGTGACAACGAACGGAACGGGTCGACAATTACCTTACCTATATCACTGTCACGACGCAGGAAGAGCTGACCTTCTGTGATGTAACCGGTATTATCCGGAACTGCATGAGTAATATCACCACCGGAAAGAGTAGTCACCGCAATGATAGTTATAGAACCACCACTCGGGAACTGTACAGCTTTTTCGTAAATTTTAGCCAAATCAGAATACAAAGAACCCGGCATAGAATCCTTCGAAGGAATCTGATCCATACGGTTAGACACAATAGCCAACGCATCGGCATACGAAGTCATATCGGTCAGCAGTACCAATACTTTCTGGTTATGTTCTACGGCAAAATATTCAGCCGCAGTCAATGCCATATCTGGAATCAACAGACGTTCTACCGGCGGGTTTTCTGTCGTATTCACAAAGCTGATGATACGGTCCAGCGCACCTGCATTCGAGAATACATTCTTAAAGTAGAGGTAGTCATCGTTTGTCATACCCATACCACCCAGAATAATCTTGTCTGTCTCTGCACGCAGAGCTACGTTCGCCATTACCTGGTTAAAAGGTTGGTCAGGGTCTGCAAAGAACGGAATCTTCTGCCCGGATACCAGCGTATTGTTCAAGTCGATACCGGCAATACCCGTAGCAATCAGTTCAGACGGTTGTTTACGACGTACCGGATTCACTGACGGACCACCAATTTCCACTTCAGTTCCTTCTACCTCCGGTCCCCCGTCAATCGGTTCACCGAAAGCATTGAAGAAACGTCCGGCCAGCTGGTCACTCACTTTCAGCGTAGGAGACTTGCCCAAGAATACCACCTCTGCATTGGTCGGAATACCTTCCGTACCTTCAAACACCTGCAGGGTCACTTCATCTCCGGCAATCTTCACCACCTGCGCCAGCTTGCCGTTCACCATAGCCAGTTCGTCATAACCAACCCCTGTTGCTTTCAGCGAACAGGTAGCCTTGGTTATCTGGCTAATCTTTGTATATATTTTTTGAAAAGCTTTTGTCGCCATTTTCTACCCATTTATTGATTTCACTTATTTTACTTTTCTTTCGGCAACCAGCTCCTGCAACTGTTTCTGGAATTCCACATATTGCGGAGAACGGAACTGTGCATAGTTCATCTGCTTGCAGATATTAATCATCTTCTTGAAGTAATCCATTACTTCTACGAAATTGTCAAAGCTGAAATCTGTATGGCAAATGTCGATTACCATATTCACGATTTCTTCCTGACGTTCCATCGGGGTCACCGCATCCACTTCATCAAAGGCATCCTGCTGCAAAATGACAAAGTCAATCAGTTCTGACTTCCAGAAAATCACGTGATATTCTACAGGCACACCGTCATCACCCAAGATGTTAATCTGTTCGGCAATTTCCTTACCACGCAACAGACGAGTCTTCAGTTCAGTCACCTTACCCGTCCATTCTGCGTTGATATGTTCTGTGATATACGCTTCAAATTCAGGATACTCCAGATACTTAGAATAAGAATCAATCGGGTTCACAGCCGGATAACGTTTACGGTCTGCACGTTCCTGTTCCAATGCATAGAAACAGCGGGCTACTTTCTTCGTATTTTCTGTCACCGGTTCCTTCAAGTTACCTCCGGCAGGCGATACGGTACCGATAAAGGTAATAGATCCCGTCGCTCCATTGTTCAGATGTACATATCCTGCACGACCATAGAAGTTAGAAATAATAGCCGAAATATCCATCGGGAAAGCATCCGGCCCAGGAAGTTCCTCCATACGGTTAGACATTTCACGCAAAGCCTGTGCCCAACGTGAAGTAGAGTCGGCCATCAGCAAAACTTTCAATCCCATGGCACGGTAGAACTCGGCCATTGTCATGGCGGTATACACAGATGCTTCACGAGCCGCAACCGGCATATTAGAAGTATTTGCCACAATGATGGTACGTTCCATCAACTTACGTCCTGTATGCGGGTCGACCAGTTCCGGGAACTCTGTAAAGATTTCTACCACCTCATTGGCACGTTCACCACAAGCCGCGATAATTACGATGTCAGCTTCCGCCTGTTTGGAGATGGCATGCTGAAGCACCGTCTTACCCGTACCAAACGGTCCCGGAATAAATCCTGTACCACCTTCTACAATCGGGTTCATTGTATCAATCACACGTACACCCGTTTCCAGCAGTTTGTAAGGACGCGGTTTCTCCTTATAATTAGTCATGGCTTTCTTCACCGGCCATTTCTGAATCATATTTACAGGGATGTCATTACCCTCTGCATCTGTAAGTACAGCTACGGTATCTTCAATGGTATACTCTCCTTCCTCTACTATGGACTTTACTTTATAAGTTCCCTGCAATTGGAACGGTACCATGATTTTCAACGGCTGATGGTTTTCTTCCACTTCTCCCAGCCAGGCAGACGGTCCCACTTCATCACCCGCTTTCACAATAGGCTTGAACAGCCATTTCTTTTCCTTGTCCAGCGGATAAGTATACTGACCACGTTTCAGAAATACTCCCTCCATTTTATCGAGATCATTCTGCAACCCGTCATAATTCTTCGAAAGCATGCCAGGTCCTAATGTCACTTCCAGCATGTGGCCTGTAAATTCAGCTTCCGCACCCACTTTCAGTCCACGTGTACTTTCAAAAACCTGCACATACACATTCTTTCCTACCACCTTGATTACTTCGGCCATCAGGCGGTCACCTCCGGTCGAGATGTAACAGATTTCATTCTGTGCCACCGGACCGTCGACTGTCAATGTAACCATATTGGCGATTACGCCTAAAACAGTTCCTTTTGTTGCCATTCTATTTTATTTTTACTATTTTCTAAACTCTTCCGGAATCTGTACCTCTTCCTTCAGATGCTGAATCATCTGGCGGAACAGTTCATTTCCTTTTTCTTTGTCCAGTGAAATCCATCGTTCAATCATTTCCAGCTGTAAGAGGAAAACGAACAAACGCTCTACCGTGAAATAATTAAAGAACGACTCATCTTCCAGCCATTTCCAGGCCAGCAAGTCTGTCTTCTTTTCACGTTCCACCAGTTCCTCCATTTCTGCAATGCGCTGCAATTCTTCCATATAAGCCAACTGTTCTCCCAATCCGAAATCACGGGCATTCGAAGTTCTCAGTTGCTCACACACTTCCGTGTCTCCCACAATCCGGGGAGCCACTTCCATCTTGTATTTGCGCAAAATAAAAGCAGAGAGGATATTGTTCACATTCAGACTAAACTCAAACCAACGGCTTATGAAGCGATTTCCACATCTCATGGCATACGCATAATAGGCAGCCGCCAGCGCCTCCTCAGCCACGAAATGCTCCTCACCTGAATTTTGTAGATACAAAGCGATGAAATCATACAAGTAAGAAGGGAACTTTTTCTCGCAAGCATCTCCTTGGCGAACAGCCTCTATCAGAAGCAGCAATTCTTCTGCCGAGAAGTTACCTCGTTCATCAATTCCCGCATCTTTGTCCTTTAAAAGTTTCAACAGATTTATATTATCAAATTTCAGGTAAAACAAATCAATCAGCTTTTTGTCTTTATCAGACAGAGAAGGATAAAGTTCAGATTTAAAGTTTTCAACGGTATAACTCAGTTTGCCATCGTCCAATGACACAGACGGCAAACCAGCTACCAGATAATAATAGTTGCTCATGCCACTGGATTAAAACAACATTTTGACTAACTGAGGACGAAGGAATTCCTTGAAATAGTTCTCAAATTCTTCCTCTCCAAAATTTACTTTATAGGAACCATCCGCAGGCGAAATAGAGAATAACATCTTCATTCCGTTCACCTGATTAATAGTTACTCCTTTATCCAGCAAAGCTTTTGCCTTAGCTGTAAAGTATTTTTTCAGACTGTCCGCATCTTTCACCGAAATTTCAATCGGTTCATTTGCTGACCATTTTTCTGCCAGTGCCAAAATAAATTTATAAAGAAACTCTTTGTCGGCAGTAAATCCTTTTACCGTTTCTTCTACAGTCTGATTCGTCAGCAAGTTTGCCACTTCCGTCTTCAATGCATTTACAGCCTGTCCGGCAAAAAGTTTCAATTCCGATTTAGTGTTCTCATTCAATTCGTCGGCTGATTTCTTCGCTTCAGCCAATATAGACTCAGCCTGCTTTTTTGCATCTTCAATCAGTTTTTCCGCCTGAGCCTGAGCCTCGCTCACAAGGCGTTGAGCTTCCTCATTTCCTTTTTCCACCCCTTCACGGTAGATTTTATCAGTTAGCTCTTGAATCTTGTTTTCCATGATGAATTTATATTTATTAAAGATTACTGCATTTATATGAGGTTTTTAAAACCGCCCAAATATAGCAACTTTTTTATTCAAAGCAACTAAATTCATCATGAATATTGTCTGAAATATCGCTAAAAGCAGCTCAGGTTACATTATTGTATACTGAATCCAAAACTTATCCAGAAACGTACAAACACAAAAAAAGCCCTGAAGCGTTTCTGCCTCAGGGCTTCTGTTAAAACGGCGACTACCTACTCTCCCACTTGCG
>NZ_QSQT01000015.1 GCF_003437535.1 Phocaeicola plebeius
GTCAGGAATTAATCTTCAAACTGACAACTATTTTCAGTACACTTCAAACGCTTTGACGTTTTACCTAAAACGCAAGTACGTTTTAAATGAAACGCTTCGACGTTCTGTTGCAAACGTCAAAGCGTTTTTTTATGTCCGATTTTCAAGCTTGTTTTTATGCCTGACGAAGCTGGCGATCCATGGCAGCAGCCGCACGGCGTCCGTCACCCATCGCCAAGATTACAGTGGCTCCTCCACGCACGATGTCACCACCGGCATAGATGGTCGGAATAGACGACTGCATGTCATCGTTGACAGCAATGGTTCCCTTGCGTCCTAATTCCAATCCCGGAATAGAATTCGGCACAATCGGGTTAGGCGATACACCTACACTGACAATGGCCATGTCAATGTCGAGAGTTACTGTAGCTCCCGGAATGGCAACCGGACTACGACGACCGGAAGCATCAGGTTCACCCAGTTCCATTTTCTGCAATACCACCTGTTTTACACGTCCCTTCTCATCGGCAATGTATTCTATCGGATTGTGCAGTGTCAGGAATTCCACACCTTCTTCCTTGGCATGTTTCACTTCTTCCAGACGAGCCGGCATTTCTGCTTCCGAACGACGGTAGATAATCATCGCTTTCTCTGCTCCCAGACGGCGTGCGGTACGTACAGAGTCCATTGCTGTATTTCCACCACCGATTACAGCCACTCGCTTACCGAATGTCACCGGAGTATCGGCATCTTCGCTGGCTGCATCCATCAGGTTCACACGTGTCAGGTACTCATTCGAAGACATGATGTTGATGGAGTTCTCGCCCGGAATGTTCATGAAGTTAGGCAGTCCGGCACCCGAAGCAACAAAGATTCCCTTGAAGCCTTCGCTTTCGAGGTCTTCCACACTGATGGTCTTACCTACGATGCAGTCCTTCACGAAAGTCACACCCATCTTAGACAAGTTTTCGATTTCCACATCCACAATCTTGTTCGGCAGACGGAATTCCGGAATACCGTATTTCAATACCCCACCAATTTCATGCAGTGCCTCGAACACAGTTACATCGTAACCCATCTTGGCCATATCGCCTGCAAACGATAATCCGGCAGGTCCTGAACCCACTACTGCAATCTTGATACCGTTCTTGGCTGCAATTTCGGGCACTGAAATCTGTCCGCTTTCGCGTTCATAGTCAGCCGCAAAACGTTCCAAGTAACCGATAGCCACCGCTTCGTGACCCATCTTCAGGTGAATACATCTCGATTCGCACTGCTTTTCCTGCGGGCAGACACGTCCGCACACAGCCGGAAGTGCACTGGTCTTTTTCAGCGTACGTGCAGCTTCCAGAAATTCTCCGCGTTCGATGTTCTTGACAAAGCCCGGAATATCAATACCTACCGGACAACCTTCCATACAAGAAGGATTGGCACAGTCCAGACAACGCTTGGCTTCTGTCAGCGCCTGCTCTTCGCTCAGCCCCAAGTTCACTTCTTCCTTGCGACTGTGTGAACGGTATTCCGAATCCAGCTCGTTCATCTTCACGCGCGGAATAGCCACACGTTCTTTCGGCTTCATGCTCTTGCGCAACGCTTCACGCCATTCAGCGTTTCGTCCGGAAGCAGCCTGTTCAGCTTCACAAGTTGCAGGTTTGGTATCCAGTTTATGAATTTCTTCACGCTCAATATCCTTGAAAGCCCCCATACGTTTCAGCATCTCGTCAAAGTCCACCTGATGACCGTCGAATTCCGGACCATCCACACATACGAACTTCGTCTTTCCGCCTACGGTGATACGGCAAGCACCACACATGCCCGTACCATCCACCATGATGGTGTTCAGCGACACATCAGTCGGAATATCATATTTCTTGGTCAGAAGGCAGACAAACTTCATCATGATGGCCGGACCAATGGCAAAACACTTGTCCACCTTTTCACGCTTGATGACTGCTTCTACTCCTTCCGTAACCAGACCTTTCTGTCCGTAAGAACCGTCGTCCGTCATGATAATCACTTCATCCGAGCTCTCACGCATTTCCTTTTCAAGAATAATCAGTTCCTTAGTACGTCCGGCCAGCACGGTAATGACCCGGTTTCCCGCAGCCTTCAATGCCTGCACGATAGGCAACATCGGGGCCACACCTACACCACCTCCGGCACAAACCACCGTCCCGAAGTTTTCAATATGAGTAGCCTTTCCCAGCGGACCTACCACGTCTGTAATGTAATCACCCACATTTAGTTCACACAGACGGGTAGACGAAAGTCCTACCTCCTGCACCACCAAAGTAATGGTTCCCTTCACCGGATCGGCTGCTGCAATAGTCAAAGGCATGCGTTCCCCCTTCTCGCCTACACGGACAATGACAAAATGTCCCGCCTTACGCGACTTTGCAATCAAAGGAGCCTCAATCACCAGTTTGAAGACCTTTTCGGAAAAATGTTCCTTCTGAAGAATCTTGTTCATAATTCTATCTGATAAGTTAATTATTTAGTTGTTTGTTTCATGAATAAATTGCTACAAAGTTATAAGAAATAATAACATAATCAAATAGATTCCTGCATTTCAATAAATTTTTGACAAGCATTAAATTATCATTCATACACAATCCCCCTTTTCAGAAACATCATTTAGTTGTATATACATCTTTTTCAGTTGAAACAAAATAAAACATCATAAAACTCTTTAATAATCAACATGTTGCACAATTGCACAAACAAGAAAAATCGGTATTTTTTACTATTTATTCCGTAAAAATGACTCTCGTACCAAATTAAAGACTATCTTTGTAAGGTTACAATATGACATAAAAGCCCATGAATGAACAACTGAATCACATCAGACAACTGATAAATGAAGGACATGTAGACACCGCTATATCTCGCCTGAATGATTGGTTGCAAACGGCTTCCTCGCCCACGGCGGAAGCATATTATCTTTTGGGAAATGCCTATCGGAAAAAAGGTGACTGGCAGGGAGCACTCAACAATTATCAGGAAGCGATTGCCCTAGACCCGGAAAGTCCGGCAGCCGATGCCCGAAAGATGGTGATGGATATACTTAACTTTTATAATAAAGATATGTTTAATCAATAAGAGATATATACTATGGCTAAGATGAAAGGTGTGGTTATCGTAAATACCGAACGCTGCAAGGGATGCAACTTATGTGTGGTAGCATGCCCGCTGCATGTGTTGTCACTCACCCCGAAAGTAAATCAAAAAGGATATAATTACGTACAACAGGTAGTGGAAGATACCTGTAACGGATGCTCTTCGTGCGCCATTGTGTGCCCGGACGGTTGTCTGACCGTGTACAGAGCGAAAAGTGAAGAATAAAAATGCCCAACAAGCAAAATCGAAAAATTATGGCAGAAGAAGTTGTTCTTATGAAAGGTAACGAGGCCATAGCCCATGCCGCCATCCGTATCGGCGTGGACGGTTACTTCGGTTACCCTATCACCCCCCAATCTGAAGTATTGGAAACGCTTGCCGAGCAGAAGCCGTGGGAAACTACCGGAATGGTAGTTCTTCAGGCTGAAAGTGAAGTGGCAGCAATTAATATGGTATACGGAGGCGCCGGCAGTGGAAAAATGGTCATGACTTCATCCTCCAGTCCGGGCGTCAGCTTGAAGCAGGAAGGTATCTCCTACATCGCAGGTGCGGAACTTCCTTGTCTGGTGGTCAACGTGATGCGAGGAGGTCCGGGTCTGGGTACTATCCAGCCCAGTCAGGCCGACTATTTCCAGACTACCAAAGGAGGCGGTCACGGCGACTACCACCTGATTGCACTGGCTCCGGCTTCCGTACAGGAAATGGCTGACTTTGTAGGGCTGGCTTTCGACCTGGCTTTCAAATACCGCAATCCGGCTATGATTCTGGCCGACGGTGTAATCGGTCAGATGATGGAAAAGGTAGTGCTTCCGGAATATCGCCCCAGACGTACAGAAGAAGAGATTCTGGCACAATGCCCTTGGGCTACAACCGGTTGCAAGGGACGTAAGCCCAATATCATCACCTCACTGGAACTGGATCCGGCCATCATGGAGCAGCGCAACTTGCACCTGCAGGCCAAGTATGCAGAAATAGAAGAGAAAGAAACACGCTACGAAGAACTGAATGCCGAAGATGCCGAATACCTGATTGTGGCTTTCGGTTCTTGCGCACGTATCGCACAGAAAGCCATGGAGCATGCACGCGAAGAAGGTATCAAGGTAGGTCTGTTCCGTCCGATTACATTATGGCCGTTCCCAAGCAAGGCCCTGAAAGAAAGAGCCAAACAGGTGAAAGGTATCCTGACCGTGGAACTGAACAGCGGACAGATGATTGAAGATGTCCGTCTGGCCGTAGAATGTAAGGTACCCGTAGAACATTTCGGACGTCTGGGAGGTATCGTGCCCGACCCGGATGAAGTAATCGAAGCCATCAAGGAAAAACTGATTCAGAAATAAGCTATGGATACCGATAGAATAAGAGCCGTCTTAAACGTACTGTTTATGATTGGAGCATTGATTTCCGTCATTCTCTACTTCACACTGGGTGAAGACAAGACCGTATTCTTTTATGTGTGCGGTGCCTCTCTTTTCCTGAAAATGATGGAATTCGTGTTTCGTTTCTTTCTACGATAAACTACAGGAGAATTAATTATGACAAAAGAAGATATAATCAAACCTGAAAATCTGGTTTATCAGAAGCCTCGCCTGCTGAACGATAACCCTATGCACTACTGCCCGGGATGCAGTCACGGAGTAGTTCACAAACTGATTGCCGAAGTCATCGACGAAATGGGCATGGCCGAGAAAGCTGTCGGAGTAAGTCCGGTAGGTTGTGCCGTGTTCATGTATAATTACCTAGATATAGACTGTCAGGAAGCCGCACACGGACGTGCACCTGCCCTGGCTACTGCCATCAAGCGCTTATGGCCCGACCGCCTGGTATTCACCTATCAGGGCGACGGTGACCTGGCCTGCATCGGTACAGCCGAAACCATCCACGCTCTGAACCGCGGAGAAAATATTACTATCATTTTCATCAACAATGCCATTTACGGTATGACCGGCGGACAGATGGCTCCAACCACACTGGTAGGCATGAAGACTTCTACCTGCCCGTACGGACGTGTTCCGGAAATCCATGGTTACCCGCTGAAGATGACCGAAATTGCCGCTACACTGGAAGGTACCGCTTACGTAACCCGCCAGTCAGTGCAGTCAGTGGCTGCCATCCGCAAGGCTAAGAAAGCCATCCGCAAGGCATTCGAATGTTCCATGCAGAAAAAAGGCTCCAGCCTGGTAGAAATCGTATCTACCTGCAACTCCGGATGGAAAATGACACCCGAAGCCGCCAACAAATGGATGGAAGAACACATGTTCCCCTTCTACCCATTGGGCGACCTGAAAGATACTACCGAAAATAAATAATTATTTGCACATTATATGAAAGAGGAAATTATCATAGCAGGATTTGGAGGTCAGGGAGTTCTTTCCATGGGAAAAATCCTGGCATATTCCGGCCTGATGGAAAACAAGGAGGTGACTTGGATGCCAGCCTACGGTCCGGAACAGCGCGGAGGTACAGCCAACGTCACTGTCATTGTGAGCGACGAGCGTATCTCATCCCCGATTCTCAGCAAGTATGACACAGCCATCATCCTGAACCAGCCTTCGCTTGCCAAGTTTGAAAGCAAGGTAAAACCGGGCGGTGTATTGATTTACGACGGATACGGCATCATCAACCCTCCTACCCGCAAGGACATCCATGTATATCGCATTGACGCCATGGATGAAGCCAACGAACGGAAAATGGCCAAGACCTTCAACATGATTGTATTGGGAGGTTTG
Source organism: Phocaeicola plebeius (assembly GCF_003437535.1). Taxonomy (GTDB): domain Bacteria; phylum Bacteroidota; class Bacteroidia; order Bacteroidales; family Bacteroidaceae; genus Phocaeicola; species Phocaeicola plebeius_A. The sequence continues at coordinate 5,823 of NZ_QSQT01000015.1, forward strand.
CTGAAAATCCGCCCCATCGTATCAATCGAAAGTGTGGTGAAAGCCCTGCGCAAAACTTTGCCCGAGCGTCATCATCACCTGATTCCGATGAACGAAGAAGCCATACGCATCGGTATGGACATCATCAAGGAAGTCTGATTCCTTACCGGAAGCATACTTCTATCTTGCAGGCTGCCAGTGCATTTACAGAAAGGAATGCAGTTGGCAGCCTGCTTCTTTTTCCGGAGTTTCACTTCTGACACCTCCAATGCTACTTTTTGAAAGCCACAATCTCCCGTTTTCGCATTTTTATTGTATCTTTGCCCCATTATGAAGAAGCTATTTTTTACAACCCTATTCATACTGGTGTGTACGGCCCTTTCGGCACAAAACACCATCTCCCAATACGGACAAGGAATGTCGGCCACCGGAATGGACGGCAACAGATATGACCGAAACGGTAATCCGATAGATACAACCGCAGTGATTGATGCCAGCACCGTACCGGTGGGACTGAATGCCTGGAAAATCGACACACGCTTTGGAGAAATGACCCCCGTTCAGGTAGATACCCTGCAACATGGTTTCCAGAACTCCAATGATACAGGAGGGCCTACGGGACATTATACTTACTTAGGTAACTTGGGAGCACCGCGTATCTCACACGTGTTCTTTGAACGGAAAGAAAGCAGCCAGTTTTTCTTCACCGATCCGTACGATTTCACCGTACGAAAGCCCAGTGATGTGGTGTATACCAATACCAAATCACCTTTCACCAACCTGACCTACTTCAAGCAGGGAGACGGACGCTACGGAGAGGAACGCTTCAAGGCTTACTTTGCCGTGAATGTGAACAAGCGCTTAGGCTTCGGATTCGACATTGACTACACCTACGGACGAGGAAAATACGACAGCCAGTCGACGGCACTGTTCAACGGTAATCTCTTTGCCTACTATCACGGCGACCAATACGACATGCATTTCAGCTTTATTAATGAAAACCTGAAGGTGGCTGAAAACGGAGGTATCACGGACGACCGCTACATCACCAACCCGCTGGAGATGGCCGAAGGAAACCGGACCTACGAAACGTATTCTATCCCGACCAATCTGTCGAATATCTGGAACAACAATACCGGATACCATGCCTTTCTGACTCATCGGTATAACTTGGGATTCTATCGCGATGAAACGACTGAAAACGATACGATTACCAAAGAAGTATTCGTACCGGTAACCAGCTTCATTCATACCGTCAACGTAGACATCAACCGCAGAAAATACGTGTCTTATGACGTTGACCAGAATGAAGAATACTTTGAACATAACTACCTGGGAAAGGATTCACTGGACATCACCAAAAACTTCTCTATCAAGAACACCGTCGGCATTGCCCTGCGGGAAGGATTCAACAAATGGGCCAAAGCCGGACTGACCGTCTTTGCCAGCTTTGAACATCGTAACTTTACGCTGACAGATACCATTACCGGCACACCCGGACGACGCATTCCGACAACTCACAAGGAAAATGTATTGTCTATCGGAGGCCAGCTTATCAAATCACAGGGAAAGACACTGCACTACAATGTGTTGGGTGAAATAGCCATGATTGGAGAAGATGCCGGACAGTTCAGTGTAGAAGGACAAGGTGACTTGAACTTCCGCCTGTTCAACGACACCGTACGTCTGGAAGCCAATGCCTATATCAAGAACCTGAATCCTACGTTCTACTACCGTCACTTCCACTCCAAACATTACTGGTGGGACAATGACTTGAGTAAAATCATGCGTACACGCATTGAAGGAAAGCTGAGCATCGACCGCTGGCGGACACAGTTGAAGGCAGGAGTAGAAAATATCACCAACTATACGTACTTGGACAATGCTTCAGTGAAATATACCAACGCCAACGATGTAGTCAGCTACAAGAACGACATGGCCGTACGCCAGCATTCCGGAAACATCCAGGTGTTCAGTGCCAGCCTGCGTCAGGACTTCAAGTTGGGCATCCTTCACTTAGACAATGAAATCACCTACCAAAAGACCAGTAACGAAACCGTACTTCCCTTGCCGGAACTTGTGCTCTATCACGACCTATACATCCGGTTCGGACTGGCCAAAAAGGTGTTGAGCATTGAAATGGGAGCCGACATGCGGTACTTCACACAATATTACGCACCCGACTATGCTCCGGCTATCGGACAGTTCTACCTGCAAAATCCGGATACACGCTACAAACTTGGCGGATACCCTCTCATCAACGGATACATCAACCTGCACCTGAAACGTACGCGTATCTTCGTGCAGATGTATAACCTGCTGCAGCGCACAGGAGAAAAGAGCTACTTCCTGGCTCCGCACTATCCGCTCAACCCGCGTATCCTGAAAGTAGGACTCTCATGGAACTTCTTTGATTAATTCTCTGCCTATGAAGAGAAACCAAATTCTATACCTGGCAGGCGGATTGATTATTCTTGTCGCCATACTCCGGCTCTGTTCACACCATGAAGAAGAACCGAAGTTCACACCGCGCGACTATCCGGAAATCATCGAGTCAGGTATCCTCCGTGCAGTAACGGAATACAACACCATCAGCTATCATGTTGACAAGGATAGCCTGTCGGGTTTTGACTACGAACTGCTGAATGCCTTTGCACAAGCCAAGAACCTGAAACTGGAAGTCACTCCAGAAATGAGCTTTGAGGAACGGTTGAAAGGCCTCAACAAAGGGAAGTACGACCTGATTGCTACGGAAACGACCGTGACTACCCGCTCCAAAGACTCTCTTCTCTTCAGTCACACTTTGCTGCTCAGCAAACAGGTACTGGTACAGCGCAAACCGGAAGAAGGGAAAGACAGTCTGTACATACACAACCAGCTGGAATTAGGACATAAAACCCTGCACGTGGTCAAAGGCTCTCCTGCCCTGCTGCGTCTTCACAACCTCATCAGCGAGATAGCCGACACCATCTACATTCAGGAAATAGAACAATACGGTCCTGAACAACTCATGGCCATGGTTTCCGGAGGAGATATTGACTATGCCGTGTGCGACGAGAACATTGCCAAGGCAAACATGCACCTATATCCCAACCTGGATATTGATACAGATATCAGTTTCACCCAATTCTACGCATGGGGAGTAGCCAAACATTCTCCCATTCTGCTCGACAGCCTGAACCAATGGCTCGACGAGTACATGAAAAGCGAAGACTATCAGAAATTATATAAAAAATACTTTCACTAAAACCACTCATCTATGATCAAACTGGATAAAGTAAACTGGGGATTCATCGGATGCGGTGAAGTCACCGAAAAGAAAAGCGGACCCGCTTTTAACATGATAGAAGGCTCACGGGTGGTTGCCGTCATGAGCCGCGACGAAGAAAAAGCCAAATCCTACGCCATACGCCATCAGATACCCCGATGGTACACCGACGCACAAGAGTTAATTGGAGACGAAGATGTGAATGCCATTTACATCGCTACTCCTCCTTCTTCGCATGCCACATTTGCCATCATGGCAATGAAGGCCGGCAAACCGGTGTACATCGAGAAGCCGATGGCTGCCAGCTATGAAGACTGCGCACGAATCAACCGTATCTCGAAAGAGACCGGAGTGCCTTGCTTCGTAGCCTATTACCGCCGCTACCTGCCCTACTTCCAAAAAGTCCGCCAGTTGGTGGAGGAAGGTGAAATCGGTAACGTTATCAACGTGCAGATTCGTTTTGCACAGCCCCCGCGTGCACTCGACTACAACACCAAGAATTTGCCGTGGCGTGTGCAACCCGATATTGCAGGTGGAGGTTATTTCTACGACCTTGCCCCCCATCAGCTTGATTTATTGCAGGATATGTTCGGATGTATTCTCGAAGCAGAAGGCTACAAATCCAACCGTGGCGGGCTGTATGAAGCTGAAGATACAATCAGTGCCTGCTTCAAGTTTGACTCCGGTCTGCCGGGCTCAGGTTCCTGGTGCTTTGTAGCCCACGACTCCGCCAAGGAAGACCGTATTGAAATTATCGGAGACAAAGGCATGATCTGCTTCTCCGTCTTCACCTACGACCCGATAGCCTTGCATACAGAACGCGGACGTGAAGAAATCCTGCCTCCTAACCCTCCTCATGTACAGCTCCCTTTGATTAAAGCGGTAGTAGAGCATCTGCAAGGAAAGGCAGTCTGCACCTGCGACGGAGTCAGTGCCACTCCTACCAACTGGGTAATGGACCGCATTCTGAACAAACTTTAACCAATACATTATTATTTGGGGTGAAACCACTCTCCTTGTTGACCATACTGTCTATACTCCTTCTCTATCCGACTCACACCATGGCTCAGATAGAGAAGAAAGACAGCATGTCAATCAATGAACCGGCTCCTGTGGCTTCTCCCCGACTGTCATTAAGCAGTCTGACCGACGGCATTGTCCGTTCCATCAAATTCACCGGAGAAGAAATCAAAAAAGCCGGTGCCAAACTGAATACCATAGATACCACCTACATTTCTCCCAACAAATACAACCTGGCCTTTATGCTGGAGCAAAGTTCCTGGTATGAGCATTACCGATTAGGAAGCAACGACGGACAAAGTCTGAACTTTGCCCCGAACATCAACACCAAGCTGGGAGTTTATTTTGGCTGGAGATGGATTTTCCTGGGACTTTCTTTCGACATCAAGGACCTTATTGGTAAAGGCAAGGAAAAAGCTCCCCGAAAAGAAATTGTGTTCAACTTATACAGTGCCAAATTTGGCGTAGACTTGTATTACCGGAAAACGGGCAGCGACTTCAAACTGTCTTCCTATGAAAAGTTTAACCTGAGCCAAAGCTATACGAACACACAATTCAACGGTTTTCAAAGCAACATCAAAGGACTGAATGCCTACTGGATTTTCAACCACAAGCGATTTTCCTATCCTGCAGCCTATAGCCAGTCGACCAACCAGCGGAAAAGCTGCGGTTCCCTGCTGGCCGGATTCTCCTATTCCCAGCATAACATTTCCTTCGACCATACACAATTGCCAGAAGAAATGCAACAGCAGCTCAGCCCCTCCCTGAAATTTCACAGCCTGCGCTACACCGACTACAACCTCAGCGTGGGCTACGGCTATAACTGGGTGTTTGCCAGAAACTGTCTGCTGAACATCTCTCTTCTTCCGGCCATAGCCTATAAAAAGGCACGTATCAACGACCAGCCCACCCAAAGCGGAACTGACTGGGCACAATGGATAAGAGACATCAATTTCGACCTGATTACGCGTGCAGGCATCACTTGGAACAACAGCAAATACTATGTCGGAGCCTCTCTAGTACTTCACACATACGACTACCGGAAACCCACTTTCTCTATGACCAATTCTTTCGGAAGCCTGCGCATCTACATGGGATTCAATTTCTGGAAGAAGAAAGAATACCGTGAAAAAAAGGAATAAAAAGGGAGCCGCCCCAGTGAATAAAAGCAACTCCCATATTAAATAAAACAAACACAATGAACTTCTAGAAGTGAACGCCCAGCGTAAGCAATAACTGATGACGTTCGTTGGTTACTTTTGTAGCTTGCAGTGCTACATCATCAAACATATAAAAGTCAGATTTGTAGAAATCATATTTATAAGCTACATCAGCATAAAAAAGCCGTCCTCTATATCCTAAGCCAAAGGTTACAGCCTGACGAGATTTCGGATTCATATAGGAAGCCACCGTACGCGTATTGTCAGTCGCTTCAATGTTTCTAAATGCATCTTCCACAATAGGAGAAGACTGATAGTTATATCCTACCCGAAGACTGAATGCATCTGTCAACTTTGTTTCCATACCGGCACGGAAAGTATGTACCCCCTTTAAAGTCTCGCTGATAGAAGATGTTGCATTTAATTCATACCCTTCTCTATCTTTCAACTTAGCAGATGAATACTTCTCATATTCATATTCTGCATCTAAGGCCATAATTCCACCCACAATCGTTCCAGCACTTATATTAAAACGCCACGGAATAACCATACTGTAATCCCATACATAATTCATATCAGGATAAAAATAGTCTGATAAATTTTCTGAATAAGAAACAGGATTCTTTCCATCCAATGCAATATTAGAAGTCATGGCAGCAGTATAACGATCAGTTAATGTATACCATATCGGAGTATGAATGGCCAAGCCAAACCGGAACGGTGAATATTCAAACGGACGAATAATCGTTCCCAGTTTCAGATCAACTCCTGTACCTTCCGCTTTATACCAGTTATTCAGTGTAAAATCACCTTTGTCATGATAAGTCACACTTCCATCCTGCATATTTCTATTCATTGTTTCACCATACGATGAATACAAATTATAGTTCAAATCATACAAGCCCAATGTCAAGCCAAAGTAGAAACGGTCACGTATATTAAATGACAAGTTAAAATCATACTGATTAATACCTCCTTCTTCCCGGCTATAATACTCACCTGTTTCTCCATTCCAGCCAAAGATTTGAGTAATGTTTCCATCTTTATCCCAATTTGCATCCACCAAACCGGTACGAGCTCCCATCATGGCTAAATAAGGAGTACTATAAAAATCAGAATGTGTATACGGATTACGGTTGTCTACATCAGAGCCTGCATCAAGCAATCCATTAAAACCATTGGCAGTCGTATATCCTGCATTTCCTATCATATTAGCCATCTGATATGTCATGGAGGCTCCATTTAAAGCTCCTTTAGCATAAAACTGACGGTTAAAATTAGCACGCTTGTGGTAATTAAATCCGAAATTCAGATAACGTAAATCCGTCTTATTCCCAATTTTGGTGCTCCACACAAATCCTATCTGGTCAAACGAAGCACGGGTGCGATTCTCTTTTGTTGTATTCCCTGCAAAATCTGCATTGGTACGTGTATTATTAAATCCAAAACTTACTGCCACATCATGACTGCGATACATTCCGATTCCCGCAGGGTTCGTTGACATCGTTGACAAATCAGCTCCTAAAGAACTCATAGCACCACCCATACCCACAAAACGAGCAGTTCCATTCAACTCATTTCCCATAAACTGGAGAGCTTCGTATTGACTCTGTGCTACAGCTGCTGAAGCACAAGCAGCCGTAACAGCTAATGCGATTATTCTGGTCTTCATATTATCCAAAAGTTATAAGTACATCTTCATTTTTCTTATCGTCTACGTGAGCTGCCACCTCCGCCTCCAGAGCGCATTCCGCCGCCCATAGAGCCACGGGTACTGCTTCCACCAGAAGAGAAACTACCACTGCGACTAGACGAACCGAAATCAGAACGTACACTACGATTTACTCGACTGTTATTATCATTGTAGTTATAATTCACGCTGCGACGTGTACTGCTCGGACGTGTATAAGAAGAGGAACCAGAACGATTAATAGTCGTACTTGGACGTGTATATAATCCGGTATTGCGTTCAGAACGAGTTACGCTACCTGTAGAGATTCCTTCACGTCTGACAGATGATCCTCCTCCAACTCCGGGACGTACTGAAGAACTGACCGAACGAACTTCATTAGGACGAACCACTCTTCCGGCTGAACGGGTAGAGAAAGCATCCCCTGAGCGACGGGAGCTGATTGTTCCTGATTGAACCATGTTCTGCCGACGGGAAGTCGTATAATTCTGATAACGTGACGGGCGATAGTCTGTATATCCACGATGCCATCCTCCTCCCCATCCATACGACGGATAGTACGGGTGATGATGATGCCATCCCGGGCCCCAGTAACCGGCCCAGTAGCCTCCCCAGTAACCACCATACCAGTATGGAGAATACCAGCTGCTGTAATACCATGGAGAAGACCATCCCCAGCCAAAGCTGAATCTTGGTCCGGCAATGCTCCAGTTCCATCTCCAGTCCCACCACAGCGGATTGCTGTAAGTCGGGAATACGTAAGCATAAAGTCCGTCATCGTATACGTTCCAGTCCCATGACGGGAAAGCTCCATACACTACGTCCCAGTACAGCGGACTGCTTACCGGAATGGCATAGCGCGGACTACGGAAACGGACAATACGCATGGCATATTCGTAGTCATCCTGCGTACCTTCAAATCCGTTCACCCACTCTCCCCGTTCGCTATACGGTTTTTCCTGAATGTAAAGCGTATCGTTCTGCATAGAGAACGTGTTCTCACGCGATGTGTACCGACGGTTGTATTCGTCTACATCACGCGTATTTCCAGCCACATCCTTCACTACTACCGGCGTGGAAGTAGCCGATGTGGAATACACCGTTGTCCCCTGACTATTCTGCTTCGGGGCCGCTACGGTCTCCTTCTTCGTTTCCGCTTTTTTCTTGGGAACGAAGTAAAGGTCGTCGTTACTCTGGGCTGCCAAAACGAATGGCAAGCCAGCCAACATCAACGAAGCAAATACTTTCACCTTCATCATAATTATATCATTTAACGGTTCTACCTTTTTATGCTGATACAAAATTAGGAAGATATTTTTCCCTATCAAGCAGGAAATCCCTATTTCGAGGTAGGGATTTCCCTAAACTTCTCCCAGCATCTGTATGCTTCATTTCCTTTTTTCCGCCCAGTACACACCACACAGAATACAGACAGCACCTACTGCCGAACATAAGGTCAGTCCTTCTCCCAAAATCAGCATGGAAGCTCCCAAAGTGACCAGCGGACTCAGATAAATATAATTGGAAGTATGCAGCACCCCTATTTTCTTTAGTGCCACGTTCCAGGCCACAAAGCAAACCAACGAAGCTATCAGAGCCAGAAACAACAGGTTCGACCACACTTCAGGACGGCACAAGATGGCCGTATTCTGCCGGAAAGGAAATACGGCAAATAACGGCAGAATGGTAAGTACCCCATAAAAGAACACTTTCCGGGTGATAAACGACACCGGATAACGTCCGGACAAGCGACGAATGACCAAACTATAGCAAGCCCACGAGAAGGCAGCACATAACGTCAGCAAATCGCCTGCAGGAGAGACTTTCAAACCCTCCTTCCCACCGAACACAATCAGCCCCACCCCACAAAGGGCCAGCATAGAGCCCATCAGTAACCGTCGGGTCAAACGGTCTTCTTTATAAAATGCCGCCGAGAGAAAGGCCGTAAGCAACGGGGCCGTACACAGCAGAAACGCCACGTTCGAAGCCTGCGTCAGTCCCAAAGCCGTATTCTCCGTATAAAAATAAAGCGAGCCGCCAAAGAAACCGGCCAAAGCCAACAAGCCTTCTTCCTTCCAACTGTTTGCCAGTAGCCGACGGGGAGCAATCAGCCAGATACCCGCATAAGCAACCAGAAAACGGTAGAAGAAAATCTCATGCGGATGCAGCCCCTGCTGAATCAGTACCTTGGTCGAGATGTAGGTCAGTCCCCACACCACGACCACGGCAATGGCCATCACGTGATAATATCCTTGTTTCACCGACCCATTTATTTAGTACCCAAAAACGGAACCACCACAAACTCTGCTTCCGGATATTCCCGTTTCAACAGGTCGCGCATGTATTCCTCCGTATCGCGACGGATAATCTCATCATCTTCTTCCGGGAAGAGGTTGTAGGCCAGCGTGTGCAGACGGATGCTCCGACGCGTCATCGCTTCCAGGCTCAGCAAGGTGTGGTTGATACTTCCCAGGCGACCAGAAGTGACGAACACCAGCGGATACTGCTTCTGTGCCACATAGTCGATAGTCAGCAGTTCACGAGTCAACGGCACCATCAGTCCTCCGGCTCCTTCCAGCAACACCGCATCATAGCGTTCGCTCAGTGTCTGAGTGGCACGTTCAATCTTGTCGAAATCAATCGGACGCTTGTCTATCTCCGCTGCCAGGTGCGGAGAACAGGGATAAGAAAAAATCTCCGGCATGGTCAATCGTTCCTTATCTTCCGGCAACAAGTCGGTACCCATAATCCGGCGGTGCAGCTCGATATCTTCCGACATGTCCGTATTCCCCGTCTGAATCAGTTTCTCCGTAATGGTACGGATACCCCGTTCATTCCAGGTCTTAGCCAGGTAAGCCGTAGCATAACTCTTTCCGATATTGGTATCGATACCGCTGACAAAATATACATTCTTTTTCATACTCGTAACCTTTTTATTTTCTACATATCATATAAATAGGATGGAAGGTCAGGTACACCTTTCCCCGTTCATCCGAAAATTGTCTCGTATAATTCCGGCAGAACTCCTGCAACCTGCCGCGTGTCCATGGCTGTGCAGCCGTACCCGTCACTCCGGTCTCCTTCAAATGCTTCAACACGTCCAAGGGGGAAGAAAATGACAGACGTAACTGTTCCTCGTGAGCATATACTACCTCATAGCGTGCTGCCAGTATCTCTTTCAGTTCCTCCAGCGACGGATACGACAATCCCGCCGCGGTCAGTGTCGCCACTTCCTCCGTATTGTGAGGACCGAAGGTACTGAAAGCCAGGTATCCCCCTTCGTGCAGCAACTTCCGGCATCCTGAAAAGAAACGTGGCAAATCTTCAAACCACTGCACCGCCGAGCACGATACAATCAGGTCCTGCCCCTCCGGAAAAGCTAATGTCTCCGCATCCTTCGCCATGAAATGCACCTTTTCACCCAACACATCCGCCAGATAAGGTTCCACTTCCGGACAAAGATCGTTCAGCCACATTTCTTCCGGTACAGCCTGCTGCAAGTACATCCGCGTGAACATGCCCGTGCCGCAGCCTATTTCCAGCACCCGTTCCTGTATATCCGAAGGAATGTAACGACCGGTCAGTTCCGCCATCCGGGATGCCACGTAACGCTGCACGTCGGCCTTATCCAGGTAAGTCCCCACGGCCTTGGCAAAGCGCCGACTAATCAGGGCCTTGTCCATAAGCGACTTTCTCCGTTCAGCAACTCACGGAACAACTCCTCGTCATAGTGTTCCGCATCCACTTCTTCCACGGCCACTCCCTGCCAGGCTTCGCGCTGGTTCTGAGGCGGGAATATCTTGTCGTTCATCCCGACAACCGCCTTGTCCCAAGTCCACTCCACAGCCGGACGATTCTTTACGGCCGTCCACAAAGCCGCCAGCTCCTGGTGCAAATCGTCTACCTCCCGATAAGGATGATGCGATAGGAATGTCTTCACCTGTGCGGCCGACCCGCAAATCCGCCGACGGAAACGAATTAGCACCGGTTCCGAAAAGTTCTCCAGCGTTCCCTGAAAGATAGCTTCAGGAATACCTTCTGTATCGTGAATAGGGAAAGGCGTACCGTTCACTGCCAGCCTCATCCCATAAGGATATTCTTTTCCGGCCAATGTCTGGCAGGCTACCCATACCCCCATGGACCAGGCCATGACCCGTATCTCCTTGTACCCCCCCAGCAGACTGTAGTCAAAATCCAAATCCTTATAGTCGAAACACAACAGGCAGTCACATCCCTCCTGCACCGGTCCGGCAAACAGATTTTCGTCCGAGCCCCATCCGGCAAAGAAGAGCAGCAATGTAGAATTTCCTTCCTTCTTGATAAACCGTTGTTTCATATCTTAATTTCTTTCTGTTTTCATGCTTTCATTTCATGACACAACCGTGCCATTTCCTCTTCTTCAATCAGCGAAGTCAGCGAGAAACGCAACCGCGCCGTTCCCTCGGGTACAGTAGGCGGACGCACCGGCAACACATAAAAGCCATGTTCCTGCATCTGCAAGGCCTTCCAGATGGCCTTCTCGTTGGCTCCCACTACCAGAGGTATAATGTGACTTTCCGACGGACATTCCACCCCACTCTCACGGATAGCCGTCCGCAGGCTTGCTGAGATTTTGGCCAAATGCTCCCGCCGTGCCTGCATATCTTCCAGGTGCGACAAGACAAAGCGCGTCCATGCCACATTGATAGGCGGCAAGGCCGTAGTGAAAATCAACGTGCGCATCCGGTTCACCAGGTAATCACGTATCACCTTCCGGCACACCACATACGCTCCCACGGAAGCCATCGCCTTGCCGAAGGTACCGCACAAAAAATCGATGTCCTTCAGGCAACCTTGTTCCTCGGCTACCCCCAGTCCTCGCTGGCCCCGTACGGCAATGCCGTGCGCCTCATCCACATACAGCATCACGTTGGCATAACGGCGCTTCAGTTCCACCAGCCGGTCGAGCGAAGCTACGTCACCGTCCATACTGAACACGCTTTCAGTCACTACAATAATCCGGTGATACTCGCCGTGATGCTTGGCCAGCAGATTCTCCAACTGCGCATAGTCCTGATGACGGTAACGGATGCACTTGGCCGCCGACAAGCGGATGCCGTCAATCAGACTCGCATGCACTAATTTGTCGGCTAAAATCAGTGTGTTCGCATCGGTCACCGCCGGAAGAATCCCCGTATTCATGTGATACCCGCTGCTGAACACCAGTGCACTCTCCGCTCCAAACAACGAAGCTAACAGCGATTCCAGTTCCCGATAGGCCGGGAAGTTGCCCGTCAGCAACCGTGAGGACGAGGAAGAAAAGCACAAATCCCTCTCCTTCACCGTCCGCAGAAATTCCTCACGCAACGCCTTGTCCGAAGCCAGTCCCAGATAATCGTTCGACGACAGATTCAACATCCTCCGTCCACCGGCCTCAATCCATTTCCCCTCACTACAGGTTTCCGGCAACACACGCAGGTTGCCACACGCCTCCAGCTTATCCAGTTCCAGCTGAAAATCTCCGTCCAGTCCGGGTTGTATTTCATTTTCCATGATTTACCTCCTTTGTTTTTATTCCGGCATTTCGCCGACAATCTTGCACAAACCGCTCGTCAGTTTCGTCAGTTCTTCCGGACGAATGATGAAAGGCGGCATGATATAGGCCAGCCGTCCGAACGGACGTACCCAGATACCTTCTTCCACAAACCGACGCTGCATCCAGCCCATGTCAACCGGCTTCTTGGTTTCAATAACTCCAATGGCACCCTGTACCCTGACATCGGCCACCTGCGGCAACGAAGCCGCCGGTGCCAGTTCTTCTTTCAACTGTGCTTCGATGCGGCGCACCTTCTCCTGCCAGCCTGACGACAACAACAGACGCACAGAAGCCAGTGCCACGGCACAAGCCAGCGGGTTGCCCATAAACGTAGGACCGTGCATGAACGCACGCGGCTCCTTGGAAGAAATACAGTCGGCCACCTTTGCCGAAGCCAGCACCGCCGAGAAGGTCATATACCCTCCTGTCAGTGCCTTACCGATACACATGATATCCGGTTCCACCTGCGCATGTTCCCATGCAAACAATTTCCCCGTACGTCCGAAGCCTGTGGCAATCTCGTCAAAAATCAGGAGCATACCATGCTCCCGGCAGAGGCGTGCCGCCTCCCGCAAATACTGCGGATGATAGAAACGCATGCCTCCGGCCCCCTGCACTATCGGCTCTAAAATCAGTCCCGCCAGCTCACCGTGATGCTGCATGATGACTTCACGTAAGGGTTCGATGTCCTTCTCATCCCATTCGGCATCGAAACGGCACTGCGGAGAAGGTACAAAATAGCGCACCGGAAGGGCCGAACCAAACAGGCTGTGCATGCCCGTCACCGGGTCGCATACCGACATGGCATTCCACGTGTCGCCGTGATAGCCCGAACGGATGGTCACAAAATTGTTCTTCTCCGGATGACCTGCCGCAAACTGATATTGCACCGCCATCTTCAAAGCCACTTCTACAGCTACTGACCCACTGTCGGCATAAAAAATATATTCCATGCTGGGAGGCACGATTTTCAGCAATTCCTTTCCCAATTCGATAGCCGGTTCGTGCGTCAGTCCCCCGAACATCACGTGCGACATCCGGTGAAGCTGTTCCTCCACCGCCCGGTTCAGCACCGGATGATTGTATCCATGCACGGCACACCACCACGACGACATGCCGTCAATCAGTTCCGTACCATCGGCCAGCGTCAAGGTACAACCCTGTGCCCGTTCCACCTTGTAAGTGGGCAACGGGTTTGAAGTTGAAGTATACGGATGCCACAAATGCGACCGGTCAAATTCGTCAAACAATTTCTCACAATTCATATCCTGCCTCCTTTATACGTTCTTTGTCTTTTGTTACTTTTGAGCCAAGGGTGGTCAGCAAATCCCCCACAATGGCCGAATTGATTCCCACATACAGCGCACGGTCCACCGTCTCCTCGCTCAGCTGTGAGCGCCCTCCGGCAAAGCGAAGGAAAGCCGTCGGATTCACCATGCGGAACATGGCCACCGTACGCAGCACCTCTTCCGCCGTCAGCGGCTTTGCGTGTTCCAGCGGCGTACCCTTGATGGGCTGCAACAGGTTCAACGGGATGGACTGTACCTCCAGTTCCCGCAAGGTCAGTGCCAGTTCCACCCGCTGGGCCGGCGTTTCTCCCATACCGATGATGCCTCCGCTGCATACGTCCATACCCGCCCGGCGAGCTGCCTGGAGCGTTTCTATCTTCTGTGCCTGCGTATGCGTGGAACACAAGGTCGGGAAGAACGAAGGCGCCGTTTCCAGGTTGCAATGATAACGGCTCACCCCGGCACGATACAAGGCCGCAAGCTGTTCTTCCGTAGCCAGTCCTAACGACGCACACAATTCAATCTTACTTTGCGCCCGAAGATATGCAAAGTGCGTGCAAAGTTTCTCTACCTCTCCCGCCGAAGGCCGACGACCACTGGTCACCAGCGAGAAACGAGCCACACCCTGGTCTTCGTTCATCTTTGCCTGGCGCAGACATTCCTCTTCGCTCACCAGTCCGTACTCCTCCACCCCCGTGTGATGATGCACCGACTGGGCACACCATTTGCAGTTTTCAGGGCAACGACCCGACTTGGCGTTAATGATGGAACACATATCAAACTTCCGTGAAGCGTATGCCACCGTAATGCGGTGAGCCACCTCACACAGCTCCTCAAAAGGCGCTTCCTCGAGCAGCCACAAAGCCTCTTCCGAAGTAAGCATGCCCCCTTCCTTTATCTTCTCTTCTAATTTCTGTAATCTTTCCATACGTATTTATCCTAAAAAAGAAGGGATGTATCCGCTTCGGTTAAGTCTGTCAGACTTGACCTGAAGCGGAGACATCCCTTCCGGTTATTGTTATCTTATTTATTTCATCTAAAAGCAGTGCAGGCACTTCTTCCCTTTGCGGCACCAGCAGACGCCACAATTCTGTCCGGTCTGTCTCGAATAGACTTCCTCCAAGCCCCGGTCCTCCACTTCCAAAGAGTGCATCTTCCCCTGAAAGGTCAGTCCATGACATGCCTTCTGTTTTCTTTCCCTCGCACACTGCCGTTTTCTGCTTGCCCAATGAAGCATCTGCAATTCCCCGTCCCACCTGTCCAATGGTGACATGGCGGTGCAGACTTACAAACGCAGCATATTCCTTCCGGCTCCAGCGACGGAACCGAAGCATGACCTTTTGCGAACAGGGAGTGATACGATGCATCTGTTTTTTCTTTGTTTAAATGTACGGCTGCAAATGTATAGAAAAATCTACAGAAAATGCAAGGATTGGGGAGAATACGTTTTTTTGGTCTACAAATTCGCTTTTATCTTCTTTTCTATCTCCGTGTCCGTTGTCTTTTCCGCATAGCCTTGGAACTTTGCAATTATCGTGCGGTCTTTACCTATCAAGTAAAACTGCGGAACTCCGCTACCAGCCTGATAATCATTTATAAGTTTAGCTATTGTTTCCTTATCGGCAGTCAGAAAACTGTATTCTATTCCCTGATTTTTCACATAGGCTTCGCAAGACGACTTCGACCTTCCCCACGTTTCTACAGCCAGCACCTCAAGCTCGTTCACTGCATATTCTTTTTTCAACCTATTCAAGAAAGGTATCGAAATCTTACATGGTCCGCAGCCTATCCCTGTGAACTGCAACAAGATGACCTTCGACTTTATACCGCTTAAAGAAACCTTCTGACCCTTCATATCAGTAAGCGTCCAGTCTGGAGCTTTTTTACCCGTCATATCCACAGTTGGTTTTGAAGATCGCTGCCTTTTTTTTACAATCTCAAAACCTTCTGGATAATAATTTGTCGCTACAATACACTCTTTATCAACCGGGTTATAGATAAAGTCAGAACAAGAAGCTTCATTCATGTTACCCTCCATTTCCCTCCGATAACGATATGGCATGTCATCTTTTTTGGAGATCCAGATTTTGTAGACAGACGTCGGATCATATACATACGGATTCTGCGGCATATAACGAGCTTTACCAAAAAACTCCACCTGAACAGGCATGTGAATGGTCAGTTCCATCAAATAATCATCACCCAAATCTTTCAAGGAAAGCTCTATAGAGTCCTGGGTAGTAATTGCGTATTTAAGAATTGACTGAGTATAGTAAAAGAATTCAGGCATAACCATACGGAAAGGAAGCGGGCTTTTAGTTGTAAAATCATCTTCCCGAATCCATTTTTCCCCCTCCTCTTCATAAACATAAGAGGACACTTTTCCATCATATACACCACGAAAGGCATTGTCCTGAAACTCTACAAAAGATGAACCTATAGCCGTATCTTGTGGGTTAATATGTTCATAAACTTCGGATGTTATTGTATAAACAGGATCTTTTTCCCCTGGCAACCAAGCTTGTCTAACGACCTTATAACTCACTGATTCAACCTTGTTCATTTTCTGTAATACGTCAGACAAATATTCTTTATCGGTACGCGGGCCACAACTAACAGATATCAATATACAAAATGCGGCCATAAGTAGATTTTGAGTTTTCATCTTTTTCCTATTTTATTTAATTAATTCTTTCATTTTCTCTTTCAGGATATGTTTACGATACCCCATCCAGCTATGTATCACCTTACGTTCCGGTGAAATCAGCACATAATGAGGAACTCCCTTTACACCATAAACCGCTGCAAGTCCGTCATTCACCTCACGAAGTTCATTCCATTGATGGCCGGTCAGTTTCCTTTCTGCCACAAACTTCTTCCATCTGTTTTTCGCGGCTCCACAAATGCTAACCAGTTCCAGTTTTCCCTTATACATACGACTCACTTCTTCCATTTCAGGCAGTGCCTCCATGCAAGGCTGGCAACCGAGGTTCCAGAAATCAAGCAGAATGTATTTACCCTCAAACTCAGAGAGATGATGTGTATTTCCCTCCGTATCATACAGCGTGCCGTCTACCATGTGGTCGCCCGCCTTTACCGATTCTACCATCTTAAAATAAGCTGCAATTTCACGTCCTACCAGCGACTTGCGGTCAGCTTCAGACAGACGTGCATACAACGGATAAACCAATTCTTTATGGGAATATTGAGAATCGGTGTTCCAATTGAGGAAAGACAATTGATCACAATACTTTTCCAGCCAGACTTTTGTGACCGGAGCCGTTTTCATGTATTCCAGTTCCCGCAACCGAACTTTGTCTTGCAGAGGATATATATGATTCCGACGGATAGAATCAATCTTGTTTCGGATAGAAACATCATTTATGCCCTTGTCAAACATTTCATATACTATCATCTCTTGCTTAAAGGCTTCCACCATTTCCGGCATTCCCAGCTTGGTAAATTCAGCCTCCGTCTGCTGCTCCGGTACCTCACTTTCTACCGTCCAGAACGGACAGAGCATACCTTCACCCTGAATCCGGATTCTTGCTCCGGAAACTACCCATAGAGAAAGCGGCCACACTGAAAATGTCTTCTTATAGATTACTAATAGCAACAGCTGCCGAGATTCCTTTGAAGTAATGGTATCCCTTAACACAAACCTGCCACCTGTAACCGTATCAGATAGCATAGCGGCCGCATACTGTCTGTTTTCAAACTGAAAGAGGGAAACAATTGAACTGTCGGGCAGATTCTTCACAAATCCTTCTATCAGGAATTCACCTTCCGAAACCTTCTGTCCGGAATGGCAACTCCCCATCATCAATCCCAATAACAGAGAGGAAAATAATATTGCTGTGAATTTCATGGTATCATATTTCTAAAAAATGAGTCCGCTCTAAAATACAGGATTACATTCCAACTTCTCTCAGAAGCATTTAAGCATAATTACAGCCCATTTTTAAAGCGGACTCAAACACAATTTACTGAAGTTTGAAGGAAACAGGTACGGTAAATTTTACCCTTACGATCTTCCCCCTCTGCATGCCCGGCTTCCACTTAGGCATGGTCTGCAACACGCGCAAAGCCTCTGCATCCAAATCCGGATCTACAGAACGAGCCACCTTGAATTCGGTAAGAGTTCCGTCTTTTTCCACCACAAACTGCACGATTACCCGTCCCTGCACATTATTCTTCATGGCATTTTCCGGATATTTCAGGTTGTCCTGAAGGAATTTCAACAACTCCTTCATTCCTCCCGGAAATTCAGGCATCTGTTCTGCAACCATAAACACTTCGTCTTTCGCTACACCGTCAGTAGGAGCCGCTACTGAATCTGGTGCAACGGTTTCTTCTTTGGCATCCTGTTTTTCGGATGCTCCCTGCGAGCAGGAGATGTTTCCGGCAACGAGTAGAGCAAAGGCCGGAAGCACGAACAGCGCATATTTGATATGCCCTGTAGCATTTGATTTTTTCTTGTTCATCATAATGATACGTTGTTTAAGGTGAGAGAAGTTGAAATTATTGGATAACCCGTACTTGTGGTTGTAGGCCAACCCAAGCAGGTGATATTGATAGCTTTTAGTAGCAAACCCTGCCTCCATTACTTTCCTGTCGGCCAGGAACTCTAAGTTGAGTCTGACCTCGCGTTTCAGTAGCCAGGCAAAGGGATTCATCCAGCAGCAGATGCTGACCATCTCGGCAAGAAGTACATCAACAGAATGATGCTGCTTTACGTGCGCCATTTCGTGCGTCAGGATTTCATTGATTTCATCTTCCTTCACCGCGGCAGGATTCATGAAAATCCATCCGAAGAAAGAGAACGGTCCGGAAGGGTCATTCAAACATTTTACGCGGACGCCGTTTATCTCTTTTTCCGGCATACGCACAATGAAGCGATACAGACTGAACGCCTGAACCGCAAGCCGGACGAGCAATACCACTACCCCGGCAAGATACAGATAGCCTATCCATTCAGACAGTACGAATACACGGTTCCCGGTTTCTACTGCTTCACTGCCCACCACAATCTCCGGCAACACCGCCGAGTAATCAAAGTGAGTGAGCATAATCATGCGGTCACGGCTTTCCAGCCATTCACGTACGTCGATAAAAGGCAGGATAAATGGCAATACAAGCGACACTATCAGGATAAATCTTCTTGAACGAAAGAAGGTATCCCGCGTACATACCAGTTTATAGAGTGCATAAAACAGGATTAATCCGACATTGACTTGAAGAAGGTATAGCATAGAAATAAGTTTTTATTTGTCTTCACGTTTTTCAATCAGGTTGATAATCTCATTCAGGTCTTCCTTGGAAATCTTCTGCTCCTTGGCAAAGAACGAAACCATCTCCTTATAAGAATTGGCAAAGTAATTGCGCACAATGTTGCCCACAGACTTGCTGGTATATTCTTCCTGAGCCACCAAAGGAGTATAGCGGTAAGTATTACCAAACCTCTCTGCCTGCAGGTATCCCTTCCGCTTCAGGTTGTTAATAATGGAGGCCACCGTGGTATAAGGTGGTTTAGGTTCAGCATAGCAGCCCACCACATCCTTCACAAAACATGGTCCCAAGTTCCAAATAAAGCGCATGGCTTCTTCTTCCTGATAAGTTAGCTTTTCCATATCGAACGAGTTTTTCTACGAACTTTTCGCAAATCTACGAATTTATCGTAAATAATACATATTCAAACAGTTAATTAAATTAAAAGTAAAATTGATTCATTTGTTTTATTCTCCTCCAAAAACACAAGTGCGTTTTATCTCAAACGCAAGTACATTTCATGTCAAACGCCTTTGCGTTTTAATCTAAACATCCTTGTGTTTTAATTAAAACGCAAAGGCGTTTTTTTAGCCTATATTTATTTGCTGAGAGAAAGCAGTAAAAAGGCTGTTTCAAATTAGAATAATGTAATTTGAAACAGCCTTTTGTTTTTATAATTAGACAATATGTAACTCACCCCGCTTTTGGAAGATTACCTCATCGTGATGCCTTTCCTTATATGGAAAAACAATCTGCTATACGGGAAAACCCACCTTATCTTTATCCGTGATTTTTCTTAATACACGACAGGGATTTCCAGCTGCCACGACACCCGAAGGGATATCATGAGTTACGACACTTCCGGCACCGATAACGGTATCATCGCCTATCGTCACTCCACTGAGGATAGTGCTGCCGCCTCCAATCCAGACCCGATTGCCTATGGTAATGGGTTCAGGAATCAAAGCACCTGCTATCCGCTCTGCCGCATCAAGCGAATGATTGGCCGAATACATACTCACATTGGGCCCCAACAACGTATTGTTACCTATCGTTATCTGCCCGCAATCGAGGAGCGTACATCCGAAGTTAATATAAACATCATTGCCAATCGTAATATTTTTGCCGAATTCGCAAGCAAAGTCCGGCTCCATCCACACACGCTCCCCTACTTTCTTGAAGAGTTTGTGCATGATTTCCTGACGTCGTTCTACTTCTTCATCTTCAGTACGGTTAAACTCCTTAAACAGCTTCTTTGCCTTAACCCTCAGGTTAAACAAATCAGCATCAAAATCATTATAGATTTGATGCTCCTGCATTTTATCCCATTCTGTCATATTCAACTTTGTTAAGTTTGGTTTCATAGTGACGAAACTATGAAAAAAATGATGAAATAACAAAGAAATCATCTGATATATTACGATTTATCGCAAAACCAAAGACGATACAACAGAATACGCATATTAACCGCAACTTCCGCAAGAGCAGGCGGGTAATTCTTCTTTTCGGATTTCCGTAATGTAGAAACGGGCGAAGGCATTTTTAATCTCATTCCGCACACGACGGAATTCCGCTTCA
The DNA here is from genome assembly GCF_003437535.1 of Phocaeicola plebeius. GTDB lineage: Bacteria > Bacteroidota > Bacteroidia > Bacteroidales > Bacteroidaceae > Phocaeicola > Phocaeicola plebeius_A. The sequence goes on from NZ_QSQT01000015.1 coordinate 26,650, forward strand.
ATAAATTCCGGAGTCCCGGTGGCATGCGACGGGTCGTCAAAACCGATGTGAAGACGCTTGCCTACTTTTCCGGTAAATGCCGGACAACTTTTATTTGCTCCTCCGCACACGGTAATCACATAATCCCATTCCTGATCAAGGTAGGTATTCACATGAGTCGGCACATGCGAACTGATGTCAATTCCGACTTCTTTCATTACCTCCACCGCCTTGGCATTTATTTGTGCGGCAGGCTCTGTTCCACCCGAATACACTTCTATATTTTTATCGAACGACTGCAAAAAGCCGTGGGCCATCTGGCTGCGGCAACTATTTCCTGTACAAAGAATCAATACTCTCATATAAAAATGGTAAATTAAAGAACAAAATTAAACAAATAACCCGACAAGATAATGAAGAAAGCCACCGTTCCGAAGAATATCGCAATCAGCCGCCACGTCATCACCTTTTTCAGCAAAGTCGCTTCCGGAAGTGAAAGACCCACCACGGCCATCATGAAAGCAATGGCTGTACCCATAGGAATACCTTTGGCTACGAATACCTCGATGACCGGCACAATGCCTGCCGCATTGGCATACATCGGCACGGCAAGAATGACCGAAAGCGGTACGGCAAACCAGTTGTCCTTCGACATGTATTGCTCGAAAAATCCTTCGGGCACAAAGCCGTGCATAAACGCACCTATACCGATACCTATCAGAATGTAAATCAGTACACCACTGACAATCTTCCAGGCATCACGCACAATGACGGGAAGACGCTTGATAAAAGTGGTATGGTCTTTCTCCCATTCTCCTGCCTGCGCCGAGGAGCTGGCCTGTATCTGCTTCACCCAGTCGCTCAGGTAAGGTGAGAGATGCATACGGCCAAGCACAAAACCTCCTATCACTCCCAGCAGAATACCACTGATGACATAGATAAGTGTGACTTTCAGTCCAAAAGAGCCGAGGAACATAGCCACCGCCACCTCGTTCACCAGCGGAGAAGTAATCAGGAAGGCAAACGTCACTCCCAAAGGGATACCGCCTTTTACAAAGCCGATAAACAAGGGAATGGACGAGCAGGAACAGAACGGAGTAATGGCTCCGAAAATAGAGGCCAGAACATACTGCAACCCATACATTTTATGCGTTACCAGATAGTTCCTCAAACGTTCTATCGGAAAATAAGCGTTAATGATTCCCATCAGCACACTGATAAAAAACAGTAGAATAAGAATCTTGATGGTATCATAAAAAAAGAAGTTTACGGCTACCCCAAGCGGCGTATCAGCACTCAGTCCGAACAATCCGTAAACAAGCCAGTCTGCAAAATCTTGTATCATGTTTCTATCGTTATAATTCGTTTAAATACGAACAAGTATCCCATCATAAAAGCGGCAGCTGCCTTGAAGGTCGTTTCTGCCGCTTCTGAATCAATCCTCTTGTTTATCCGATCCCTAAAAGTTTCTTCACATCGCTTTCGGTGGGAACCTGTCCTTTCATCTTCACTACTTCGTCTACCACAACGGCAGGAGTCGTCATGACGTTGTAGCTCACCATTTCCATGATGTCATCCACCTTGGTCAGTTTCACGTCCAGGTTATTTTCCTTGATTACTTTTTCAATTACATTATAGGTGGTCTTGCACTTTGCACAACCCGGTCCCAATACTTTAATTTCCATACTTGTAAAGATTTTGTTTGTTATCAAATTCGTTTATAAATACATTATCCAGCTATAATATATGCCGATGACGATAAACAGCACACCAACTATGCGGTTCATCCATTTCTGCACCTTCTGCATCTTGCCGTAAAAATTGCCCAGCTGCTGTACACTGAAGGCTAAAATCCACGCCACGACCAGCACCGGTATGGCAGTCGCAATGGCAAACACAACGGGCAGCAGATAACCTGCTGTGGCCGTGGCCGACATCGGTATCAGCATGCCAAAATAAAAGACACCGCTTGTGGGACAGAAAGCCAGGGCAAACAACGCGCCTATTATCAACGCACCCCAACCGCCTTTCCGGGCAAGCCCTTCCGCATTACCCTGAAATCCGAACTGAGGCAAGTTCAACCTATCACCGAGAAGCATGAAAAGGCCTATCAGGAACAAAAGCGGGCCCAACACAAGCTCTCCCCACACTCCGATGGTCTTCTGTATGCCAAACATGCTCGAGCCCTCTTTCAGAACCAGAATCAACACCACTCCAAGCAACGCGTACGAAAGAATACGTCCCAGCGTATAGAGTAGTCCGTTCCAGAAAATACGCCTCCGGTTCTCAATATCTTTCCCGATAAAGCCAATGGCCGCAATGTTGGTTGCCAACGGACAAGGCGAAAGTGCAGTCAGCAGTCCAAGCAAAAACGCCGTCCATACAGGAGTGGAACTGTTGTCCAACAATGTCTGTAACCAGTCCATAGCCTCTCCTTATTATTTCAACATGTCATTTATGGTTTTCACCAGTCCTTCCTTGAACACCTCCGGCGATTTACGGGCATTTCCGAAAGCAAACTGAGTCATATTTTCCGCAGTCTCCTGCCCGTTCTTATAACCAACCACAAACAGTGACGACCAGGTAACCTCATATTTTTCGGCGATTTTCTCATTTTCCTTCTTGCTGATGTCTATCACCTTGAACACCACTTCCCCCTTCTTTACCTGCTCCGAAAGATTCTCTTTCATCACAGCCAGAGTATTGTTTTCAATGGCTATACACGTAGCACAACGCTGCTTTCCATGAAAATACAATACCTCTACATGGTCTTTGGCAGTTACCTCACTGTTTCTGACCACCGCTTTGTCACTTGTCTGAATTTCTTTTTCACTTCTGCCCTGCATCCCACATGAGGCCAATGCCAAGCATACTGACAGAAGACATACCATCTTTTTCATCGTTCTTCTATATCTATTATTAGTAATTCGCAAAACAACGAACAAGCACAACAAAAAAAAGAGCTTATTCGCAACAGCTCTCTTTTTTACATATCGGCTGGCCCAGGAAATCGGCAAACATTTTTTTGGCCAGTTTCCAGTTCTCCTTATTAATGCAATACCTCACCTTAGGTGCTTCAATCTCTCCCTGAATCAGTCCGGCTTCTTTCAGTTCCTTCAAGTGCTGTGACACTGTAGCCTTGGCTATAGGCAGTTCTTCATGAATGTCGCCGAAAAAGCAACATTCCTGTGAGGCCAAAAATTGAAGTATGGCTATACGAGCCGGATGCCCCATGGCCTTGGCAAAGCGGGCCATTTTTTCCTGTTCTTCTGAATAGTTCTTTCTTACCATTTTCACCTCTTTTGTTTGTTGTTCGCAAAATTACGAATATAATTATACAGCGCCAAAGAAAAACTTATTTTTTTCAAGCAGAAAACTTCTTTTAGCTATCTGCTTATTGTAGAACTTTAAAATGATTAGGAAATAATGTAACTTATTATATTTTGCAAACTTCCTAAAAGAAAAAGCAGACTGCTGAAAAGTTTTCTACGTTTCCCCCACATAAACCGTACGGTTTCCGATAGGGAAACCTATATTTCCGCACTGAGAAACTTACGTTTCTGCAACGGGAAACGTAAAAAAATAGCCTGAAGCTTCCGCAAAAACTTCAGGCTATTTATAAAACCCAACTTTTCAGTTGTTTACTTCTTTATCTTCTTTCGGTAAAGTTCCGCACGTGCCAGAATCTCGTGTACAAACTCATAGGTATCGCTTCCTCGGGCATACCCGTTCTTGCAAACGGGATCCTGATAATATTCCTTGTTGCTTTTCAACAGCATAAAGTGGGCCACATGATGCTCCCAGATGTAGCGGTTACGTCCGTATTTTTCGGCCAATGCCATGGCATCGGTCACATGGCCGATACCGGAATTATAGGCAGCCAATATGAACTTGGCCTGTTCTTCCTTATCCGTGATTTTACTAAACGTACGCTGCATTCCGGCAATATACTTCACGGCAGCTTTGATACTCTCTTCCGGATCCTGCTCTTTGCCCGGCGGCACTCCCATGGCACGTGCCGTAGCCGGCATCAGCTGCATCAGCCCCTTGGCCCCAGCCCATGATACGACATTCGGATTGAAGTTCGATTCGGTATAGGCCAACGAAGCTAACAGACGCCAGTCCCAACCGATTTCTTTGGCATAACGCCGGAACAAATCATCGTAGTGGGAAATCTTACCGTCTTTCACGGAAAGAATGGCTCCATGTGCGGGACGCTTGGCCAATTCAAAATAACGGCGGGCGCTGGCACGAAACTCCGGTGAATTGATGTTCTCGCGGTGCCATTTATCGGCAGCTTCTGCCAGTAAGGGTGAAGTTTTTCGTACGGCCCACGAAGAACGCTGGTCAAAGCTGATGGCCAAGTTGATGTCAAGTACCGGATAATAGGTACGGTTGATGCGAGCAATTTCATCTGTAGCTACCGTGTAGTCAATACGCCCCTCTGCCACCCACGTAATCAGGTCTTCCGACGATACACTGTCGGAGGAAATCTCACAAATATCGATTCCTCCTCCCAGTTCGCGGTTCAGATTCTCCAGACGGGTACGGTATTTTCCGGAATTGACATAGACTTTCTTTCCTACCAGTTCCGTGACATCCTTCAAAGCTTTCTTCCCTCTCCGCTGTATAATTACCTGCCGCGTAATGTCTTCTTCACCACAATAAATCAGACTATCCTTCAGCGGATTGGTAATAATCAGGTTGTAGGCTACCAAATCACCTTCTCCTTTGAGCAGACTGCTCACCAGCTGCTCTTCGTCTTTTACGACCTTCACCTTTAGGTCGAGTCCCAGCGACTTGGCAAACTGCTGGGCCAATTCGTACTGGAATCCCATGGGTTCACCACGGTAATGGAAATAAGACACAGAGCTGTTGACAGTCAGCACCACCAGTTCCTTTCTTTCCTGAATCTGTGGCAAATCGACGGCAGTCTCTTCCGCTTTTTTCTCAGAGCCGCATGAAAAAAACAAAAAAAAGGCCAGCACACAGCACAGCCCCGTTATCCAGCCTTTCATTTGTCTACGATTCGTTCAATGTACATCTTCAGAATCTCGATGGCCTTTTCATTATGACCTCCTTGCGGCACAATCAGGTCGGCTATTCGCTTGGCCGGTTCGATAAACTCCAGGTGCATGGGTTTCAACACACGCACATAACGTTCCATCACCGCCTCAGCCGTACGTCCGCGTTCTATCACATCTCGCTGGATGACACGGATGAGACGTTCGTCCGGATCGGCATCCACAAAAATACGGAGGTCCATCTGCTTGCACAACCTGCGGTCGCTCAAAGCCAAAATACCTTCGATGATGATGACCTTACGGGGTTCTACATGCACGGTTTCTTTCTGGCGCGTACAGGTAAGATAGGAATATACAGGCTGTTCAATGGATTCTCCGTTACGCAGCATGGAGATATGCTTGGAGAGCAAATCCCAGTCGAATGCCGAAGGATGGTCAAAGTTGATGTTCTGCCGTTCTTCCACGGGCACATGACTGCTGTCCTTATAATATGAATCAAGCGGAAGCACTGCCACTTCATTCTCCGACAGACTTTCGATAATCCTTCTCACTACAGTTGTTTTACCGGAGCCTGTTCCTCCTGCAATTCCAATGATAATCATAACTTGTTTCAATAATTAATTTCTATATTTGCAATATTCAAAGATACGAAAATCATAAAAACAAACAAACATGGTCAAGCACATTGTTTTATTTAAATTGAAAGAAACCCTTTCTCCGGCAGAAAAAGCCGACATTATGAACCGTTTCAAGACTGCCATCGAGGCTCTTCCGGCCACTATCCCCTTTATTCGTGACATTCATGTAGGACTGAATGAAAACCCGGCAGAAGTATGGGACATCTGCCTGGACAGCAGTTTCGATACGCTGGACGACGTGAAGGCTTATGCCATCCATCCGGCACACGTAGCCGCAGCTGGTATTCTGAAAGATGCCAAGGAAAACCGTGCCTGCGTGGACTATACTATCTAAAACTCAGCCATCATGGAAAAAATCATCAATCCATGGGAAGGAATGGAAGGATACTTCTGTTTCGGCTGTGCCCCCAACAACGAGTCGGGCCTGAAAATGGAATTTTATGAAGACGGGGACGAGATTGTGAGTAAATGGGTACCTGAAGCCCGTTTTCAAGGTTGGTTGAACACCCTGCACGGAGGTATTCAGGCAACTCTGCTGGATGAGATATGTGCCTGGGTGATTGCCCGCAAGCTTCAGACGGCGGGAGTGACTTCGCGCATGGAAACTCAATACCTGAAACCCATTCACACGACCGACTCTCACCTTACCCTCAAAGGAAGAATCAAGGAGCAGAAACGGAACTTTGTGTTCATTGAAGCCGAAATCTACAATGCACAGGATGAAGTCTGCACCAAGGCCGTCTGCACCTATTTCATTTTCCCAAGAGAAAAAGCAGAAAAGGAAATGTACTTCAAAGGCTGTTATACGGAAAAAGAAAAGGAATCTTTATAAATTTGACAGCAAAAGCGAGTTTTTTCTGATAAATATTTGCTTTTTTAATTCTTATCTAATATTTTTGTCGCAACAAAAGAACGATAATTATGATTTTAAATACTGTACATCATCGCCATCATCATTACCTAACGGTTCACACGGTAGGCTGACGACGCGTGCAGTTACAAGAGATAAGATTACACAAAGGCTTGCCGTAAGAATTTATTCCTCGGTAAGCCTTTTTTATTTGACACTTTAAAAACTTAGAACAATATGTTAAGAATTGCCGTACAATCCAAAGGGCGCTTGTTCGAAGACACAATGGCCCTGTTTACTGAAGCAGACATCAAGTTATCTACCTCCAAACGCACCCTGCTGACACAGTCCAGTAATTTTCCGGTAGAAGTACTGTTCCTGCGCGACGATGATATTCCACAATGTGTGGCCAACGGCGTGGCCGACCTCGGTATTGTAGGAGAAAACGAATTCGTGGAACGTGCCGAAGAAGCGGAAATCGTGCACCGTCTGGGCTTCAGCAAATGCCGTTTGTCACTGGCCATTCACAAAGAAACGGAATACAACGGACTGGAATGGTTCAATCACAAAAAGATTGCTACCTCCTACCCCAATATCCTGAAAAACTTCCTGACACAACAGCACATTGAGGCCGACATCCATGTTATCACGGGTTCGGTGGAGATTGCTCCGGCCATCGGTCTGGCAGATGCCATCTTCGACATTGTCAGCTCCGGCTCCACCCTTATCAGCAACAACCTGAAGGAGGTGGAAGTGGTAATGAAGAGCGAAGCGCTGCTCATCGGAAACAAGCACATGTCAGACGAAAAGAAGGAAATACTTCAGGAACTGCTGTTCCGCATCAATGCAGTCAAAACCGCTGAAGACAAGAAATACGTGCTGATGAACGTACCGACCGACAAGGTACAAGAAATCGTAGCTGTTCTTCCCGGTGTAAAGAGCCCAACCATTATGCCATTGGCTACAGAAGGCTGGAGCAGCATCCACACTGTTCTCGACCAGAAATGTTTCTGGGAAATCATCGGCAAGCTGAAAGCCATCGGTGCACAAGGCATCCTGGTGCTGCCTATTGAGAAAATGATACTTTGATTTTCAGAACCTAATCACAAAGATTGTTACTATGAACATCATTACTTATCCTGAAAGAAATACATGGGCGGACTTGCTGAAACGCCCGACTCTTCAAACGGAATCATTGCGGGAAACCGTACTCGAAATATTAAACCGCATCAAATTTGAGGGTGATAAAGCCGTACTCGAATACGAAGAAAAATTCGACAAAGTGCAACTGAACTCCCTGCTGGTAAGCGAGGAAGAAATTGCCGAAGCAGAAAAGAAAGTCAGCATCGAACTGAAGGCGGCCATCACACTGGCTTATAACAACATCCGCACGTTCCACGCCGCACAGGTATTCCAGGGAAAGAAAATCACCACACTGCCGGGCGTGACTTGCTGGCAGAAAGCGGTAGCTATCGAGAAAGTGGGATTGTACATTCCCGGTGGAACAGCTCCTCTTTTCTCCACTGTCCTGATGCTGGCTACCCCGGCACAGATTGCCGGATGCAAGGAAATCATTCTCTGTACTCCTCCCAACAAGGAAGGAAAGATTCACCCGGCCATTCTCTACGCAGCCAAACTGGCTGGCATCAACCGCGTCTTCAAAGCCGGCGGGGTACAAGCTATCGGAGCCATGGCCTATGGCACGGAAAGCATTCCCAAAGTATACAAGATATTCGGTCCGGGCAACCAGTATGTCACTGCCGCCAAACAGCAGGTTTCCTTACGTGACGTAGCTATTGACATGCCAGCCGGGCCTTCTGAAGTAGCGGTACTGGCCGATGAAACAGCCAATCCGGTCTTTGTGGCTGCCGATTTACTTTCACAGGCAGAACACGGCACCGACAGCCAGGCCATCCTGATTACCACCAGTGAAACTTTGCTGAAAGCGGTGACAGAAGAAGTGGAACGCCAGCTGGCCCAGCTTCCCCGAAAGGAAATCGCCAGCCGTTCTTTAGCTGCCAGCAAATTGATTTTAGTGAAGAACATGGACGAAGCCGTAGAAATGACCAACGAATATGCTCCCGAGCACCTGATTATCGAAACCAAGGATTACATGGAAATCAGCGAACGCATTGTCAATGCGGGTTCCGTGTTCTTAGGCTATTATTCTCCGGAAAGTGCAGGCGACTATGCTTCGGGCACCAACCATACTCTCCCTACCAACGGTTATGCCAAGGCCTACAGCGGAGTCAGTCTGGACAGCTTCATCCGCAAGATTACCTTCCAGGAAATTACACCCGAAGGTATTGCCATGATTGGTCCGGCCATTGAAGTCATGGCAGCCAACGAACAACTCGACGCGCACAAAAATGCAGTATCCGTACGTTTAAATAAGTAACTATGAAACCATTGAAAGAACTTACGCGACCGAACATTTGGGCCTTGAAACCCTATTCTTCGGCACGCGACGAATATAGCGGGAAAGAGGCTTCCATATTTTTGGATGCCAATGAAAATCCCTACAATACCCCCAACAACCGTTATCCAGACCCGCTTCAAAGAGAATTAAAGGGCCTGATTGGAAGAGTAAAGAAGGTATCGCCAGACCGCATTTTTTTAGGTAATGGAAGCGATGAGGCCATTGACCTTCCTTTCCGTGCTTTCTGCCGTCCGGGCATTGACAATGTAGTGGCTATCGACCCGACGTACGGTATGTATCAGGTATGTGCCGAAGTAAATGACGTGGAATACCGGAAAGTACAGTTGGATGAAAACTTTCAGTTCAAAGCTGCCGACTTACTGGCTGCTGCCGACGAACACACTAAACTGATTTTCCTCTGTTCGCCCAATAACCCGACGGGAAACCGTCTGTGCCGGGAAGAGATTCTTACCCTGCTCCGCTCATTTGAAGGACTGGTTATTCTGGATGAGGCATACGCAGACTTCTCAAATGAAGCATCGTTCCTGCAGCAGCTCGACGAATTTCCGAACCTGATTATCCTGCAGACCTTCTCCAAGGCATGGGGATGCGCCGGTATCCGTCTGGGCATGGCTTTTGCTTCTCAGGAAATCATCAACCTGCTGAATAAAATCAAATATCCGTACAACGTAAACCGACTGACCCAGCAGGAAGCCATCCACATGATTGAAAAGCATTATCAGGTACAGCAGTGGGTAGAATCCTTGCTCCACGAACGTACCCGTCTCATGCAGGAATTCCAGAAGCTTGCTTGCTGCCGACGTATCTATCCTACTGATGCCAATTTCTTCCTGACACGAGTAAGTGATGCCAAGAAAATCTACAACTACCTGGTGGATAAGGGTATCATCGTCCGCAACCGTAGTAGTGTCACACTTTGTCAGGACTGTCTGCGCATCACCATCGGTACGCGTCCGGAGAACGATACCCTGCTGGAAGCCCTGAAAAACTACAAGGAGGAGGAAGCATGAAAAAAGTATTGTTCATTGACCGCGACGGTACCCTCGTCATCGAGCCGCCCGTAGATTACCAGTTAGATGCGTTCGAGAAACTGGAATTCTATCCGAAGGTGTTCCGCAACCTCTACTTTATGCGGCAGAAACTGGATTTTGAGTTTGTCATGGTGACCAATCAGGACGGATTAGGTACTGATTCTTTTCCGGAAGACACATTCTGGCCCGTGCACAACCTGATGCTTCAGTCGTTCAAAAACGAAGGCATTGAATTTGACGACATCCTTATCGACCGGAGTTTCCCGGAAGACAATGCCCCTACCCGCAAGCCACGCACCGGCATGCTCACGGCCTACCTGAACAATCCGGAATACGACTTGGGCGGAAGCTTTGTGATTGGCGACCGCGCTACCGATGTAGAGCTGGCCAAGAACTTAGGCTGCAAGGCCATCCTGCTGCAACCGGATAAAAGTCTGCTGACCGAAAAAGGACTGGAAGACACGTGCGTATTAGCTACCACCGACTGGGACCGCGTGGCAGAGTTTCTCTTTGCCGGTGAACGTACTGCCGAGGTATGCCGCAAGACTAAGGAAACCGATATCCGTATCCGGGTGAACCTGGACGGAAACGGCACCTGCCATATCCATACCGGACTGGGATTCTTCGACCACATGCTGGAACAAATAGGCAAGCATGGCGGCATCGACCTGGACATCCACGTAGACGGTGACCTGGAAGTGGACGAGCACCACACCATTGAAGATACGGCCATCGCCTTAGGAGAATGTCTATACAAAACATTAGGAAACAAGAGAGGTATCGAACGCTACGGCTACTGTCTGCCCATGGACGACTGCCAGTGTATGGTTTCACTCGATTTCGGCGGACGGGCCTGGCTGGTATGGGACGCCACCTTTACCCGTGAAAAGATTGGCGACATGCCTACCGAGATGTTCCTCCATTTCTTCAAGTCGCTGAGTGATTCGGCCCGTATGAACCTCCATATCAAGGCCGAGGGAACCAATGAGCACCACAAGATAGAAGGTATCTTCAAGGCCCTCGCCCGCAGCATCAAGATGGCCATACGCCGTGACATTCATCATTTTGAGATTCCTTCCAGCAAGGGATGCATCTGACATAAAAAAAGAAGCATGGATTCCAGGCATTCGCTAAAATCCATGCTTCTTTTTTATTCTTTACAATCTACAATGTGCTACTGCTTCTTCAGCTGCACTCCCAATTGTAATCCGTCATATTGGCTCAACAACGAACTGGCTGTACTTACTGCCGAATTGGATGACTTACTTGCCACAGCTCCTGTGATGGTCTGTGCCAGCGACATCAATTTGTCTGCCTTGAACAGCAGGCTCATGGTATCTCCGGTCAGCCCCTTCGAAACCGTCGCATTCACTTTCAATCCCAGACGAGTTTTCATTGTCAGTTCCTTGGTATCCGCATTGTAACTGTATGTTCCGTTAACTGTTTTTCCACCCACCACCGAAGTATACGTACTATCGGCATTGAAGGTGTAGGTTGTACCTTCCTTGAAACCCAGCTTCTCCAGTACAGCGCTCATCTTATCTTCTACCTGTTTGGCAGCCACTTCACCACCAGCCTTGGCCAGCAGATTGTCACTCTCAAACTTACAGTCCGGACCCACATAAGCCCACGTTCCTGTCAATGAGGCACTTTCACCCGTTACCTTATTCGCTACCGCATTGGCTACACCTGACAGAATTGATTTCAGGTCCTGAGCCATTCCATTGGCTGTTCCGGCAATACACAATGCCAGCACCAGCACACTTCTCCATAAAACACTTTTTTTCATCACTCTTCTTATTTTATTTTGGTAGATACTTATTTAACAAGTGGGGCATGCCTTTCATTCGGTCAGCCTCAGCAAGCCTTGAAACTCATGTCAAGACCTTTCACAGAATGCGTCAGTGCACCTACAGAAATGTAATCCACTCCACATTCTGCATAGTCACGCAAGGTGTCGAAGGTAATACCGCCTGATGACTCCAGTTCCACACGACCGCCAACCATTTCTACGGCCTTGCGTGTATTTTCCGGAGTAAAGTTGTCCAGCATGATGCGGTCTACTCCACCCAGGTCGAGCACCTGCTTCAATTCGTCGAAGTTGCGCACTTCAATTTCAATCTTCAGGTCCTTTCCTTTTGCCTTGCAATATTCCTTAGCACGCGTGATTGCCTTGTCAATTCCTCCGGCAAAGTCCACGTGATTGTCTTTCAGCAGAATCATATCGAACAGACCGATACGATGGTTTACTCCTCCACCGATTTTCACCGCCATCTTTTCCAGAATACGCATACCCGGAGTCGTCTTACGTGTATCCAGCACGCGAGTCTTCGTACCTTTCAGGCGTTCTACATATTTGCTGGTCATCGTAGCAATACCGCTCATACGCTGCATGATGTTCAGCATCAGGCGTTCGGTCTGAAGCAAAGACTGAATCTTTCCTTCTACCACCATGGCCACATCGCCCGGTTTCACGTGTGTACCGTCCTGAATGAACACTTCTACCTTCATTTCAGGGTCAAAGCGATGGAACACTTCTTTTGCAATTTCAATACCGGCCAGAATACCTTCTTCCTTAATCAGCAGTTTCGACTTGCCCATTGCATCCGCCGGAATGCAAGACAACGTAGTATGGTCACCGTCACCTATATCCTCTGCAAAAGAGAGGTCAATCAGACGGTCAATCAAATCCTTTACAATTTTTTCGTCCATTTTGTTCAAAATATTAAGTGATATTTCAGGAAGCAAAGGTAATTATTATTCATATCTTTGCAAAGGCAACCCGTTTTAATCAAAGTAAAAAAGATATGAAATTTACCCTACTTGTGGTCGGCCGAACGGTCGAAAAGCATTATATCACAGCCATCAATGACTATGTGGAACGTACCAAACACTATGTTTCGTTCGATATGGAGGTGATACCTGAACTGAAGAATACCAAAAGCCTCAGCATGGAGCAGCAAAAAGAAAAGGAAGGCGAAGCCATCCTGAAAGCCTTGCAGCCCGGCGATGTAGTAGTATTGCTCGACGAGCATGGAAAAGAATTCCGCTCCATCGAGTTTGCCAACTGGATAGAGCGGAAAATGCATACCGTAAACAAGCGGCTGGTGTTCATCATCGGCGGACCTTACGGATTCTCTCCTTCCGTCTATCAGGCTGCCCAGGAAAAGATTTCACTTTCCAAAATGACATTTTCGCACCAAATGATACGGCTTATCTTCGTGGAACAGCTTTACCGGGCCATGACCATTCTAAACAACGGCCCTTACCACCACGAATAAACCGGTTATCTCAACCGCAGAATATCGCCTACTTTCGGAGCCGGTGAATCTGGCTCCATCTTATTCAACTTATACAGGTTCTTCAAACGGATACCGAATTTCTGGGAAATAGAGTACATGGAATCACCCTGACGCACCACGTACACAATGTATTCCTTCGTAGCCCGACGGTGTTTTTTCTCCAGGTACACAATTTCCCCTCCCATAAACTGATAGTCCTTGGGAAGCTCGTTGTAAGTACGCAGTTTCTTCTTGCTGATACCCAATTCATCCGACAGTTTTTCAAACGTATCTCCCCTACGGGCGATGATGTACACCATATCATTAGCTAAATACGGCTGATGCGGATTGGGGAATTCTTCTATCCATTCCAAACCTTTCTTGGTATCGTAACGATCCAGGTCGTAGAGCTCAATGATGTTGATCAGACGATCAGCATAACGCGGGTCAGTGGCATAACCTGCCTTCTTCAAGCCACGTGCCCATCCCTTGTAATCCGTAATCTTCAAACGAAACAAAAAGGCATAACGTGCTCCCGTACGCAAGAATTTGGAATGATCACGATACGAATCCTTGGCATGACGATAAGCCCGGAAACATTCATTCGGTGCATCGTCGTCGGCACGTACTGTCCGTCCGTCCCAACTCCGTCCACACTTGATACCGAAATGGTTGTTCGACTTGCGGGCCAGTTCACTTCGTCCGGCTCCTGACTCCAGCAGTCCCTGTGCCAGTGTGATACTGGCCGGAATATGATAACGCTTCATCTCCTCCACTGCAATTTTATGATACTGCCGGATGTAATCTTCGTATGCCTTATTCTTGCGCTGATCTGCTCCCAAAGAGAGTGCCATCCCTGCCAGACAGCACACCAAAATATATTTTAATGATTTCATGCAGTTCTTCTTTACCGTTTAACGTGCAAAGATAAACGATTCACCACAGAAGCTTACGGGCAAACACTTAAAAATACAGAAAAACAGGGAGAAAAGCATTTTTTTACTTATATTTGTTTACCAACTACAAAAACAAAAGCCATGAAAGAAATCAAACTTGAAATTCGTATCCACTCCTTGCAATACGATGAACTTACCCCACAAGACCGTGAACTGATAGACAAAGCTAAAGAAGCCACCTCACGCAGCTATGCGCCTTACTCCAAATTCTCAGTCGGTGCCGCTGCCCTGCTGAAGAACGGGGTGATTGTGACGGGCACGAATCAAGAAAACGCTGCCTACCCATCCGGAACATGTGCCGAACGTACCACACTGTTTTATGCCAATTCCCAGTATCCCGACCAGCCTGTGCAGACACTGGCCATCGCCGCCCGAAGTGAATCCGGCTATCTCGATACACCGATTCCTCCTTGCGGAGCCTGCCGGCAGGTGCTATTGGAAACTGAACAGCGCTACCAACAGCCTATGCGCATTTTGCTATATGGAGAAAATGCGATTTACGAGATAGACGGAACCAAAGACTTGTTACCCTTATCTTTCGGCGGGGAGTTTTTGAAATAAACTCCCTCACCCTACCACATAACGGGCATACTTTCCGGTCAGCCGGCGAAGCAGAATCACCAGTCCCCATGATACAAGGAAAGCAACTACCGCAGCAAACGGTATCTGCAATCCGACAGGCACGTGACACATACGGGCCAGCACTACGCTCGGACCGGTGAAGAAATAATGAATCATATACACTCCGAAACCGCATACCGTCAGATTGGCAAGGGCTTTCTGTATTGGCTGACTATTTACACGAACTTTCTTACAAAGCATGAACAACGGAAGGGTCATCAGCACCACGTTCGGGGAACAATAGTAGAAGAAAAGTTCGAGCTGTTCTTCCGTGCAGTCGGGCGATGCGGTCATGTGACGGAAACCGAAGAACGTGACACAGAAACCTACGACAAACATAGGGATTCCCCATCCCAGTGTTTTTGCCAGACTCCATTCCGTGTGACGGAGATAATGTCCTAACAGCAGATAACCGTTGAATCCTGCAAACATATAGAGCATATAAAACTCGTTCCAGGAACAGGACCCCCAGATGTAAGGCCCTACAAATTCCCTGTAATAAGGAACAAAAAGCGTCACGCCCCAGGCCACAAGAAACCAGCGCTGTGCTTTCCGGCTGGCTTTTTCCACCCAGGCGGAAAATACCGGCATGTACAGATACAGCCCGATAAGCAGATAAATGTACCACATGTGCACGTCCAGCAAAGAGAAGTTGAACGGCATCTGTGCAATGTATCCCAACGATACATCGAGTGACTGGCGCATCACCTCCTCACCCGAATACGGGAAAAAATCGAGAATGACTTCCGGAGCTACTCCCAATAAGCCTGTAATCCACGGGAAAAGATTGTAAATGACCGACCAGATAAGGAAAGGCCAGAACACACGCCCGATGCGTTTACGATAAAACGGAGCCACCTCCCCTTTTACCGGCAACAGCAAGGCTCCTGTAATCATTACAAACAAAGGCACACACGGACGAAGCAAGGAACCGTACACGGCACCCCACCACTTGATTTCCGCAATATTGGCCGGGGGCTCTCCCGGATAGAAGTTAAACGGGTCTGCCGAATGGCAGCATACTACAGTGAACATGGCTACCAGACGAACCACGTCGAGCCACACGATGTGTGTTTTTTGAGTAGGATTTAAAGTTGAGTCCATAATAACTAACTGATAATTTGAAGATTATACCTATATTTTCAAAATATCCCAAAGGAGTCCTGACGAACAGAAAAAAACGCAAGTGCGTTTCCACAAAAACGTACTTGCGCTTTAAGTAAAACGCCTAAGCGTTTCGGATAAAACGTACTTGCGTTTTCTTCCAAACGCAAAGGCGTTTTTTGAGTCTTATTTATCGCCGTACATACGGGCACGCATTTCCTTGATATGGTCGGATGAAATATACTCGTCGTAGCTCATCATCTTGTCGATGATTCCGTTCGGAGTCAACTCGATGATACGGTTGGCCACGGTTTCGATGAACTCATGGTCGTGTGAGGCAAAGAGCACATTTCCCTTGTAAATCTTCAGGTTGTTGTTGAACGCCTGAATAGATTCCAAGTCCAGGTGGTTGGTCGGAGTATCCAGAATCAGACAGTTGGCATTACGCAACTGCATGCGAGCAATCATACAACGCATCTTCTCACCTCCCGACAACACGCTGACTTTCTTCATCACCTCTTCACCGGAGAACAACATACGGCCGAGGAAACCTTTCATTTCCACTTCATTGCCCTGACCGTACTGGCTCAACCAGTCTACCAGGTTCAGGTCGCAGTTGAAATAATCCGTATTATCCAGCGGCAAGTAAGCCGTAGTAATGGTTACTCCCCAGTTATAGTGTCCGGCCTGTGCCTTACGGTGTCCGTTGATAATCTCAAACAAGGCCGTCATGGCACGCGGGTCGCGGCTCAGGAAGACAATCTTGTCGCCCTTCTCTACGTTGAAGTTCACGTCATTGAAAAGCACTGTTCCTTCTTCCGTTTCGGCACGCAGTCCGGAAACCTCCAGAATCTGGTTACCCGGCTCACGGTCCATCGTAAAGATGATACCCGGATATTTACGGGAAGACGGCTTGATTTCATCCACATTCAGTTTCTCCAGCATCTTCTTACGGCTGGTAGTCTGCTTGGATTTCGCTACATTGGCAGAGAAACGACGGATAAATTCTTCCAGTTCCTTACGTTTTTCTTCTGCCTTGGCCTTCTGGTTCTGCTGCTGACGGAGAGCCAGCTGGCTGGATTCATACCAGAAGCTATAGTTACCGGCAAAGAGGTTCACCTTGCCGAAGTCGATGTCCACCGTATGCGTACATACCGAGTCAAGGAAGTGACGGTCGTGGCTTACCACCAGCACGGTATGTTCAAAGTTAGAAAGGTATTCTTCGAGCCAGGTCACCGTATCCATATCCAGGTCATTGGTCGGCTCGTCGAGCAACAAGTTGTCCGGATTTCCGAAAAGCGCCTGTGCCAGCATCACGCGCACCTTTTCCTTACCACTCAAATCACCCATCAGCGTGTAGTGCTTGTCTTCTTTTATGCCCAGTCCGCTCAGCAGGATAGCTGCATCGCTCTCGGCATTCCAGCCTTCCAGTTCGGCAAACTTTTCTTCCAGTTCGGCTGCCTTGATACCGTCTTCATCGGTAAAATCTTCCTTGGCATACAGGGCCTCGCGCTGCTTCATGATGTCCCAAAGGATGGTGTGTCCCATCAGTACGGTATCGAGCACCGTGTGGGCATCAAACTTAAAGTGGTCCTGGCTCAACACCGAAAGACGCTCGCCCGGTCCCAGGGTAATGCTACCCTTAGTAGGGTCCAGCTCGCCTGAAATCACTTTCAGGAACGTAGACTTACCGGCACCGTTGGCTCCGATAATACCATAGATATTACCATTCGTGAACTTCAGATTCACGTCGTTATACAACACTCTTTTACCAAATTGAACGGCTACATTTGAAACTGTTATCATCTGTTTTTTCTACCTTTTTTGAATTACGGCACAAAGATAATATAAAAATATGAGATACAGTATAAAGGAGAAGAGGAGGTTTCATTTCAGATTGACAAGTACCGCACGTCTTACAAAATCAGAACCAGTCTTTCAATTCCGAAGCCTTGGCCTTGCTGATGATGATTTTCTCGGGCACCGGCACTTTCAGGTTGATGGCCAGCCGTCCGTTGAACCATAGGCTGATGTCGGATACGGCCTTCCGCGACACGATAAACTGGCGGTTGGCACGGAAGAAATCATGCGGATTCAATTGCTCGGCCAGTTCGTCGAGCGACTGAGAGAAGACAAATTCTTTTCCCTCACTATCTACCGCCTTAACCAGCCCGTTGGAGATATAAAAATACTGGATAGCCTCCACCGACACAGGTAGAAGTTTATCCCCCTTCACCGGCACCAGAAAATGCGTCTTGTAATTTTCTTTCTTTTTCAAACTACGGATGATAGCCGACAAGTCAGGCTGTTTTTCTTCCTTCACCTGTCCGCCCAGCAATTCCAGTTTGTGCATGGCCTCCTGCAAATCAGTCCGGCTGATGGGCTTGAGCAGATAGGCCACACTGTTCACCTTAAAGGCCCGCAAGGCATATTCATCGTAGGCTGTAGTAAAGATGATGGGGCACGTGATGTCTACCTGCGCACAGATATCGAAGGCTGAACCATCGGCCAGATGAATGTCCATAAACACCAGCTCCGGCATGGGATGCGTGCGAAACCACTCCACCCCATCGAAAATACTGTCCACTTCGCCGACGATTTCAAAATCGGTGTTCACTTCCTGCATTACGGCCTTCAGGTTGCGCAAGGCTGCTTTCTCATCTTCTATAATCAAAGTCTTCATATCAAAGGCAGAATAACGGCGAAACGATGATTTTCCTCTTTTACGATTATGTCTTTTTTATACAGCAACTGATAGCGTTTGGCCAGATTTGCCAGTCCGATACCCATTCCGGCACTCCCTCCCCGTTTGGGCTGAAGCGGATTACTCACCTCTACCGTGTCACCTTCGGCTATCACAGACACTGTCAGCGGACGGCGGTTACTGATTTCATTGTGCTTCACGGCATTCTCCACCAATAACTGCAGGGCCATGGGTGGCAGTTTCCGTGACATCAGTTCCGGATGGATACGGATGTCAAACTGAAGATTCTCTTCATAACGCACCTGCAAAAGGTACATGTACGACTGCACGAACTCCATTTCCTCGCGCAAAGTCACGGAATGCGCCTCGTTATCCTGCAAGGTGTAGCGCATCACCCGTGACAATTCTTCCAAATAGTGGCGGGCCTTGTCGGGTGACTCCCGAATCAAAAGGTACAAGGTGTTCAGCGAATTAAACAGCATGTGGGGGTTCAACTGGCTTTTCAAGGCTTCGTACTGATTGATGACATTTTCCATACGCAACTGCTGGTTTTCGAGCAGCATCTTACGGCTCTTCCGGTTCTGATGGAAGAAATAGCAGCTTCCCGTCACAATGCAGGTTATCAGGAAATCACGCAAAGGATGAAGATAATGATGAAGCATGGCATCAATGGCAGGCACATCGAAATGCTGATGCAGGTAAACAAAGCATTTGCCCAGCAGGTTACTTACTACCCAGGTCAGCACAAACGAACAAACCACCTTTTTCCACCCGATAGAAACCATATCGCTATTGAAACGGAACACGGCTTCATTCAGGAAAAAGAGAAAAAGAAGGGAAAGGTACGTAAACAGTACCTCATTGCCCACATCGGCCCAGTGCATGCCCGGAAACGAAAGACCGTCGGCCGAATACGGATTCGACAAGGTAATCAGTTCCGGGAAATGCGTAAGGAATGCCACCATGATGGAGATGGCATTCACTATCAGCACATATTTATTGCTCCAGATTCGCTTCATGCTGCAAAGTTATTCATTTTTTGCCGACTTACGTGCCGACACATACATGCCGGGACGAAAATCTTTTTGCGGATGAGCCACACGGGCATACACTTTGATGGAACGGTTGGCATTGTCTACCATCTGGTCAATGGAAACCAGTACGGCTTCGAAGGTTTCATTTCCCATTCCGTTTACATGGAACTCCATACGGTCGCCCACATTCAACTTATCCAGATCTTTTTCGTAGGCTGTAAGCTGCAGCATCGGGGCCTGCTTGTCAATCACATCGCACACGGGTTCACCTACATTGAAATATTTTCCTACGTTCACATTCATGTTCGTGACATAGCCGTTTAAAGGTGCCTTTATTTCCAGATAAGGCTGAATACCTTTTGTCTGCAAGCTGCGGGCATCCACTCCCAAAATCAGCAACTGGGCCGCAGCTGCATCCAGACGGCTCTTCATCGACAAATATTCCGCCTTGCTCTGCTGCATCCGTTTTTGTGAAGCAGCCTCATGAGAAGCCAGATTCTGCTGGCGAAGATATTCTTTTTCCAGGAACTCAGTCTGCGCAGCCGCATCGAGCCAGGTTTGCTGCAAGGCTATGAATTCCGGATTCTCCAGCGTCAGGATGACCTGGTTTTTACGCACATAATCGCCCGGAAGGAAAGAAACACTGTGTACAGCCCCACCCATACTAAGGGTAATCGTTGCGTGTTGCTGTGGCGGTATCATCAAGATGCCGTTAAAAGAAGGTGCATTGGCCACCTGAGTAGCTCCCGTAGTACCGTCCACCTCCAGGCTGTCGGCAGATGCCTGAAGACTGTCCTGCTGTACGGACTGTACCGCTGTAGATTCATCGGATGTTTTTTTAGTGGCACCACCTCCGCAAGAGGCCATCACCAGCGAGTAGCATAAGGCTGAGAAAAAAAGAATTTGTTTCATCTTGCTATATTTTTTTATTTTTATTCTGTATATAATTCGATTTCCAACACGGATACATTGTATGCATACACTGTCTCAATATAATTCCGGCGAATGTCACGGGAAGCATTCAGACTCTGCACAAACTCCGTAATGTTGATTTCACTTTCCTTGAACTTCATCAAGGCACTTTCCTGCAAGGCATCCGCCTCTTTCAATGCAGCCTTGGCATAATAATCCAAGCTTTCCTGCTGCTGGCGTACACGACGGTAAAGCTCCTCCACCTTGTTATTCAGTTGCACACGGTTCTGGTCGGCCTCCCACTGAGCAATCTGCAGGTTTACCTTTGCCTGCTTGCTGCGACTGCGCTGCGGGAAGAACAGAATGGGGAAAGACACTCCCACCATCCACGAATTCAAGCCATTCAGCGGAGCAATTTTCTGACGGACATAACCCAGCGAAAATTCCGGGAAGAACTTGCTCCGTTCTATCCGAAGCTGCGATTTCTTTTCCTGCACCTGACTGGCAAAATAGTTCAGATGAGGAGCCGAAAGCATCCGGTCTTGCAAGGACAGCGGAAGCACAGCCAATGAACTGTCGTTGGGAACCACCTGTTCACCGGCATAACATGCCCAGGCGAAACGGCGGGAAGCCAGTTCCATCTCCTCCCGCGCCTGCAAGCTGCGAGTGTGGAGTTCGGCAGCAAGTGTCGCAATCATATTACGTTCCGTCTGGTCAATATCTCCTTGCTGGTAACGCAAGTCACCACTCTCACGCAACTTCAAGGCCAGCTCTTCTTGCGCTCCATACAAATGATACAGGTGGAAAGCATACTGATAATATACCCAAGCCCGTTTCACTTCGGCCACAATCTCTTTCTTCACCATGTCACGGTAATGAGTGCCAGTGGTTACCTGGGCATTCACCAGCGCATTCTTATAAAAAGGAGTCAGCAAAGAGCCTAACGACTGTTCTACGGCCAGTTCATTATCTTTCTTGTATTCTCCGTTCAATTGTCCCCAGGAATAGCTGAACGAGGTATTTCCTCCATCCCACACTTCACCACGTGCTGCCCGGCTGCGTTCAATCTCCGCACTGGCTATCTTCAGACGAGGATGATTCTGCAAGGCTATTTCTACGGCCTCATCCAGGGTAATTGCTTTCTGCGGAGTGACTGCAGAAACAGATACAGCTGCGAGGAGCAACATACACGTCACACCCGCCTTGCGTCCCAACCGTACACGGTGTTTTTTCCGGCCCCACAGATGGGCTATCACATTTACCAAACGATAGAATACCGGAATGACAATCAGGGTCAAAACAGTAGATACAATCAGACCACCAATCACTACCGTGGCCAGCGGACGCTGTACTTCGGCACCGGCAGAAGTAGCTACGGCCATCGGCACAAAGCCCAACGAAGCTACCAGTCCGGTCAGGAAGACAGGCCTCAACAGATGAGGACATCCTTTTGCAATAATTCGGTTCGTACACATGGTATATGTTTTTTCTTTTCGCAAATCATTAAAATGGTTAATCATCAGAATACCGTTCAACACGGCTACACCAAACAGGGCGATAAATCCTACACCGGCTGAAATACTGAACGGGAGTCCGCGCAGCCACAGAGCTACCACACCGCCAATCAGTGACAAAGGTACCGTAGAAAAGACAACCAATGAATAGATGACACTGCGGAAGGCAAAGAACAGCAACAGCAGAATCAGCATCAGCGCAATCGGAATAACAATGCTCAGGGTACGCACGGCATTCTGCAAGTTCTCAAACTGTCCGCCGTATTCCCAGTAATATCCCGGTTTCAACTTGATATTTTTCTCCAGAGAGGTACGTATCTGTTCTACTACCTGCTGAATATCGGCATCGCGCACATTGACCCCAATGACAATCCGTCGTTTGGTTGCATCGCGGTTAATCTGCAAAGGACCGTTTTCCAAATCAATGCTGGCTACCTCGCTGACTGGTATCTGAATACCTTCTCCCGTGCGGACAAACAGTTTGTCGATATTCAAGTCCTTCACCTTTTCGTTGTCCAGACGAAGTACCAGATCAAAACGACGTTCGTTTTCAAAGACTACCCCGGCGGTTTCTCCTGCATATGCCGTACGAATAATGGAATTCAATTCTTCTATGTCAATGCCATAACGGGCTATTTTAGAGCGGTCATACTTCACCAGCAATTGCGGAAGCCCCATGGCTTGCTCTACCAGCACATCGGCAGCTCCAGGTACCTGTTCCACGTATTTCGCAGCTTCTTTGGCCTTGGCATACAGTTCAGTCATATCCTCTCCATACAGCTTGATGGCAATGTCAGCTTTGGCACCCGTCATCAATTCATTGAAACGCAACTGGATAGGCTGGCTGAAATTGAATTCTGCCCCTTCCACCGTTTCCAGTGACTTCTTCATCTTCTCTACCATCTCTGCCCGACTGCTGGCCGATGTCCATTCGCTGAAAGGCTTCATCACAATCATCACGTCGGCATCCTCTACCGCCATCGGGTCGGTCGGGACCTCTGCGGTACCAATCTTGGCAACCACATGCTTGATTTCCGGGAAATCCTGCTTCAGTTTCTTTTCAGCCTCAAGCGACACCTCGATGCTGCGGCTCAATGAACTACCTGCCGGAAGCGTCATCTGCATGGCAAAGTCACCTTCGTCAAGAGTTGGAATAAACTCGGCACCCAAGCGGGTAAACAGAAAGAACGAAAGTATTAATAAGGTAAAGGCTGACACCAGCGTACCCCATACATGCGACAGACAGAAGTCCAATGTCCGACGATATACACGGTTCAATTTTTCAAAGAAACGGTCGGCCAATGTCGGTTTTACCGATACCGTACGCTTCAGGAACAAGGAAGCCATCATCGGCACATAAGTCAGCGACAGCAGCAAGGCACCGATAATACAGAACACCAGCGTCTTGGCCATCGGAGTAAAGTATTTTCCTTCGATTCCGGTCAAAGTCAATATAGGGAAGAACACAATCAGAATAATCAAAACGGCAAACGTGGCGCTTCGTACGACATTGCCGGCTCCTTTCTCCACCTCTGCATCCATTTCTTCTTTGCTAAGAGTACGTCCCATCAACCGACGGCCATAGATATGTGCCAGAATTCCTTCCAATATCACAATGGAACCGTCTACCACAATACCGAAGTCGATAGCTCCCAAACTCATCAGGTTGGCAGATACACCGAACACCCGCATCAGGATAAAGGCAAAAAGCATAGCTAACGGGATTACGGAAGCCACAATCAATCCTGCACGGACATTGCCGAGGAACAGAATCAATACCA
This sequence comes from Phocaeicola plebeius, assembly GCF_003437535.1. Taxonomy (GTDB): domain Bacteria; phylum Bacteroidota; class Bacteroidia; order Bacteroidales; family Bacteroidaceae; genus Phocaeicola; species Phocaeicola plebeius_A. The sequence continues at coordinate 50,519 of NZ_QSQT01000015.1, forward strand.
AGAACACAATAATGGCTCCTTCTACCAGGTTGCGGATAACTGTCGAAATGTTACGGTTCACCAGTTCCGAACGATTCAGATAAGGTTCTACACTGACTCCTTCGGGAAGCATCTTCTGTACCTTCGCCACGCGTTTCTCCAACTCCTGCGTGACCACATTGGCATTGGCACCCTTCAACATCATGGCAATACCTCCTACGCATTCACCTTCTCCATCCTTGGTCATGGCACCAAAACGCTTGGGAGCTCCATAGCGTACTTTAGCAATGTCGCTCACATGTACAGGGATTCCTCCACGATTGGTCACGACAATCTGTTCAATATCTTTCAAGTCGGTAATCATACCCTCCGAACGGATGTAATAGGCACGGTTCACCTTTTCTATATAACTACCTCCAGTATTCTGGTTGTTGCGGCTCAATGCATCGTACACATCGCTGATGGTGATATTGAGCGAATACAAAGCATCCGGGTCGACAGCCACCTCATATTGCTTCAGGTATCCTCCGAAACTGTTGATTTCCACAATGCCTGGAATGCCCGAAAGCTGTCTTTTCACAATCCAGTCTTGAATGGTACGCAACTCCATGGCATCATATTTATCCTCATACCCGGGAGCTACTTTCAGTACATACTGGTAGATTTCACCCAAACCGGTGGTAATGGGCATCATCTCCGGCACACCCAACTCCGAAGGAATTTCTCCGGCCACGGTTTGTATCTGCTCATTCACCAGCTGACGGGCATCCAGTGTGGGCACACTTTCCTTGAACACCACGGTCACCAGCGACAAGCCGAAACGGGACACGGAACGAATTTCCTCCACATTCATGATGTTGCTCATGGCCACTTCTATCGGAAAAGTAATCAACTGTTCCACCTCCTGAGGGGCCAAAGTGGGCGACACGGTAACAATCTGTACCTGATTATTGGTAATGTCGGGCACTGCATCGATGGGCAATGTCAGCATTGAATAAATGCCCCCAATCATTAAAAACAAGGTTGTCAACACGACAAACAGTTTTTTTCGAATTGAAAAACGGACTATTTTCTTAAACATTTTCTTGTGTATTGATTGATGATGGAAACAAAATTACCTCACACCACACAATAAAAGCCCAACAAACGTGCGAAGCTGACAAATCAAGGGTTGAACTGACCTATCAGAATGATGAAATGCCAAAATCGGGAGTACACGTGTAATCTTCGTTTTTTCTATGTCAGTGTGGCAGTTTTTTATTATTTTTGCAGCCAATTTGAATAAAACTGCCATTAAGGCACGAAATTTGTTAGAGAGAAAAGAAAACTATTCAAACGAAAATAAAAACCATTAAGATATGAACAACGAAAATAAAAATCCGAACGTGGAAGAAGAATTGAAAAAGCAGTCACAAGAAACTGCCGAGAATGAACAAACGACTTCCGAAGCATCAGAAGCACAGGAAAATGCCTCTTCAGAAGAAAAGGAACTGACTGCCGAAGAAAAGTTGGGAAAAGAACTGGAAGAAGCTCAGAAAGTCATCGACGAGCAGAAAGACAAATACCTGCGTCTGTCTGCTGAATTCGACAACTTCCGCAAACGTACCTTAAAGGAAAAAGCCGAATTAATCAAAAACGGAGGAGAAAAGGCTATCAATGCTATCCTGCCGATTCTGGACGATTTGGAACGTGCGCTGCAGAACATGCAGAAGGCAGAAGACGTGAAAGCCATTTATGAGGGAGTGGAACTGATTTATCAGAAGTTTTTGAAAAACCTGCACCAGGAAGGCTTGGAAAAGATGGAACCTGTGGGCGAAGCATTCGATACTGACTTCCATGAAGCTGTGGCTTTGGTACCTGCTCCAAGCGAAGAACAGAAAGGCAAGGTCTTGGATTGTGTACAAACCGGATATAAACTGAACGAAAAAGTCATCCGCCATGCAAAAGTGGTGGTTGCCCAATAATAAACAGGTATAGTCATGGCGAAAAGAGATTATTATGAAGTGCTGGGGGTTGCCAAAACAGCCACGGCAGACGAAATAAAGAAGGCCTACCGAAAAAAGGCCATCCAATATCATCCGGACCGCAACCCGGGTGATAAGGAAGCGGAAGAGAAGTTCAAGGAAGCCGCAGAGGCCTACGAAGTATTGAGCAACCCGGACAAGCGTTCACGCTATGACCAGTTCGGTTTTGCCGGAGTAGACGGTGCAGCCGGAGGTGGAAGTGGATTTGGCGGATTTGGAGGCCAAGGCATGTCTATGGACGATATTTTCTCTATGTTCGGCGATATTTTCGGCGGACACGGAGGATTTGGCGGATTCAGCAGCGGATTTGGTGGCGGAGGCCAGTCACGTCAGCGGAAATTCCGTGGTTCAGACTTGCGCGTAAAGGTCAAACTGAACCTGAAGGAGATTTCAACTGGGGTTGAAAAGAAATTCAAGCTGAAGAAATACGTAGAATGCAGCCACTGTCATGGTACAGGGGCAGAAGGTGACGGAGGTACAGAAACTTGTCCTACCTGTCACGGAACGGGTAGCGTAACCCGCACACAGCAGAGCATTTTCGGCATGATGCAGACACAGTCTGTATGTCCGCAGTGCGGCGGTGAAGGTAAAATTATCAAGAACAAGTGTAAGGAATGTAACGGTGAAGGAGTGGTTTACGGTGAAGAAGTAGTAACCGTGAAGATTCCGGCCGGAGTAGCTGAAGGCATGCAGGTGACCATCAACGGAAAAGGTAATGCCGGAAAGCACAACGGGGTACCGGGCGACTTGCTGGTCTTGATTGAGGAAGAAAAGCATCCGGAACTCATCCGCGACGAAAGTGACTTGATCTACAACCTTCTGTTGAGCGTACCGACCGCTGCATTAGGAGGTACGGTAGAAATTCCGACCATCGATGGAAAGGCAAAAATCAAGATTGAGCCGGGCACACAGCCAGGCAAAGTGCTCCGCTTGCGCGGCAAAGGTCTGCCAAACATCAACAGCTACGGCTACAACACCGGTACAGGTGACTTGCTGGTAAATATCAGCGTCTACATTCCGGAAACGTTGACGAAAGAAGAACGTCAGGCACTGGAAAAATGGCAGGAAGCAGAGAACTTCAAGCCAAATACAAGCCTGAAAGAAAAAATCTTCAAGAAATTCAGAAGTTTATTCGATTAAGCAACAGCTTTTCAGATACAAGAAAGGACTGTCTCCCCTACAAGTGGAGTCAGTCCTTTCTGCATTTAAACACGACTCCTGCAAGTCTCCTATTTCGGCCGAAAGCCTTTTTCCCAGTACTGCATAGGAAGTACTCCAGTACTTTTGTGGAAGTACTACAGTACTCCTTAAGAAGTACTGAAAAGAGAACAGGACATTTCAGATTCTGCTCCGGTCCACATCGTCTTCTTTATCCAAATAAAATTTAAACCAAGACTAAAAAGAGATAACAGCCTAAATAGCAGTGACATTTTTTGTATTTTTGGGGTAACAAAAAAATGAAAGTCATGAAAAAATATATCTTGCTGCTGACATTGTTCTGTCCGTTACTCGTTTTAGCACAGACAGAAAACCCTAAGTCGCTTCCTTCCGACTCCCTTTCCACGACATTGCATGCTGAACAGCTCATGGCTAAGGATACACTCAGTGTACCCCTGCCCGCTCCTGTTCCGCAGCATTACCTATACTCTCCCTTCGATATGTATGGCATTACCCCGTTCAATTACGGCTATACCACCTGGGAGTTGCATAAAGGATTCAATGCCTCCATCGGCATGAATGTCACGTTCAGTCCGAGCAAATATGCTCCTTCCGGAGTGGGTTTCGGTCAGGACGCCGCTTTCTTGTACGCCGTACCGCTGAACAAGCGCTTCAGCGTAGCAGGCGGATTGTATGCCAGCAATTTCAACTGGGGTGGCATTAACTACCGTAATGTAGGAATTACCGGCATTGCTGCGTTTAAAGTCAACGAACGTATCAGTCTGTATGCCTATGGCAACAAATCGCTCATGCCGAAACGTTCACCCTATTACTATCCCATGCCAAATTTCGCTCCCGACCGGATTGGGGGAATGATTAATTTCAAGTTTAATGAAAGCAGTTCCATCAGCATCGGAGTAGAAGGAATCAAGTACCCACAAGGGACTTACTGGTAAATGAAATCGTAAAAAGATAGGTTATCCTGATAAAAATGATGATATTTGCAGCTGTTTTTAAAAAGCAGAAATCATGAATTATCAGGAAACACTTACCTACTTATATAATAGTGCCCCTCTGTTTCAGCAGGTGGGCAAAGATGCTTACAAAGAAGGATTAGACAACACGTATGCCCTGGATGATTACTTCCATCACCCTCACCGCAAATTCCATACGATTCACGTGGCAGGAACCAACGGAAAAGGTTCTTGTTCGCATACATTGGCTGCCATTCTACAGGCTGCAGGCTATAAAACCGGACTTTATACTTCTCCTCATCTGGTGGATTTCCGTGAACGTATCCGCGTAAACGGCACTCCGGTAAGTCAGGAATTTGTCATCGATTTTGTAGAAAAGCACCGTGCTTTCTTCGAACCGCTCCACCCTTCTTTCTTTGAACTTACCACTGCTATGGCATTCACCTATTTCGCTGAACAGCAGGTGGATGTAGCTGTCATAGAGGTCGGTCTTGGAGGAAGACTGGACTGCACCAACATCATTCAGCCCGACTTATGTGTCATTACCAACATTAGTTTTGACCATGTACAGTTTTTAGGTAATACCCTGGAAAAAATTGCTTCAGAAAAGGCGGGCATCATTAAAGAAGGTACTCCGGTTGTAATCGGTGAAACCACCCCCGAAACCCGACCAGTCTTCCAGGCTAAGGCTACTGCCGTAGGGGCTCCCATTGTATTTGCCGAAGACGAGCACCTGCTCATCCATGCGACCCGCAACGAAGCGATGCATTACGTTTACCAAACAGCTGACTATCCTCAACTGGAGGGCGAACTGGGAGGCTTATGCCAGCTAAAGAATACCAATACCCTACTCTCGGCTATCCGCCAGCTTCGTCATGCAGGATACAACCTGTCTGAAGAGAATGTACGCAAAGGTTTCCTTCATGTCTGCGAGCTGACCGGTCTGATGGGACGCTGGCAGAAATTAGGTGAGAAACCGACCATCATCTGCGATACCGGACACAACACGGGTGGTATGCAATACATAACCGAGCAACTCAGACATCAGACTTATAAAACCTTACATATTGTCATCGGCATGGTGAACGATAAGGATGTGAGCGGTGTATTGTCTATGTTGCCTAAAGATGCCCGATATTATTTCACACAAGCCAGCGTGAAAAGAGCTCTTCCCTACCAGCAGATGAAAGCACTGGCCGAGACCTTCAATTTACACGGAGAAGCCTACCCCCATGTGAAAGAAGCCTTCGAAGCAGCCAAGGAACAGGCCCAGCCGGATGATTTTATTTTTGTGGGAGGAAGCAGTTTTATTGTCGCCGATTTACTTTCTTTAAACAATTAAAGAACGTTCTTTCTTCGAAAATGTTTGGGTATATTGAAGAAAATCTTTTTATTTGCACAACAAAATAATGTGTGAACTAAAAGATTTTAATAATATGAACAACACATTTTACAAAGAAAATAATTTAAGCGGCTTAAAAAGAGCAGATTTTCAAAAAATTGTAGACGGCAAAGAGACAGATTTGTTTATTCTTTCGAACCAGCAAGGTACCGAAGTAGCAATTACAAACTATGGGGGAGCAATTTTAACTGTGATGGTACCGGACAAAAACGGTAAACTGGCCAATGTGGTGCAGGGACATGACAGTATCGACAACGTAATCAACAGTCACGAACCTTTCCTGAGTACATTAATCGGACGCTATGGCAACCGTATTGCGAAAGGCAGTTTCCTGATGGACGGACAAGAACATAATTTGACCATCAATAACGGTCCTAACTCCCTGCATGGAGGTCCGACTGGTTTCCATGCCCGCGTTTGGGATGCCAAACAGGAAGATGAACATAGTGTAACGCTGCACTATCTCTCTAAAGATGGGGAAGAAGGTTTCCCAGGCAATCTGGACATCACAGTTACTTACACACTGACAGGAGAGAACGAATTGGTCATCACTTACGTAGCCAACTGCGACAAAAAGACCATCACCAACCTGACCAACCACGCATTTTTCAGCCTGGCAGGTTTGAATAATCCGACTCCGACCGTAGACAATAACATTGTCACAATCAACGCAGATTTTTATATTCCAATAGACGAAGTATCTATCCCTACAGGAGAAGTATTGAAGGTAGAAGGTACTCCGATGGACTTCCGTACACCGCACACAGTGGGAAGCCGTATCAATGAACCGTTCCAGCAGCTCATCAACGGAGCCGGATACGACCATTGCTACGTGCTGAACAAACGCGAAACGGAAGCTCTGGTATTTGCGGCTAAATGTATAGAACCGGAAAGCGGACGTTCGCTGGAAGTTTATACTACAGAGCCGGGTGTACAAGTATACACAGCCAACTGGCACAATGGTTTCACTGGATACCACGGTGCTACATTCCCGGCAAGAAGTGCCATCTGCTTTGAAGCACAGCACTTCCCCGACTCACCCAACAAAGGACACTTCCCGTCAGTCGTGTTGAAGCCGGAAGATACCTACCATCAGGTAACTATCTATAAATTCGGAGTTGAAAAATAAAAATCTAGTTCTTTAATTAACCTATAACAAACTAACACCTTTAAACAACATGTCACAACAACAAAAAAGCTATTTGTTACCCATAGTAATGATGTTCGCATTGTTTGCTATGATTTCTTTCGTAACCGGATTGCCGGCTCCATTTGGAGTTATCGTACAGAGTGAATTTGGAGCTACCAACCTGGAAGCTACACTCGGATTCGCTGCGAACTTCATTGCATACGCTTTTATGGGTATTCCTTCGGGACTTCTTTTACAGAAAATCGGATACAAGAAAACAGCATTGATTGCTATTGCAGTAGGATTCATTGGTGTAGGTATTCAGGCATTGGCCTCTAAAGGCGGATTCTCTGTATATTTGGCTGGAGCCTTCATCTCTGGTTTCTCTATGTGTATGCTGAACACAGTAGTTAACCCGATGTTGAACACTCTGGGTGGTGGCGGCAAGAAAGGTAACCAGCTTATCCAGACTGGCGGTTCACTGAACTCTTTGTCAGCTACTATCGTTCCGGTATTGGTAGGTTACCTGATGGGTGCCAACGTAGAAGAACGTACTATCGCTAAGGCTTTGCCGGCACTTTACATTGCCATGGCTATCTTCGCCATCGCGTTTCTGGTACTTTTCTTCATGGCTATCCCTGAACCAAGTTTGTCTAAGGCAAACAAGAGCAAAGGCGAACACAGCCCGTTGTCTTTCCGTCACTTCAAGCTGGGAACCATCGCCATCTTCGTTTACGTAGGTATTGAAGTAGGTGTTCCTCACTTTGCAAACCTGTTTATGACTGCACAAGTAAATGAAGGCGGTCTGGGTATCGATCCGGCTATTGCAGGTTCTATCGTAGGTACTTACTGGTTCCTGATGCTTATCGGTCGTCTGATTGGTGCTTCACTCGGTGCTCAGTTCAGCAGTAAGGCCATGTTGACCGTAGCTTCTATTCTCGGATTGGTTTTGATCGGTATTGCCTTCGTAACTCCGTTGAGCAGCGTAGTCAACATGCCGGTATTCAAAAGCGGAGCTAGTCTGTCATTCGGATTGGAAGCAGTTCCTGTCAGCGTAATGTGTATGGCACTCTGCGGACTCTGTACTTCAATCATGTGGGGTGGTATCTTCAACCTGGCTGTAGAAGGACTGGGTAAATACACAGAAGCAGCTTCTGGAATCTTCATGGTAATGGTTTGCGGTGGTGGATTGCTTCCGCTGTTACAAGGTGGAGTAGCCGACTCAGCAGGTTACCTGAACAGCTTTATCGTAATTGCAGCCGCATTGGCATACTTGTTGTTCTATGCGTTGATCGGATGCAAGAATGTAAACAAAGACATTCCGACTGAATAATAAAACACAAGGATGAAGGATGGACTCATTCTTCATCCTTTCTTGTTTATATACCAGAATTTATTAACCTTTAATTTTTATCATTATGGACATAGAATTTGTAAGAAGCCGCTTTATCAAGCATTTCGACGGTACAACAGGCTCAGTATATACTTCTCCGGGACGAATCAACCTGATTGGTGAGCACACTGACTACAACGGAGGTTTTGTATTCCCAGGAGCTGTAGACAAAGGTATGGTGGCTGAAATCAAACCGAACGGAAAAGATAAAGTTTGCGCTTATTCTATCGACTTGAAAGACTATGTAGAATTCGGATTGAATGAAGAAGATGCTCCGAAAGCAAGCTGGGCACGTTATATCTTTGGTGTTTGCCGTGAAATGATCAAACGCGGAGTTGACGTAAAAGGCTTTAATACTGCATTTGCAGGTGATGTACCTCTGGGTGCAGGTATGTCTTCTTCTGCTGCATTGGAATCTACATACGCATACGCATTGAACGATTTGTTCGGCGACAACAAAATTGATAAATTCGAACTGGCTAAAGTAGGTCAGGCTACAGAACACAACTACTGCGGAGTTAATTGCGGTATCATGGACCAGTTTGCTTCTGTATTCGGTAAAGAAGGTCACCTGATTCGTCTGGACTGCCGTTCACTGGAATACCAGTACTTCCCGTTCAGACCGGACGGATACCGTTTGGTATTGGTTGACTCTGTAGTAAAACATGAACTGGCATCTTCTGCATACAACAAACGCCGTCAGAGCTGCGAAGCTGTTGTAGCTGCTATCAAAAAGAACCACCCGACTGTAGAATTCCTGAGAGACTGCACAATGGATATGCTGAACGAAGTAAAAGCTGAAGTTTCTGAAGAAGACTACATGCGTGCTGAATACGTAATCGAAGAAATCCAACGCGTGCTCGACGTATGCGACGCATTGGAAAAAGGCGACTACGAAACAGTGGGACAGAAAATGTATGAAACTCACCATGGTATGAGCAAACTGTATGAAGTAAGCTGCGAAGAGCTCGACTTCCTGAACGATATTGCTTTTGACTGTGGAGTTACTGGTTCACGCGTAATGGGTGGTGGATTCGGTGGATGTACCATCAACCTGGTTAAGAATGAATTGTACGAAACATTCATTTCTACTGCAAAAGAACGCTTCAAAGAAAAATTCGGTCGCAGCCCGAAAGTATACGATGTAGTTATCAGCGACGGTTCACACAAGGTTTGCTAATTCTATATCCATTAATATAAAAAAAGCACGAATTTCGGTTCGTGCTTTTTTTATGATATATACTCGACAAAATCAATCGCCGCGATAATAATACAGTAATGAATGCCGCGCAATAAAGTCCGCATTCAGTTTCACCAGCATCTTCTCTCCTACTTCAGGCAATTCTGCATCTGGCAGCAAGTTTTTCTCAATGCAATAATGCAACAAGTCCGGCGGACAAAGCATCTCTTCCGTCAACATCCGGAATGCATTTTGCGATGCCTCTTCCTGATCATAATAAGGATTTTCCGTGTCGGCGATGTATTCACACACATCCTTCGCCAGCAAAAGCCCTTTCTGCTCATCCACCATCAATACAAAGTTCCGGCAACTCTTCATCTGCGGCAAGGTATGATTCTCATCATCCGGCCACTGCAGAATCTCTACCAGGAAGCGCTTCAGTGAATCATAACCGTTGAGATAAATAATCTTCCGTCCGCCAGTCCACAAGGTAAAGAGACGATAAATCTCCGCATTCTTCTGCAAAACAGTTTCCGGCATTTCCTTTTCCTCCTGATACAGACGAGGAACCGATTTCCAGCACTTTGCCTGCTTACCAGCCAACAACTCAATCCATTCGTGAAGGAACAACGCCAAAGGACCCGTAGGGATAATAAAACGGTCATCCGGTGCCACCCGTTCAATGTAAGGCAACATAGAAGGCTCCGTAAGGTAAGTGTGCCCGAAAAGCCATGACAATTTCCGGTCAGCCTCTTTTTCATCTGCATAGCCGGCAAAATAATCCTTCAGCAACTCATTCTCCGGAGCCACCTCATAAGCTTCCTCCAGTAAAGGCAGAAAAGCCTGTGCCTGCTTTAAGATTGAGGTATCCAGCGGATTTACATACCCACGCGAGTAAGGAGCCTTTTGCCATGTATTCCAGATAATGAAACGTACGTCCTCCAGGTTTACCTCTCCCTTTATATAATCTTTTCCCGTGGGATAGAATGGAAGACACCTGCCATACAAACGGGAATGAGCAGTGGTAAATCCCTGCCACAATCCCAGGCCGGAAATGATGTCTTCCAGATAAGCTGCCACATACAAACTTAAATACTTGCGAAACGTCTCAGGCAATTCCTCCAAATGACAAGCCGCATAAAGTTTGTTGGCCAATTCCACAAAAAACGTATCTGAAGAACAAACTGTCGTATACGGATGAATAGCCAGCCAGTCGTTCAAATAAATCACATTCTTTTTCATATATATTCGTTCATTTGAATAATCAGTTTCGAGTAAAAAGCGTCACAAGCAGTGAAATCAGTGTCAGACCGATTCCTACACAGACCACTCCGGTCCAGCCCCAAGCGTGCCAGAAAGTACCGGCTAGAAAAGTTCCCAGTGAACCACCCACAAAATAAGTCGTCATAAAGATGGTATTCACGCGGTTGGTCGCCTTGGGAGCCTGCGACAACGCACAGGTTTGATTACCTATCTGCACACATTGCATACCGATATCTATCACGATAATTCCCACGATAAAGCCTAAATAAGAATTCTGGAATATAAACATGATTATCCAGGCTGCAATGATGAGCGAACAACCAACAAAAGTGAAAAACCGCACTCCAAACTTATGTACCAGACTCCCAACAAAAGAGGCCGTCAGTGCACCGGCCACCCCACACAATCCCAGCATACCGATGATATTGTTTCCTGCATAAAACGGTTCCCCACTCAACTTAAAGGCCAAACATGCCCATAACGCCAGGAAACTACCAAAACAAAGTCCGGCCCGTGCAGATACCAGACGGATGGTCGAATTGTCCCTGTACAACGTAAAAAGCGATTTCATCAGTCCTTTGTACGTACCCCTGAAATTTAGCGGCATATCCGGCAACACCCGAACTACCACAAAAATACAAAGCAACATGATGACGGCTACAATATAATACATCGTACGCCAGCCCCAGTATTCGCCTACAAAACCGCTGATTACCCGTGAACCCAAAATTCCGGTCAGCAGACCGCTGACCATCATCCCCACATTGCGTGCTTTATTCTGTGGCAGTGAGAACTGTGCAGCAATCGGAATGAAAATCTGTGGCATGACCGAACAAATCCCTGTCACCAGCGAAGCCAGCAAGATATAAAATACATTCACAGACATGGCTATACTGCAAGTCGCCACCGACAACAAGAGAAAATTAATAACAATGATATTCTTCCGCTTGTACAAATCCCCCAAAGGAATAATAAACAACAATCCCAGCGCATACCCAATCTGTGTGGTCATAGGTATCAGATTGGCTGTAAACTCCGAGATACCCAAATCCTCACTGATACGGTTCAGCAACGGCTGATTATAATACAGATTCGCCACTGAAAGTCCTGATATAATGGCCAGTATCCACAGTAACGAAGCCGGAATTCCTTTATTCTCTTCCAATTTTTGTTTCATATTGATAAACTCTTACTTTCATTTTGCAAAAATAGACAAAAAAACAAATGTCCATAATAAAGTCAACCACAAAGCAAAATGAAAATAAATTCAGGATTCATACAATAACCTTGTCAGATTCTTCTTTCATCAGTTCTCAAATTACAAACTTATTACATATTACCTGAATTATATAACTCACACAAAATCAAGAAAAAAGAAGTCTGTCGTTCTATATTCCCTATCCGACAGGAAAATAAAAAAGTTAATTATCGACTGCCTAATTTGTTAAATCGTCCACTCTCTAATTATTCGTTGAAAAGATTTTTTAACTTTGCAACAGAAAAAGCAAGTAATACAAAAAGATTCAACGAACTTAACTACAAAGTATTAAGCGAATTAAAACGCGAAAATAGATTTACAATTTAATTAAAATTTTATGGTACATCATTCCAAATTCCTGTTTTCCGCATTAGTCGTTTCAGCCATGGCTGTTGGCGCAAATGCTCAGGTAACAACTTCTGCTATCAGCGGAAAAGTTTTAGATGAAACCAAAGCCCCGGTTATCGGTGCTACAGTGGTAGCTATCCACGAACCGTCAGGAACTCTCTACGGTGCAGTAACAAACGTAGACGGACGTTACACCATCCAAGGTATGCGTACCGGTGGTCCCTACAAAATTGAAATCTCATACGTAGGTTACAACAAAACTGCATTTACAGGTATTTCACTCGAACTGGGTAACACACTCAGCCTGAATGCCGAAATGAAACCAAGTTCAGAACTGTTGGACGAAGTAGTAGTCGTAGCCGATGCAAAAGCGAATGCCGGAGCTGCACACAACTTCTCTACACAGAAAATCGAAAACACTCCGACAGTCGACCGTAACGTGTACGACATCGTGAAGAACATGCCGATGGCCATGACTTCAAAGAACGGAGGTATCACATTCGCCGGTTCAAACAACCGTTACAACAGCTTCCAGATTGACGGTACAGTAAGTAACGACGTATTTGGTTTGTCAGCATCCGGAACTAACGGTGGCCAGACAGGTGCCAACCCGATTTCTATGGATGCTATCCAGGAAATTCAGGTAGTCGTTGCTCCTTTCGATGTACGTCAGAGCGGATTTACTGGAGGTGGTATCAATGCCATCACCAAGCAGGGTACTAACACCACTCACGGTTCGGCTTACACTTACTTCAACAACCAGAACATGTATGGTAAATACAGTGCCGTACGCGGTTATGAGAAGTCTCCACTCACCCAGCAGTACACTCGTACTTACGGTGGAACATTGGGCGGTGCCATCGTAAAAGACAAATTGTTCTATTTTGTAAGTGCAGAAGCGAAGAAAGAATCTTATCCTTCAAGTATTTACCCGGGATATACTGACAGCTATATCACCAATGATGTAGCCAAACAGATTGCTGACCAATATGCTAAACTAACAGGTATTCAGGAAAACTATGGACAGCGCGATATTGAAAGTAAATCATTTGGGCTGTTAGCTCGTATTGACTGGAACATCAACCAGAACCACAAATTAGCTCTGCGTTACCAACACAACAACTCATACGATGACAACTACGGAGTGGGATCCACTTCATACACTTTCGTAAACAGTGGCTACCGTATGAACAATAAAACAAATTCTATCGTAGCAGAGTTGAACTCTCACTTGGGACAGAATTTGTACAATGAATTCCGTGCTTCAGCCAGCTTCATTCGTGACCACCGTGACGTAGCTTACCAAGGTCCTACAGTCCAGATTGAAGACATTTTAGGTGGTGACCAAAAAACAGCCATTACCGCTAACATCGGTACAGAGTATTCTTCTGGTGCCAACTACTTGGATCAAGACATTTATACATTCGAAGATAACCTTTCTTGGTATTTAGGTAACCATACACTGACATTCGGTACACACAACGAAATATACCGCATGAAGAATCTGTTTATCCAAGCTGTAAATGGTTCTTGGTATTATGCTGACTTACAACGATTCCTGGATGATCAGCCTTATAAATTCTCTTACAAATACACGGACCCAGAATTAACGGGAGGCGACACACAATGGGCTCCTGCCATGAAATCTGGCCAGTTTGGTTTCTATGCACAAGATAAATGGGATATCAGCAACAACTTCAACCTGACGTATGGTTTGCGTATTGATATTCCGGTAGTATTTAATAATCCGACTGAGAACCCTACATTTAATGAATATGCTGCACAAAAAGGTTTTGGCGTTCGTGTAGGAGAAAACCCAAGTGCAAAAGTCCTGTTCTCACCGCGCGTAGGATTCCGTTGGTATACCAATGACTCACATAAGACTTTATTGCGTGGTGGTATAGGTATCTTTACAGGTCGCGTACCATTTGTATGGTTGTCAAATGCATTCAACAATACAGGTATGGAAAGCAAAGGTACCACTATCGAACCCAAAGATGGTAAAAATCATACCCACACAGCTCCTTCTTTAGGACAGTATGCCAACAATCCTATGGCTGGAGCAAATTCTGGAAGCGGTTATTTCAGCCCGGATATCGTAACTGTATCTAAAGACTTCAAATATCCGCAAGTATTCCGCGCTAACCTTGCCTTGGAACAGAGACTGCCGGGTGATATCAAAATGACATTGGAAGGTATCTATTCAAAAACCATGAATAACGTATTCTTTGAGAACTTGGCACTGACAAATAACGGTGAAAAAGTATATGCAATCCCTGGAGTGGAGGCATCAGTCGCTCCATATTATACTAAAGGACAAAGCGATTATTATAGCATCATCAACCTGAGAAATACTAATAAAGGATATACATATGCTTTATCGGCATTGCTGGAAAAACATTTCAACTTTGGTTTGGACATGTCTGCATCTTACACCTTTGGACATGCAAAATCAGTAAACGATGGAACAAGTTCAGTAGCTTACTCTAACTGGAAATACAACTACTCTGTAGATACCAATTCTCAGAATGAGCTTGGCTTCTCTAAATTCGATATTCCTCATCGTGTAATGGTTCAGGCATCTTATAATAGTCCTAAATACTGGAATGGATGGACAAGCACCACAATTGCTGTTATTTATAATGGATTCTCAGGAAGCCGCTACAGCCTGACAATGAACGAAAAACAGGACTTTAACGGTGACGGCCAAAAGGGTAACTCTTTGCTTTACATACCAACTGATGAAGAGTTAAACAAAATGACCTTCATTGATAATATTGATGAAGAAACAGGCAAGGTTATCATGACTGCTGCACAGAGCCGTGAAGCTTTCAAGCAATGGATTGAAAACGACAGTTATGCAAAGAACCACAGAGGTCAGTATGCAGAACGTAATTCAAACCTGAGCAAATGGGAACATGAAATTGATTTACACTTGGCTCAGACTATCTACAATATTCAGGGTATGGGCAAACTGGAATTTACATTCGACATCATCAACTTTGCCAATATGCTGAACAAGAAATGGGGTGCAAGCTATGAATCTGCTTACAACCTTTCTCCACTGACTCTTAAGGAATTTGCTGCTGATAAAACGACTCCATTGTATTACTACAACAATGCCGAAATCAAGAAGAGCGACATCAGCTCACGCTGGCACTGCCAGGTGGGTGTAAGACTGACTTTCTAATGAAAGACTAACCCTTTACATAAAAGGTGTATTGCCCACAAAAGAACGGCAATACACCTTTCTTTTTATCATCCTCTAACAATAACCAGACTTATGAAAAAACTTATCTCGCTGTGTATGATGTGGTGCATCTGCCTCTCTATGTGGGCCGGAAAGCACTACACCGTCATTGTATCCCTCGACGGGTTTCGCTGGGACTACCCGCAGATGTACGACACGCCGTTCTTCGACCGAATGGCTCGTGAAGGTGTAAAGGCCACCATGATTCCCTCGTTCCCTTCGAAAACCTTCCCCAACCACTATACCATTGCTACGGGACTAGTGCCCGACCACCATGGTATCGTAGCCAATACCTTCTGGGACCCACAGCGCCAGGAACTTTACAAGATGAACAATCTGAAAACCCGCAACGATGCGTCTTATTATGGCGGAGAACCTATCTGGATTACCGCACAGAAGCAGGGCATCAAAACGGGAAACATCTACTGGGTAGGCTCTGACATTTCCGTAAAAGGACAGCACCCCACCTACTATCACGTGTACGACCAGAAACCCCGGCTCACCCAGACGGAGCGTGTGGCAGAAGCACTGAGAATGCTGAAGCTTCCGGAAGAAGAACGTCCCCAGTTGGTTATGATTTATTTCGAAGATTCTGATACCTACGGACACACTTATAGTCCGCACAGCAAGGAAACACACCGCTGCGTGGAAGAGCTGGATGCCCTCATGAAATACTTATGGGAAGGACTTCAAAGCTTACCTTTCGGAAAGGACATCAACCTGATTGTGACGTCCGACCACGGAATGGCGACTGTCAGCGCAGACCGCTTTGTACCCATCAAGCACCTGTTGAACGAAAAATGGTATTCCTTGATTGACGGGAATCTTCCGGCACAGATTTATACGAAACCGGAATACCGCGACTCCGTGTATCAGGCACTACAGGGACTGAATCACGTACGGGTATGGAAAAAAGAAGATATTCCTGCTTATTTGAACTATGGAAGCAATCCGCGTGTGGGCGACATCATCGTACTGCCTGATTTAGGCTGGCTAGTGGAGGAAGGCAACAAGACGCTGCCAGGTGCCCATGGATTTGACCCGACCTACGACGATATGCAGGTAATGTTCCGGGCATGCGGACCGGATTTCAAGAAAAGATACGAAGCTCCGAAGTTCCGAAATGTATCGATTTATTCCTTGCTGGCCCGTCTGCTCCACATTACTCCAGAAAAGACAGACGGATGCCTGGAAGAGGTTGAAAATATGCTGATTCAGTGATATTTTCCACATCTTTTGGAAAGAAAAAAGAATTGATTGCATTCATTTTACTAAGCTAGTTTACATTTTTCACAACTTTTATCAAAGGATTTCACACTTCAAAAATTAAATCTCCTAAAATGTTAAAAAAGCATTTTCCCAATAAACCACAAGAGGGATTCATTGTCTTAAAGTCGTAAGTGCACTGAAAATGATTATTCACTTTTAAATTTCGACTACAATGAAAACAACTCATTTATTATCTACATTGATTCTTACCGTATGTTTAGGTTTTGGAAGCGTGATGGCACAAAATGCTGCACCTCAGGTTTGTCCGGAAAAAGCCGAAAAGCCTTGCAAGGTAAAACTCACTCCGGAACAACGTATGGAAGCACAGGCTCAGCGTATGGGAAAACAACTGATGCTGGACGATGCCAAATTAGCCCAGTTTACTTCTCTCTACAAGGAATACCTGACTGCCTTGAAAGAATGCCGTCCGGCCGCAAAAGAAAATAAAGTAAAACCGTGCGAACGTACAGACGCACAGATTCAGCAGGACATCGAACAACGCTTTGAAGTTCGTCAGAAAGTGCTCGATACCCAGAAGAAGTACTATGCTTCATTCAAGAAGATTCTGAATGCCCGCCAGCTGGAAAAGGTATTCAGCATGGAGCGCCCGGGCAGATTTCACAAAGGCCATTTCCCGATGAGACACGCCGGAACAGTCCATCCGGGACACATGCCCGCCCCATGCTGCCCGAATGCATGTCCGGCACATCCACTGGCTCCTCAAGACAAATAACTTACTATAATTATCACTAAAAGCGAAGCGCGAAGCCCTCACGGTGTCGGGAGACACTGAAGGGTTTCGCGCTTCTTTATCATGAATGACATGACCGCCAAAGAAAGCGGCATCAGTTTTTCTGAATCATTATATGACGGGCATAGAACCACACCACCACGTAGCCGGCAAAAGGCACGATGAATGCCCAGTGCATGTCGGCACAATCTCCTACCAGTCCCATAAGCACGGGGCCTACGGCACCGCCCACCGGCGACATCATCAGGAAGGAAGAGGCGCGCTTCGTATGACTGCCAAGCCCTTTCAGCGAAAGGGCAAAAATAGTGGGGAACATGATGGCCTCGAAGGCATAGCCGCAAAGAAGGGCCACGAACGATACGGAGCCTAAATCCAGAATCACCAGCAGGGTGGTGATGACTGTTCCCGTAGCACACCAGAAAAGCATCTTCTCGGCACGGACACGGCGCATAATCCAGCTTCCCACGAAACGTCCTACCATGAACAGTCCCAATCCGCCGAACGAAAGTACCAGTGAAGCATCGCGGGCATTCATCCAGCCAACTTCCGTCACGTAGTTAATAAAGAAACTATTGATGGAAATCTCGGATACCTCGTAGGCAAACAGTGCAACCAGTCCGAACACAAAAAGCTTATGCGCCCACAGACCTACGCGATGGCCTTCACTATCCACTTCCTCCTCATGAGGAATTTCCGGCAGACGTACGCGCATAAAAGCCAGCGCAGCCAGCAGGACAATCACTCCCATCACGGCATACGGAAGAGCCACATTACCGCTTGCTCCTTTGTCTTCGTCGGAGAAAAGCAAGAGACCGGTCAGAATCGGTGCAAAGATACATCCCAGCCCGTTGAATGACTGAGCGAAATTCAGTCGGCTGGCAGCCGTTTCCCGTGCTCCCAACTCCGTCACATACGGATTGGCGGCCGTTTCCAGGAAGGTTAGTCCGCATCCGATGACGAATAACGAGAACAGGAACATATTGAACGAAGCTATATATTGTCCGGGAATGAACAACAACGAGCCTATTCCGTAGAGCAACAATCCAAGCACCACACCCTTACGGTATCCGTGACGGTTGATGAACAATCCGGCCGGAATGGCCATGATGAAATAACCCATGTACATCGTGGCCTGAATCATGGCCGAATGGGTACGGGTGATGGTGAGCAGTTCCTGAAAATGCTTGTTCAGCACGTCCAGAATGGCATGGGCAAATCCCCACAGGAAAAAGAGTGAGGTAATCAGTACAAAGGGGAACAGGTATTGGCGTTCCACCAGGGCAATTCCTTTTTTCTTCATCCTTGCCCCTCCTTTATACATACGACAAAAGTTCCGGCAAGTCGGTGATGATTACATCCGGAAGTGTTTCATCTATTTCTTCGTTGCCCCAGCCTTCACCTTTCAGCCAGGCCACCTTGCAGCCGACAGCCTTTGCGGGCACCACGTCCTTGGAGAAGGAATCGCCTACCACCAGCACATTTCCGGCAGGCAGCCCCATGGCTTCCACACCCAGCCGATAGATGGCAGGATCGGGCTTGCGTACTCCCACTACCGACGATTCTATGATGCCGGCAAAGAAATCAAACAAGCCGAAGTCTTTCAGGATGGTCTGGATATTTCCGTAGAAGTTGGATACCAGCACCAGCTTGTAGCGTTCGGAAAGTGACTTCACTACGGGACGGGTGTGTTCCAGCACGTCCAGCACATAGCGGTAGCAGCTGTCGGCCACTTTCCCGGCATAGTCTTCCCGGCGGGCTTCTTCTCCGTCCAGCTTGCCTTGTTCCACCAAGTACTTCATCTGAATGTCGGTCTTGATGCGCAGCACATCGTGGAAATTATGTTCCGGCTTGACCAGCGGCACACGGGCCAGCGTACGTTCCCCGTGCACGTATGCCTCACGGAAACTCGCCTTGTCCACCGGCACCTGAAATTCTTCATACTTGCTCCACAACACTTCCGCCCAGTGGCGGCTGTTCGTATCGATAGTTCCTCCGTAATCAAAGATTACGCCTTTTACATCTGTCAGTTTACTCATCTTTAGTCTTATTTGGGGTACCGTTGCCGACTTTCATCAGCAACACGCCAATTACAATCCATATCAATTCACGCACACGGGTAATCAGTCCCGTATAGATGCCAAACGCACTCGGAATGGCCAGCCCTCCTACCGCCAGTGCAAATCCTCCCTCGCGTGCCCCAAGCTGCATGGGCGAGAAAAAGAACAGGTTGGCAAACAAGGAAGTGAAGGCCATAATCAGGATGCAGGACAGGAAGCTCACATGGTCGGTCAGAATGTTCAGGATAAAGAACACTTCGGCACAATTCACAATACGCGCCATGAACTCCAGTCCCAATGCCACGTAGAACGTGCTTTTCCGCTGCTTGTGAAGTGCGGCAATCTGTGCGTCCACGCGTTCCAGCGTCTCTCTCTTTTCAGTCAGGAAACGGCTGGCCCAGCGTTTCACATAAGGCAGACGGCACAACAGCTTGAACGTGCGTACCGCCATTCCGTTGCGATAGCCTTTCATAAAGAAATAAATGGCCAGCAGGCAGAAGAAAGCCACCACCGAGAGCATGATCCCCATCCCCCAGTTCACCGGTTCAAAAATCACAAACAAGACGACCGATACCAGCCAGAACCAGAAATGAGAAAAGATGTGCATCATCACATAGAGAATAACCGACGAGGTGGCCTTGCTAGCACCTACGTAAGGCGTAAGCTCCATGATTCGGTACGGCTCACCGCCCATCAGTCCCACCGGAGTGGCATAGTTCAGGGCAAAACCGGATACGGTCAGCTTATAGACCTTCCAGAAGGGCACCTTGGCATGTTTCCCGTCGCGGATAATGACATACCATGACCAGGCATTCAGGTAATAGATGAACACCCACAGAAGAATCACGGCCGGAAACCACACCCCTGCCTTGCGCAAGTTCTGCCACAACTCCTGATAGTCCATATCGAACGTGCAGAGCATAACCACAATGGCAAAGATGCCGAAAAACCAGAATATATTCCGAAACTTTTCCTTCATCACTTGGCGTATTTATGGTAAAGATATGCACACAATGCCTCATGACGACGACGCATGTACACAAACAGACTGGTCATCACCACCATCTCGAAAATGAAATACAACCACGGTTCTCCTATCAGCAGGCTGATGTAAAGGGCTATCGCGCGGGTATTGAATGTCAGGATGTTGGTGTACTTCATCAACGGCAAGCTCAGGGCACGGAACTCATCGCGCAGCTCCTGAGGAATGTTGTCACCGTAACGTTCCTGCACAAAAGCGTAGAAACGCTGGAAGTTGGGAGTCATCTGTTCCTGCTTGCGGGTATAGTTGCCATAAAAATACAGGAAGGCCTTCCACCAGAAGTTGCCTTTCCACGGCAGACTATGGAAAATCTCACGTTGCTGTTTGAAGTTATCCAGCTCACTACCTGCCTTTCCCTTCAGGAAGAACAAGTGGATGTTACGGTAATAATCGGCCAGCGTGCATTGCTTGCTATGGCACACCGTACCTGAGAACCAGGCTATCAGCCATATATATATGCTCCAGGTCTGTCCGGAAGCCTCTCCCAGATGGAAAGGAAGCGGCTGGTTCATCAGACGCAGACAGATGGCGACATAGATGGTGATAAACCAAAGGTCACCGGCAAATCCGTCGAGCATACGTCCCCAGCGGGTTTTCTTGCCGGTCATACGTGCCAGCTGCCCGTCGCAACTATCATAATGGTTGGCCCACATCAAGAGGAAAATACCAATCAGCGTATGCGTCATGTCGGGATAATAAAACATCACTCCTGCCGCTACGCCTAAAATGATGGACAGGATGGTCACTACATTGGGATGTACCCCGAAACGCTGGAAAAACAACGCCCACACATAACCTATTGGGCGATTGAAATGGATGTCCAGAAACTCTTCTGTATCCATGGACTTGAAAGAAGCCTCTACTCCTTTTTTCTCCGTACTCATTATTTTTCTAATTTGTGGATAATACGATTATAGATACACTTGGCGATTTCCGGTCCGGCTTCTTCACGGCAACGGGCAAAGCTGGGCCAGTCGTTAAAGTCGATGATGCGGATTTCACCGGTAGCCGATACCACACAGTCGCCTCCGTATACAGGCACATTCAGCACCTCGGCTGCCTTGTTGGCGTATGCCTGAAGCTGCTTGACATCGAACGGGAAACCTCTCGTGGCTCCGTTGATGGCTTCCAGTCCGAACTTGCTGTGTGACTGTTCCGTTGGATAGAAGGTATAAAAGAAATTCGTTCCCTGTACCCCGTAGAACTTCACCAAATCTCCCACCAGGTGTTCGTTGACTACTGCCACCGGAATGTTCCGTTTCCGGAAATCGGCCATCACCACTTCTGCTTCTTCCCGACATTCCACGTACACCACGTCTTCTTTCACCATGGCATGCGAATTGCCTCGCTTAATCCAGCAAGGGAACACGGAAGGAGTAAACTTCTCATCAGTAGAAATAATAAAGCTCCGGGGATGTGGCACTTCATTTGCCACCAGCAGCTCCGTCATCTGCTGACGGACACAGTTGTCAATGCCATACGCAGAGTTCACCACCAGGGCACCCCCGTCTTCCAGTTTTTTCAACCGCTCAATGGTGGCGCGGTCGCGAGCCATGTCGAAAATAAATTCACCCTCTATGTTCTGAGCAACAAATTCCTTTTCCGGATAAATTGTCACCTCACACCCCATTCTCTCCAATGCTTCTGCCGCAAGCCGAAGGATTGCCGCATCATTGTCTACGTGATTCGGGGAATATTCATTACCACGGCTCACACCAACCACCCGAATCTTCTCTCCTCTTTTACACATTCTATCTTGTTATTCTTATTTCTAGATTTTACGCAAAAAATCAATATTGGTTTATTCTGTTTTTAATCTTGTCCGTTCAAAAAAGCCTCTGCTTTTACAATGTCCCCCGCATGGTCCACATCCAAAATCTTTGAGAAAGGATAAGCCTTGAGCCGAAGGCCGTCGGCTACCAGCTGACGCTGAAAATTACGCATGCGCGACATACCCTGCGCCATACATTTCTCCAATGTCACGATTGAGTTGGGCGACAGGCAATAGATTCCCCCTGAAATGTAACGCGTATCAGGCTGCAAAGTATCATAGAAACCGGTAATATTGCGGTCTTCGTCCGTACCGATATACAATGGTTTTTCGTCGTCGATGTAATCCGTAACGGCCATCATGCCATCCCCTTCAAAAGCCTTGAAAGCATCAATAAAGCGTGAAAACTCCTCTTCCCGGAAAATCGTGTCGACCGTAGTCAGACAGAAACGGTCGTCCTTCAGGTAACGGCTCAGTTCGTAAAAACTGTGCATGGAGCTGGGCGTTGTCTTGACAATAACCCGCAAAGGCACTTCCGATGTTTTTTCCAGCTTGCTCAGGTGTTCCTTTGTCAAAGCCACCTCATTGTTGATAATGACCACCACTTCTTCTGCTCCGTTCTTCGCAAAGATGTGAATCAGACGGTCAATCATGGCCATACCGTTCAGTTGCACCAGTGGTTTGGGCAACTGAACTCCTTCTTGTGCCAGCCGGGAACCTTCCCCTGCTGATATGATTGCAAACTTCATGTTATTCCTCTTCTATACTGTCTAATTTCAGTTTATCACTGTCATCTCGTTTCTCATAATACTGCTTGCGCAACGGACGGGCACTGATTTCTTTTTCCCAGGCACGGTTGCGGAACACATCCATGGCCACGTACACTGCCTGACGGAAAGAATCTTCCGAAGCAATGCCTTTTCCGGCAATATCGTATGCCGTACCGTGAGCAGGCGAAGTACGTACGATAGGCAGACCGGCAGTGAAGTTCACACCTTCATCCATGACCAGTGCCTTGAACGGAGCCAGTCCCTGGTCATGATACATGGCCAGAATACCGTCGAAATGCGTATAATTACCTGAACCCATGAAACCATCGGCAGGATACGGTCCGAAGCACTGCACACCGCGAGCTATCATCTCTTTCATGGCCGGAATAATCACTTCCTGCTCTTCCGTTCCTAACAGTCCATTGTCTCCCGCATGAGGATTCAGTGAGAACACGGCAATACGCGGATTGTCGATGCCGAAATCTTTCTTCAGCGAACGATGGAAAATCTCCATCTTTTCCATAATCAGTTCTTTGGTCAGTTCACCGGCAATGTCACGCACGGGTACATGGCCAGTCACCAGTGCCACACGGAAATCACCCTTCAGCAGAATCATCAAGGCCTTCTGTCCTTCACCTACACGCTCTTCAATGTATTCCGTATGTCCCGGGAAATGGAACGCATCCGACTGGATGGTATGCTTGTTGATAGGAGCTGTCACCAGCACATCGAACAGGCCTTCCCGGTAATCGGCCAACGCTCTTTCCAGTGCAGCCAGTGCCGCTTTTCCAGCTTCGGGAGTCGGCTTGGTCAGTTCCACCTTCAACTCCTCTTCTATGCAGTTCACCACGTTCACTCTTCCGTCCTGCACCTCTTCAGCAGAATTTACAATGCTGAAACTGGTCTGTATCTCCATGGTCTTGCGGTGATACGCAGCAACCTTGGGAGAACCGTACACCACCGGCGTACAAAGTTCCAGCATGGTGGGGTCAGAGAAAGTCTTCAATATCACTTCATAGCCTACCCCGTTTATATCTCCATGAGTGATTCCCACTCTAATTTTACGATTTTCCATATTTATTGCTTATTCTGTTCAGCTTCTTGTTTGATTTGTTCTTCCGAGATGGAATTATCTACCGGAATCTCCGACACTTCTTTTTCTGAAGGAAGCTTCAGTGTATACAACGCCGCATTCAGCTTGCGAATCTGGTCACGTTTCAGCTTGCCCGGGTTATAGACAAAACCTTCCACCACGATAACCCGTGCATTGTCACGGTCTACCCGCACATGCGATACGAACGGACCACCCATGGCATCGTTCTTCATTTCCCACAATCCGCGGGCCTCGAATGCATAGTCTCCCTTCACGGCAATGTTGCGCGTCTCAACAAACATAGAATCGGCTGTTTCCATGTACATGCCTTCACGCGCACCTGGCAGGTTGACTTTCATCACGGAGTCACGTTTATGAATGAAATACTCTTTGGTAAACGTATCGTGGTCGCGGAACGGATAGGCATACATCACAAAGTTCAAGTCATTCAGGTTGCTCGAAGCCCACAGGAAATTCTCACCTTGCTTGTACGATTCCATTTCCACCGGCATCCAGATGTCGCAATCAAACATGCTCTGTACCTTGGCCGAAAGTGTTTCATTGTGTTTTTTCTCCAGCAACTTCACCTGACGGTTCATTTCGGCACGGGTAAAGAAGTCAATAATCACCTGACCGTTTTTCGAAACATAGTCTGCAAACTCCTTCTGGTTAGGTGCCTGAATAGTCATAATCATCTGCGGAGACGAATAGGCATCACGCGTATACTTGAATTTGGGCTGCGTATAGATGTCCTGAATATCTACGATAATGATGTTACGGAACAGACGCACCGAACGGTCAAAAAAGTCAGGCCGCACACGCGAAATACGGAAAGAGCGTTCAGCCTGAGGCAATCCCGGCACATCCGTGTCCAGCACATGAAACAGTGCACTATCCGGACTCATCCAGCATTTGTCATCGGCCACCACCATCACTTCATACGGGCGTCCGCTTGACACCGGAGTAATGATACTCTTCCCTCCGTTGCGGCAGGAAGCAAGCGACAGCACCGCCAGGGCCATCCCAAGGTAAAATGTCATTCGTTTCATTATGTTTCTTGTATTAAAAGGTTTCACTTTCTTTCTCTTTTTTCTCTGCCTGCTGCTGGGCGGTAGAAAGCATGCCGCAAGCCGCAAAAATATCTTCTCCGCGTGAAGCGCGAATGGTGGCAAACAAGCCGTGCTGTGTCAGGTAATCACGGAAAGCAATCATCGACTCCATATCCGTTCCTTCCAAATCCACGTTCGGGATGGCATGAAAACGAATCAGGTTCATCCGGCAGTCCAGTCCACGGAGCAACTTCACCAGTTCCTTGGCATAAATCAGGCTGTCGTTCACCCCCTTGAACACAATGTATTCAAAAGACAGACGGCGCTGCTTGCTGAAATCATACCGACGAAGTATCTCTACCATCTCGGTAATGGAGAAAGCCTTCTCTGCCGGCATCAGTTCCCTGCGCTGGGAAGGGAAAGGAGAATGCAGACTGATGGCCAGGTGGCAGTCACTTTCTTCCAGGAAACGCTCCAGCCCTTTCCGCAGTCCTACGGTAGAAACCGTGATACGCTTCGGACTCCATTTGTAGCCATAATCGGCAGTCAGGATTTCCAAGGCACGCAGCACTTCGTCCAGGTTGTCGAACGGTTCGCCCATGCCCATAAACACCACGTTGGTCAGCGTATCCCGTTCCGGCACAGAATAAATCTGATTCAGAATCTGTGCAGCTGTCAGGCTGGTCGTGTATCCCTGCTTTCCGGTCATACAGAATTTACAGTTCATCTTGCATCCCACCTGTGACGACACGCACAAAGTAGCCCGGTCGTCATCGGGAATATATACGGATTCTATGTAATCACCTTCGGGCGTACAGAACAAGTATTTCACCGTTCCGTCTACCGAACGCATCTCATGCACCGGTGCACTGGCCCCCACCTCGTAGTTCTCCATCAGCCGCTCACGGTTTTTGAGCGAAAGGTTTGTCATCTCTTCAATGGAGCTTACTTTCTTGTCGTACAGCCACGATGCAATCTGCCCGGCAGTAAATTTAGGCATTCCCAAATCCTGCACAATGGCTTTCAGCTCGCCCAATGTTTTGCCTAATAAAGGAGTTTTTTTCGTCATAGCGCTCTTTACTTCTTTATGCCACAGGCTTTTACTCACTTCCAGTCCTCCCTTATCAGGACTGGAGTACTTCCCCTGAAGTACTGGAGTACTGCCAAGGAAGTACTAGAGTACTTTCGAGGAAGTACTGAGACATTCCCGGTTCCTTAAACGAAAGCACTGCGCATATTCCACATATTTAGCGTACAAAGTTAGGGAAAAAATAAGATATATTGCCTATCTTTGTACGTATAAATGTATTAAATTATGAATAACCAAGTAACTTGCTTCCTTTTATACGGAAGTGATAACCAGCAGAATAAAACCATCAAAGGCCTGACGGAGAGTTCCCGAACAGACCAGATATTCTTACTAACTGACCATCCGGAGGACAACGACATTCCTACGGAGAAATGCCATTTTCTTCCCTCTTTCTCCTTTCAGCATACCGAAGGCATCCGACAGATGCTTGCCCTCACCCGCACTCCCTACCTCCTTATTTATACCAAGCCCCACACATTAGATATGGGCTATATGGCACTGGAGCGCATGTGCGACTATTTAGCCTCACCGGAATCGGGCATGGTTTATGCCGACCATTATCAGGTGACAGAGGGAGTACGAAAGCCTCATCCGGTCATCGACTACCAGCCGGGAAGCGTGCGCGATGACTTTGACTTCGGCTCGGTGCTGCTCTTCAAGACGGCGGCCTTGCAGGAAGCGTTCGACACTATCACTCACCAGCCCGAATACCAGTATTCTGCCTTGTATGCCGTGCGGCTGGCACTTTCACAGAAATACGAACTGACACACATACGTGAGTTCCTTTATACCGAAATTGAAGAAGACACCCGCCTGTCGGGCGAAAAACAGTTTGATTACGTAGACCCGCGCAACCGGAGCGTACAACTGGAACGGGAAACGGCATTTACTTATTACCTGAAAAATATTCATGCCTTCCTGCCCCCGGTGGAGCGCGAAATCGATTTGTCGGAAGGCGAGTTTGCATACGAAGCTTCGGTCATCATCCCCGTGCGCAACCGTATCCGTACCATTGCCGACGCCATTGAATCGGTACTGAAGCAGGAAACAGACTTCCCGTTCAACCTGATTGTCATCGACAACCATTCTACCGACGGTACCACGGAGTGCATTGACCAATACGCCGGAAACGAAAAAGTGATTCATCTCATTCCCGAACGTGACGATTTGGGCATCGGCGGATGCTGGAACCTGGGTGTGCATCACCCTCTCTGCGGACGCTTTGCCGTACAGCTCGACAGCGACGACTTGTACAGCAGTCCGTCTACCCTCCAGACCATTGTCGACAAGTTCCGCCGGGAACGCTGCGCCATGGTCATCGGCTCTTACCGCATGACCAACTTCCAACTGGAAACATTACCGCCGGGCGTCATCGACCACAAGGAATGGACCGATACCAACGGACACAACAACGCCCTCCGCATCAACGGACTGGGTGCCCCACGGGCCTTCTTCACACCGCTGCTGCGGAAAATCCGTGTACCGAACACCAGCTACGGCGAAGATTATGCCTTAGGACTGGCTTTCTCCCGGGAATACCGTATCGGACGTATCTACGACGTACTTTATTTGTGCCGTCGCTGGGAAGGCAATTCCGACGCGGCCCTGAGCATCGAGAAGCAGAACCAAAACAACAGCTACAAAGATAGCCTGCGTACCCTGGAAATACGGAAACGCCAGGCCCTGCTCCGTCACCCTCTTTCATGGGAAGATGCAGCCCCTGCGGCTTCTGCCGAAACCTTCATCCGTCACCAGCTCGACACATGGCCACTGGCCCGCAAAAACTACGAAGCACTGGCGCACGTACAGACCCGCACACTTTCACTCGGAACGAACGACATCACCGTGCAGTTCAATCCGGCACGCGCCGTTTCCACCTGTGCCAAAGTAGACAAGGCTTCCATCGCTGCCCGTCCCTGCTTCCTCTGCCTGAGCCACAAGCCGGAAGAGCAAGAGTCTGTCCGCATCCAGCTGGACGAACCTTTCAGCCTGCGACTGAATCCTTACCCCATCCTGCCGGGACACCTCACCATCTCCACGGAAAGTCACCAGTGGCAGACATTGGCCGACAAGACTTCGCGCCGGTTGCCCGAACGCCTGGTCGACTGGCTGGAGAAGAACTTTGCCAGCGGCTACACCGTATTCTACAACGGAGCCAAATGCGGTGCTTCTGCCCCCGACCACTTCCATTTCCAGGCCGTACGCCAGGAAGATGTACCCCTCATCCGCCAATGGGAAAAACTGATGAGCACAGCGGTAGAAAAAGGTTTCGAACCCCTCTCCGACGGCAAATCCTGCATCGCCTACGACATCGAAGGATACTTCTGTCCGATACGGGCCTTCATTACCCAGGGAGGATTGGCCACTGGTGTACGGCTGATTGACAGCTACCTGCACAGCCTGCCCCTGCACGAAGGAGAAACCGAGCCACGCTACAACCTCTTTGCCTGGAACAACCCGCGCTACGGATTTGTCACCGTCTACATTCCGCGCACAGCCCATCGTCCGCAGTGCTACACTGCCGAAGGCGACGCACAGCTGATAGTCAGTCCCGGCGCCCTCGATATGGCCGGCATCCTTGTGACAGCCCGCGAAGAAGATTTTCAAAAACTGGACGCTGACACGCTCCGCCAAATCTACCACGAAGTAACACATTAAGCATCATGAAAGAACCTGAAATTAACGTGGGCATCGTCAATGCCCTTGAAATAGCCTTTACACTCAATGCCAAATTTCTGGCCAAAGGAGAAACCGTATCGGGCAAGCAACGTGTATCCTTCGACGAAGGAGGAATTTCCTGGAACGGCAACGTGTACCGGGAACTGACCTTCACCCCGTTGGAAGACGATGCCTCCTTCTCACTCGAAGACGTAACCATCGGTATCAATTTCCACTGGGAACGCCAGGAAACACAAACCTTCCTCGGCACCCTGCGTCTGGTGGTAGACGAAGGAAAGATTACCGCCATCAACCAGGTGCCGGCAGAAGACTACCTCACCAGCGTCATCTCGTCCGAGATGAACGCCACCTCTTCCCTGGAGTTCCTGAAAGCTCATGCCGTCATCTCACGAAGCTGGCTTTTAGCACAGATTGAAAAGCGGAAGGCCCTCAGCAAACAGGGCAGCAACTTCTTTCCCTTCCTCAAGACTGAAACAGAATACATCCGCTGGTACGACCGCGAAGACCATACCATCTTCGACGTATGCGCCGACGACCATTGCCAGCGCTATCAGGGCATTACCCGTGCCTCCAACCAGAGTGTGGTGGAAGCCGTAAAAGAAACACGCGGCCAGGTACTCATGCACAAGCATGCCATCTGCGACGCCCGTTTCTCGAAGTGCTGCGGCGGAGTGACCGAAGAGTTCAACTACTGCTGGGAAGACAAGCATTATCCTTACCTCAGTGCCGTGCGCGATTTGAACACGGATGCCCCCCTGCCCGACCTCACCCAAGAGGAAGAAGCCGAACGATGGATACGCCAGCGTCCGGAGTCTTTCTGCCACACCACCGATCCGAAAATCCTTTCACAGATACTCAACAACTACGACCAGGAGACACACGATTTCTACCGCTGGAAGGTGAGATACACGCAAACCGAACTGGCCGAACTGATTGCCACGCATACCAAGAGCGATTACGGAGAGATACTCGACCTTATCCCCGTAGAGCGTGGAAAATCTGGACGTATCAGCCGGCTGAAAATTGTAGGAACCCTGAAAACAATGACCATCGGAAAGGAACTGGAAATACGACGCACCCTCTCACCTACCCACCTGTTCAGCTCGGCATTTGTGGTCGACAAGGGACCGGAAGTGAACGGAGTGCCCGAATGGTTCGAACTGACCGGTGCCGGATGGGGACACGGTGTGGGACTCTGTCAGATCGGTGCTGCCGTGATGGGCGAAAAAGGATATTCCTACGACCAAATTCTGCTGCATTACTACCAGGGAGCTGAAATACGTAAGTTATACTAAAAACGACCGACTATGCGCACACGCTCTCCCTGGTACTGGGTACCCTCGCTCTACTTTGCCGAAGGACTTCCCTACGTAGCTGTGATGATTTTATCGCTGGTGATGTACAAACGAATGGGCATCTCGAACACGGAGGTGGCCCTCTACACCAGCTGGCTGAACCTGCCCTGGGTCATCAAGCCTCTGTGGAGCCCGTTTGTCGACCTGCTCCGCACCAAGCGGTGGTGGATTGTCACTACCCAGTTGCTGCTGGGTGCCGGACTGGCCGGCATTGCCTTCACCATCCCCACCAGCCATTTCTTCCAGACCACATTGGCGGTATTCTGGCTCGTAGCCTTCAGTTCTGCCACCCACGATATCGCCGCCGACGGCTTCTACATGTTAGGCCTTACCCCGCATCAGCAAGCCTTCTTCGTGGGCATCCGCAGCACGTTCTACCGCTTTGCCACCATCGCCGGACAAGGACTGCTCATTATGCTGGCCGGCTGGCTGGAAGAAATGACCGGACGCACATCGTACGCCTGGAGCATCACCTTCTTCACGTTAGCAGGCTGCCTGCTGGCTCTGTGGCTCTACCATTCCTTCGTACTGCCCTGTCCTGACCAGGACTGTCCGTCGGTCGCCCGACAAGGAGAAGCCCGGAGCATACTGACCGATTTCCTGCTCACCTTCCGTTCCTTCTTCCAGAAAGAACAGGCGCTTACCGCCATTCTGTTCATGCTGCTCTACCGCCTGCCCGAGGCACAGTTAGTCAAGATGGGCATTCCCTTCCTGCTCGACCCAGTGGAACAAGGAGGACTCGGCATGACCACGGCACAGATAGGCTTTGCCCAAGGAACGCTCGGCATTGTCGGTCTCACCTTGGGAGGTATCCTGGGAGGCATTGCCGTAGCACGCCACGGACTGCGCCGCTGGCTCTGGCCGATGGTATGGGCCATCTCCCTGCCCGATATTGTCTATGTGTACCTGAGTTACGCCCAGCCCGACAACTTAATCATCGTGAACAGCTGCATCTTTGTGGAACAGTTCGGCTACGGATTCGGATTCACGGCCTACATGCTCTACCTTATTTATTTTGCCAACGGCACACACAAGACCTCGCACTATGCCATCTGTACCGCCTTCATGGCCTTGGGCATGATGCTGCCGGGCATGATAGCCGGCTGGATGCAAGAAACCTTAGGCTACCAGCTGTTCTTCATTTGGATTATGGTGTGCACACTGGCCACCTTCGGCGTTACCGCCCTGCTGAAAATCGATCCTGAATTCGGAAAGAAATAAAAAGACACGTTTTGTCCGGCCTTTACTTTCCGGAAAGGAAGTGCCGGACAAAACGCATAAAATTCAATACCGTATCCGACTCCTGTCCCTGAGCCGATACAAAACAGAAATGCCGCTTGAATTGCAAGCCCTCAATGTCAATCACCTGAAAGTCTCCTTCCTTCAGTTCCCTCTCGAGAGCACAGATTGACACGATACCCATACAGTTGCTGCACCGCAAGAACGACTTGATACCTTCCGTACTGCCTAAGTGCATCCGCACGTTCAGCGAAGAAAGCTTCAGCCCCTGCTCTGCCAATACCATCTCAATGGCATCCAGCGTGCCGGAACCTCGCTCACGAAGCACCAATGGCACACGAACAAACTCTTCCAGCGTCAGTTCCTCCTTTCCGGCCCAATGGCCGCGCGGACAAACTACCGGCACCAGTTCATCGCACAAGAACGGGTCGTAGCGCAGGCTGGGCAGACGGAACACTCCCTCCACCATACCCACATCAATGGTATGCTCCTGCAAAGCCTTCTCCACATTGCGCGAATTGGTGTCCATCAATGACACACTCATCTTGGGATAACGCTCCGTGAAAGCAGCCAGCACAGGCGGAAGCACATACTGTGAGATTGTCGTACTGGCCCCTAACCGTAACTCTCCCGCATACTCATTGTTCAACTGGTGCATGTCGTACTCCAGCTTGCGGTAATCGTCCAAAATCCGTTCGCAGTGCTCCATCAGCAATTTTCCAGCCTCAGTGAGCGAAATGGAATTTCCCTTCCGGTCGAACAGACGCACACCATAGAGACTCTCCAGTTCCCTAACATGCTTGGTCACTGCCGGCTGACTCACAAACAACTCCTGCGAAGCCTTGGTAAAACTAAGGTTTCGTGCCACACTATAGAAAGCTTTCAAACGGAAATCCGACATGCCTCCACAAAGATTAAAGTTCCTCTGCCCGGATGCCCAACGACTGAAGAATGGCAAATCCTAACATTTCAAAGGAATATTCATAATCGTGTGCCGGAGGATTCATACCGAACACCGTCACACCATCTTTTCCCTTTATCTTTGCTGCCTGCTGCTCCACAGCAGTCCCATATCCCTCTTCATCGGGCACCAGCATGATTCGGCGTGCATCTTTCGATTCGGTCAGCAGTTGCAGTGATTCCGTAAACAAGTCCTCCCGACGGGCCATATCCGAAGGCTGGAAAGCATAAAGCGCAAACTCGCCCAGGCGGCTCTGGAATGCCATACCGTGAACCTCTTTTTCCAAATCGGAAGGAAGGCAGAAATTCATCCGGCTATGCTCCTCATCATACACAAAAATTACCTGTATCTCATTCTTGCCCGGCTCAATTCCGGCATCCAAAACCAGGCACTCCAGCAACACGGCCAAATCAGCCTTAGGTAGTTCACGCCCCACCAACGGTGCGAAATGTGCCGCCATATCCTTCCCCACACGGTCAAGGAAAGCTGCATCAATCAAAATTACATCAGAAGCAAAGGGTATTTTCTTTTCCATATTAGTTAATGTGTTTCTATTTATACTTGTTCCAATCGATGACATAACCGTCTTCCATGATGTAATCAAAATTCTGTATTCCGATTGGATATTTCATACTAGACAATTAATAATGAATAACGGGAAACGGCAAATACTTATTTGATTCAAGCCTTTATACAAAGATACGAAAAATATCCAAGAGCCAATATTTACCCCTGATTATTTAAAATTCATTGCAATTCCTGACAGGATATTCCATCTGTCTCATTCAAAGCATTCTCATTTCTTTATTCAATGCATTTTTGTGTACAGCTACCGATTTACTTCTTCCTCCAACGGGCTGGCGAACACTCTTCTTTTTCTTTGAACAGACGTATGAAATGGCTGGCCGACTGGAAACCTGACTTTTCTGCAATTTCAGCAATCGTCAATTCCGGACATTCCTTCAGCATAGTCTTTGCATATTCCAACCGAAGACTGGAAATCCATTCACGGAATGACAACTGATAAACCAGCTTAATATAACTGGAAAGATAAGTACGGTTAGTCTTCAGTATTTCTGAAAGCTCTTTCAGTGTCAGCCCTAATTTAAGATAGCCCTTCTCTTCTATCCAGACAGCCA
Organism: Phocaeicola plebeius; assembly: GCF_003437535.1. Lineage (GTDB taxonomy): Bacteria > Bacteroidota > Bacteroidia > Bacteroidales > Bacteroidaceae > Phocaeicola > Phocaeicola plebeius_A. Next base: position 84,142 of record NZ_QSQT01000015.1, read on the forward strand.
GTCTTTCTGCAATGTCAGAGAAACTAGGAGGAAGAGCCTGCATTTCCCCTATCGCCATAGCTGAAACATCTCCTTCCGATGGCATTTCTGACTCGAAGACCTGCTCCACTTGCTCGTAGAACAACAGATAGTTCATATAGGAGCAATAAAGATAAATATAAAAAGGAACAGACGACAGAATCCAGATATACACATATTTGTCAGGAAGGAAGGTCAATAGGCCACACCCTACTCCAAAAATCACCGCCCAATAAGTAAAAATGGACAACCACTGTATATAAGCACCCACATTATCAGAATGGGTATCATCACACAGTCGTACTGCTCTACGATAGGCCAGAATAAGCCGGCGTGCCAGAACAAATCCATACGTTACCAGCCATACGCACATAACCAGAATACCCATTTTTTGAATCAAACCTTTTGGCAATCCTAATAGTACCACCCCCGACAAGGCTGTAAACAGCAACCACTGACACACATGTACCATAAAGCGCCGCCGCGTAATATAGAAACGATCAAGCAATGTAGTAAGCGCCGAACTGAAAAGCCAGTAACAAAGGAAATAGGTAGACAGATTCATCAAGATGGCTGCATCCACATTCTGGAAACGGATTTCTGCAAAGAAATGTACGGAATAATTGGCAGCCAACAATAGCACGGCAAATCCCATTACCCTACGCGAACGAAGATAATTGCTAAAGATTGCTTTGTCCGGCACCGGGGCAAAAATAAAATAAAAGCCGAAAAACAGCATCAACGGCAAGGCGATGCAAAGCGAATAACTATATATAGGATGTGTTATCATTTTTCAATGCCTCCAACCATTATAAGAACTCATAAACTATACCCCAAATGTACAAAAAATATCTGAAAAACTTAAAGCCTCCAGCAAGTTTCCTTGCCAGAGGCTTCTTTTTATTTATCGATTAAAGAAAATTAATCTTCCATCAACTTGCGATAACGCACGCGCTTCGGCTCGACATTGCCCATACGCTTCATCTTATTTTCTTCGTATTCCGTGTAAGAACCCTCGAAGTAGAACACCTGACTGTCTCCTTCAAAAGCTAAGATGTGGGTACAGATACGGTCAAGGAACCAACGGTCGTGGCTGATAACTACGGCACATCCGGCAAAGTCTTCCAAACCTTCTTCCAGCGCACGGAGAGTGTTTACGTCAATATCGTTGGTCGGCTCGTCGAGCAACAACACGTTACCTTCTTCCTTCAATGCCATGGCCAGGTGCAGACGGTTACGTTCACCACCAGAAAGCATACCACAGAGTTTTTCCTGGTCAGAACCAGAGAAATTAAAGCGACTCAGGTATGCACGGGCATTCACATCGCGGTTACCCATACGAATCAGGTCGTTACCGCCACTGATTACCTGGTATACGGTCTTGTTCGGGTCAATGTCCTTGTGCTGCTGGTCTACATAGGCCACTTTCACAGTCTCTCCTACTTCAAACTCGCCTTTATCCACACTTTCCAGTCCCATAATCAGGCGGAACAACGTTGTCTTTCCGGCACCGTTCGGACCGATAACTCCCACGATACCGTTAGGCGGCAGCATGAAGTTCAAGTCGTCGAAAAGCAGTTTGTCGCCATACGCCTTGGCCACATGCTTGGCTTCGATAACCTTGTTTCCCAGACGCGGACCGTTCGGGATAAAGATTTCCAGCTTTTCTTCCTTCTCCTTCACATCTTCGTTCAAGAGTTTGTCGTACGAATTCAAACGAGCCTTACCCTTGGCCTGACGAGCCTTAGGAGCCATGCGCACCCATTCCAACTCGCGTTCCAGCGTCTTACGACGCTTGCTGGCCGTCTTCTCTTCCATTTCCATACGCTTGGTCTTCTGCTCCAGCCAGCTTGAATAATTTCCCTTCCAAGGAATACCTTCACCACGGTCAAGTTCCAGAATCCATCCGGCCACATGATCCAAGAAGTAGCGGTCGTGTGTTACGGCAATTACCGTTCCTTCGTACTGCTGCAAGTGCTGTTCCAGCCAGTCAATGCTTTCTGCATCCAAGTGGTTGGTCGGCTCGTCGAGCAACAGGATGTCCGGTTTCTGCAACAACAGACGGCACAAAGCCACACGGCGGCGTTCACCTCCCGAAAGGTTCTTCACCAACTGGTCTTCGGGCGGACAGCGCAATGCATCCATCGCACGTTCCAGTTTGCTGTCAAGATTCCACGCATCGGTAGCGTCAATAATATCCTGCAGTTCGGCCTGACGCGCAAAGAGTGCGTCCATCTTTTCCGGATCTTCATAATATTCCGGCAAACCGAACTTCTGATTGATTTCTTCGTATTCGGCCAGCGTGTCTACCACCTGCTGCACTCCCTCCATCACGACTTCCTTCACGGTCTTCGTGTCGTCAAGCTGAGGTTCCTGGGCCAGATAACCTACAGAATAGCCCGGTGAAAATACCACTTCACCCTGGTAGTTCTTTTCGATTCCGGCAATGATTTTCATCAAAGTAGACTTACCGGAACCGTTCAAACCGATGATTCCGATTTTCGCGCCATAAAAAAAGGATAGGTAGATGTCTTTCAATACCTGTTTGTTGTTCTGGAATGATTTGCTCACTCCCACCATTGAAAAGATAATTTTCTTGTCGTCTGCCATATTCTTTATATTAGTTAAGTTATCTATTCTTCATTCGTTTCATGAAATAGCCGTGCACCACTGCCTGATAAATCAACAGACCAGCCAGCAAAATGAGCGATGCAGCCCGGAACTGTTGTCCGGAGCTGTCTTCTGTGTATTTTCCGAAGAACACGCCCAGCATGACGCCCGACTCCCAAAGCAACTGATAGGTGTGATAGCCCGTTCCGCGCTCACAGTGCAAAGGAAGACGTATCATCATCCGCAAGAACTGAAGCAGAGAAAATCCCATGCCCAATCCGGTCAGAAGACCGGCTCCCATTAGCATTTCTTTTTCGGTGGAACAGCCCAGCAGCCATACTGCCACGCACATCAATACCAGTCCGACACCATTCAGCAGGCGGCCGTTCACTTGCTTGCGAACCACGCGGTCCAGCAGCAGGAAGACGATAAATCCGGCTATGATACAAATGTAGAAAAAAGTATCGAAAATCGAGCTGAACAGCACCCCTAAAATGAAGGGAACCACCATCATGTTCAGCCCCGGAATCAAGGTACGGAAAAGCAGAAAACGGTCGAACGACAGCAACGGAAGGTCCAACGGAGCACGGAAACAGACTTCCACCATGGAAACCAGTACGACCGGAAGGGCACAAAGTCCCACAAAAAGATAAATCTGCTGCTGGAAAGAAAGATACCAGCCTGCATTATATCCCAACAGGATGCCGCACAGCATACCGAGTACCCCCGACCAGGTGAAAACCACACTGGCCTTGTTTCTGTACTGGCTGGGAGTTACATCGATGACCAGGGTACTGCCCATGGCCATCAGTACCACCCCAAACAAGGCTCCCTGAAGCACACGCAAAAGGAAAATCATCCCCCACTCTCCGGCGTATGGATACAACAATCCCAAAAGCGCCAGCAGCAGAAGGCTGCGCGTACACACATTCTTACGCTTAAACGTATCGACCAGGTAATTATTGAAAGCTCCCAAAAGAAAGAGAGAAGCTCCAAAGATGGCTATGGCCCCTCCGGCCTGAAATCCCGTATACCCTCCTTCTGACACCATCCAATGATGAAGTGCGGGAAACAGCATATACACTGCCGTATACAGGAAAAAATTAGCGATGAGCAAAAGATTAAAATTCTTGTTCCACATTTTTTCTACATCTAATAGAAAACACAGATGCACAGACTGCGACTTTTAAATTGTCCGGAAGAACCGGACTTTGCAGTCCATGCATCTGCGGCTTATAAGTGATAATCTTAGTATTGTTCTGACTCGTTAGGGAAGTCACAAGCTTTCACGTCGGCTACATAATGTCCGATGGCATCGGTCATTACGGTATTCAGGTCAGCATAGCGACGAAGGAAACGCGGGCTGAATCCTTTGGTCATACCCAGCATGTCAGTCACTACCAATACCTGTCCGTCTACTCCTCCACCGGCTCCGATTCCGATAACCGGAATAGTCAGCTCCTGAGCCACACGGGTTGCCAGTGCAGCCGGAATTTTCTCCAGTACCAGAGCAAAGCATCCGGCTTCTTCCAACAGACGCGCATCCTTGATCAGCTTTTCAGCTTCTGCGTCTTCTTTGGCGCGTACACCGTAAGTTCCGTATTTATTGATAGACTGAGGCATCAGTCCCAGGTGTCCCATCACGGGCATTCCGGCACCGATGATACGGCGAATCACGTCGATGACTTCTTCACCGCCTTCCAGCTTCAGGGCATCGGCATGTGTTTCTTTCATGATGCGGATAGCATTGCGTACCCCGTCAAACGGGTCTGCCTGATAAGAACCGAATGGCATATCCACCACTACCAATGCACGCTTCACACCGCGCATCACTGACTTTCCGTGATAAATCATCTGCTCCACGGTAATAGGCAAGGTCGTCACGTTACCCGCCATCACATTCGAAGCTGAATCACCTACCAGAATCACATCCACACCTGCGCCGTCTACAATCTGCGCCATTGTATAATCATAAGAGGTCAACATGGAAATCTTTTCACCTCTCTGTTTCATCTCAATCAAACGGTGAGTCGTTACCTTACGAGTATCACCAGAAAGATATCCTGCCATAGTTTTCTTCTGAATTAATAAAATTTCCGCAAAAATAGCCGATTTTTCCGAATCAGACAAGCCTTACAGCAAGTTCATCATCTCTTCATACGTAAAACAGGTGAAATCTGGAATCACCCGGTCGCACTGATTTTGAATGGCTTCCGCCGGATTGGTGGTGCTCAGTCCCACTACAGGCATGCCTGCTGCGTTTCCCGCCTGAATGCCATGGAACGAATCTTCAAACACAACGCAATTGGCCGGGAGAGTTTCAAAAACTTTTGCTCCAAGCAAAAAACAATCGGGGTCCGGCTTGGATTTCTGAAACATCTCGGCTGTGAGTATCCGGTCCACCATGTCCTTCAATTCAGGATGTGCCGCATACACATTGGCCATTTTCTTCTCGTTCGAGCTGGTCACTATGGCTATTTTCACTCCATGAGCACGAAGACTCTGCATGAACTCTGCCACTCCCGGCACATATTCATAGCGCATCTCTGTCTCGAAACGGTTCAAGCCTTCTGTAATTTCAGCCTGTTCATGCTCCATTCCCTGAAAATAACGGTCGTAAATCTGCCGCAGCGTCTGTCCCTTGATGATTTTTCCGAATTCCTCGTATTCCGGATGGTATTTCTTTCCCACCTCATTCCAGAAGATGCTGTACTGTGACTCAGTGTCCATCACGACTCCGTCAAAATCAAAAAGTGCTGCTACGCATTTAGTTTTGTCCATTGGTATGTTTAGTTTGATTTAACGGTACAAAGTTCTAAAATATTGCTTCATATTCCTAACTTTGGAAATTAAAATAAACAAACGTACATGAAAGAAAACAATCCGCATATATTGGGAGAAGCCCCTATCGGGAAACTACTGGTAGAATATTCCATTCCTGCCATTATCGGAATGACACTGACTTCCTTGTATAACATCATAGACAGTATTTTCATCGGTCATGGTGTGGGAGCCCTGGCCATCTCCGGTCTGGCCATTACCTTTCCGCTGATGAACCTGCTGGTAGCCTTCTGTACACTGGTGGGCGTAGGAGGTGCCACACTTTCTTCCATCCGACTGGGACAAAAGGATAAAAAGGGAGCAGAAGATATTCTCGGTAACGTAGCCATTCTTTGTGTCATTAATGCCATCTTCTACGGCGGATTGGCATTTATCTTTCTGGAACCGATTCTCTTTTTCTTCGGAGCCAGCGAAGCTACCCTGCCGTATGCCCGCGATTTTATGCAGGTAATTTTATTGGGCAGTCCGATTTCTTACGTCATGATCGGGCTTAACAACATCATGCGTGCCACCGGTTATCCGAAAAAAGCCATGCTTTCTTCCATGCTGACCGTAGGCTGCAACATTATTCTGGCTCCGATTTTCATTTTTGTACTGAACTGGGGAATCCGGGGAGCGGCACTTGCGACCATCTGCTCACAGTTCATCGGCATGCTGTGGGTATTGTATCACTTCTACAGCCCGAAGACTTATATCCGCTTCCAGCGTCACAGCATGCGGTTGAAACAGCACATCATAGCCAATATTTTTGCCATCGGTATGTCGCCCTTCGTCATGAATGTGTGTGCCTGCTGCATCGTGATTTTTATCAACAACCGTCTGCTCAACTATGGAGGTGATATGGCCATCGGTGCATTCGGCATCCTCAACCGTATCCAGATGCTCTTTGTCATGATTGTAATGGGTATCACTATGGGAATGCAGCCCATCACGGGATACAACTATGGTGCACAGCATTTCGACCGCGTAAAAAGGACCCTGAAACTGGGAATCACGGCAGGATGTATCATTACCACCTTAGGATTTATAATCGGTGAACTGTTTCCCGGCGTATTTGTCGGCATGTTCACCGACAACCACGAACTGACTGATGAAGCAACACTGGCCCTGAGAATTGGTATTCTATCCTTCCCGGTGGTAGGTGCACAGATTGTCATCACCCAGTTCTTTCAGTCCATAGGAAAGGCCCGGATTTCCATCTTCCTGTCTCTTTCCCGCCAACTGCTCTTCCTTCTTCCGGGACTGGCTTTTCTCCCACCCTTCTATGGCGTGGAAGGTGTATGGTTCAGCATGCCGTTATCCGATGCCTTGGCCTTCGCCGTGGCAGCTTTGATGCTGGCATACCACTACAAGAAAAAGATGTCAGGCACCGATTTACGGACAGCTTAAAAACTTTCTGAGAAAAGAAGAGCCAGATTCAGCACAGATACAACCACTGCCATGGTGTAAAGCACAAAACTGCTCCACCGGGAGTTGGCATATTGCCCCATGACCCGTTTTGAGGAGGTCAACCCTACCTGCAAGAAAATGGTAAACGGAAGCTGAATGCTCAGTATCATTTGTGAGATGATCAATCCTTGGAAAGGATTCTCGATGAACAGAATGACAACCAGTGCAATTCCCAATGAAAGTAGAATTCCTACACGAGAGTGCACATCCTTTACATGATAGGATTCACCAAACATGCCGGCAAAAATGGAACCGGCGGCCATCCCGCTTGTCACAGTGGAAGAGATACCTGCCATCAGCAAAGCAAGGGCAAAGATGGTAGCAGCCTGATTGCCCAGCAAAGGTTCCAACAAACTCTTGGCCTGCTGCAACTCTTCCACTCCGATATGATTGGCAAAAAAGGTAGCTGCAGCCAGTAGAATCATCGCACTGTTGATGGCCCATCCTACTCCCATAGAGAACAGGGTGTCATAGAATTCATATTTTAATAATTTACGGATAGAAGCATCGTCCTTCTTGTTGTATTCCCGGCTCTGTACCACTTCCGAGTGCAAGAACAAGTTATGAGGCATCACCACGGCCCCCAGCACACTCATTATCACCAACAGACTACCCTCGGGAATAGAAGGCGTCACCCACGAACGGGCAGCCAAAGGCCAGTCTATATCAACCAGGAAAAGTTCATAGAGAAATGATAGTCCTATCACCGACACAAATGCAATAATAGAGCGCTCAATCCGCTTGTAGGAATTGGTAAACAGCATGATTGTGACAAAGAATGCCGTGAGAAGGGAACCCCAGATAATAGGAATATCGAATAACATTTCCAAGGCAATGGCTCCTCCCAAAATCTCAGCCAGAGAAGTGGAGATAGATGCCAATACGGCTGTTCCCAAGATAGGACGTGACACCCATTTCGGCGTATATTTCGTGGCAGCCTCACTCAAGCAAAGTCCGGTAACAATTCCCAAATGAGCCACATTATGCTGCAACACAATGAGCATAATAGTAGACAAGGTAATCACCCACAACAAGGAGTACCCGAAGTCTGCTCCTGCCGCAAAATTAGAAGCCCAGTTTCCCGGATCTATAAAACCAACGGTCACAAGCAAACCGGGACCAATATATTTAAAGAAATCCAGTCCACCAAGATAACGCTGGTGGTCCTTACGTCGTAATTCTTTGATGAAATTCCACATACCTATAAAGCTGTTTTAATAAATAAAAACACACTTAGCCGATAGAATGTTCACACAAAGAGTAAAGAAATTTGTAATTAGTTCAAAATTAAATCGGCCCAACCTGCCGCATGATACCAAGAGATGGATTGCTCGTAGTAATCATTCCAAGCTGTTTTATTAGCAACATAAGGATTATATTCTTTTGGAATATACATACCGATTCCACAAAAACGGGCTTCATCAACTATGACTCCATCAAATTCATAGTCAGTGCCTGACAAGCAATCTTTAGCTATCACAGCCTGATTCAGGGCCGACTGCACAGTTGACACAGCTTCATTCAAATCTAAATTCTTCACTCCACTCTTCCGTCCTAGTTCACGGAAGAAATCAAGCAAATCATAAGAAAAGTACCGATAATCACGCCCCCATCCATAAGCTCCATACTGCTGTACATTCTGCATGGACACAGAAGAAAGCGCATCCTGCCACTCTGAGAGTTTTGCTTTTACCGCACTGGCCAGATTTTCCATTTGGCTACAATCCATCACTGCACATGTCCCCCAAACATCCTTTGTTTTATTGAAAGAAATAAACTCATGACAAACAGCAGAATAGTCTATATTTTCAGTATACAAATAAGGAAGAATCTGATCATACGGGAATCCATACACCGGGGTCTCCATTACGGAAGCAATACAATGTGAAGTTACGTCTTTCAATTCATAGCCCACCTCTGCATTACCCATCATACAGGCATCAAACAGCACGAAATCCAATTTTTCCGAGAAACTTTTCTTCAACACATTGGCCAAATCAGGAATATCTATATTGTAACCACCGTCATCACCAAAGGCTTTTGATTGCACAGAATTACCCTTCATCCATCCCGTGGCATGCGAACCTAAAATAAGACCATAACTATCAGAAGGAGCGATCTTCTGCATATCAGTAAACACCTCCTCCATCACGGCCGGATCGGTTGCAATCTGACTGTTCATGGTATACTCTTTTTTCTGAGCTACATGGCAGACCGCATCAAAAGTCAGCTCTGCACCTGTCAAAGCTGCTACATTATTAATATTGCCGCGTCCGTCGGCATAGAAACTCATTAAAGTAGGCTTACCCAAGGGAGCATCATCTGCATAAGGACGATAAAATACCAGCAATGTGCATGATTCTTTCATATTGCCCAATGCGGCATACATATCGATTACGTTATTTCGCAAATCGTTATCTAAAGAAGTTCCTGCATTATTTGAAATCAAATAAGCCAATACCGTACGCCCGGAGCGTTTCGCAGGCTGTTGTTCCGGAATTTCATTGGAACAGGCGGCCAGTACGATCACCAACAGGGTGTAAAGCCATTTCTTCATCTGCATTATTCAAAATCAGGCTTTTCAAACTTAAATTCCGCATTCACATCCTGAAGGAACAATGAACCACCCTTGGTATATTTTTCCTTCAATTTCTTCAGTTCCTTCTGCACGTTTTTCTTTTTACGGCTAAAAAACATGAAGCAAGTACGGTTCTTTCCATTCTGTTTCTGTTCCAGATAGTCCTTCAACTGGATGCTGTACAATGCACGGCCCACTAACATTCCTTTATCATCTACAGCAGCACTGTCCAGATACTGCACGTCTGTGAAATACACTAATGAGTCAGTAAATGAAGCAGACACACCAGCCAGATACACTCCATATTTATTCTTATCTTTCGGCTGCTTACTGAATGCGGAAGCAGCAAATACCATCATTAACAGAAAACAAAAAAACTTTGTATAACGCATAATTCATCAATTTATTGGGGGCAAAAGTACACAATTATGCGTAAAAACCGAAAGAAGACATATAAATTAACAAAGAAAAAGCCTTTCTACATACAAAAAGAGATGTATCAAGGTCTGAGCTAACCTTCATACATCTCTTCTGTTTTTTTTGGAAATCAATCTCTACCTTATCCCAAATAAGATTTGAGCAGCTTACTACGAGAATTTTGTCTTAATCTTCTAATTGCCTTTTCCTTAATCTGACGAACACGCTCACGTGTGAGCCCAAACTTGTCGCCGATTTCTTCCAACGTCATTTCCTGCGTGTTAATACCGAAAAACATCTGGATAATATCCTTTTCTCTTTCGGTTAGCGTAGAAAGTGCTCTGTCAATTTCCCTCGAAAGTGATTCATTTACCAAGGAGCGATCGGCCATAGGAGAATCATCGTTCACCAGCACGTCCAGCAGACTGTTGTCCTCTCCTTCCACAAAAGGAGCATCCACTGAAATGTGACGACCGGAAACCTTCAGCGTATCCGAAATCTTGTCTACCGGGATTTCCAGCTCATCGGCCAGCTCTTCCGGTGAAGGACGACGCTCGTTTTCCTGCTCAAACTTAGAAAACGCCTTGCTGATTTTATTCAGTGAGCCTACCTGGTTCAACGGCAAACGTACAATACGCGACTGTTCAGCCAGTGCCTGAAGAATAGACTGACGAATCCACCAAACGGCGTAACTGATAAACTTGAATCCACGAGTTTCATCAAATTTCTCAGCAGCTTTAATCAAGCCCAGGTTACCTTCGTTAATCAAGTCAGGCAAGCTCAATCCCTGGTTCTGATACTGTTTGGCCACAGACACCACAAATCGCAAATTAGCACGCGTAAGCTTCTCCAAAGCAATACGGTCACCCTTACGGATACGTTGAGCGAGTTCTACCTCCTCTTCTACAGTAATCAAATCTTCACGACCGATTTCCTGCAAATACTTATCCAAAGAAGCACTCTCTCGGTTAGTGATACTTTTAGTAATCTTTAACTGTCTCATTCTATATAAAATGATTTGGGTACAAAAGTACAAAATTAATTTTATTTAGGTGGCAGATTTGCAAAGAAAGAATCTATAATTTTCTTAAACAGACGGACCTGCTCTCTTTTTGTCAACCGCCATTCTTAAAATGACAACAGACAAAACAAGTCAATTGTTCATCTCCCACCCATATTATCGGAAAAAGAAAAAAACATCAAAAAGGCGTTTCCGAAAAATCGGAACGCCTTTTCTTTCCAAATCTTTTTACCTTACAGTAATATCTTTTATTCAGCTTGCGACAAGTCTACCGCATAGTTGGCACGTCTTCCTGAAGGATATACTCCCGTCATGAACAGTACCTGATCGGGTGACTGAGAAGCTGCTTTCATTACATTTTCCAAATCTTGCACGGTACGCAACTGCTTGCCGTTGGCTTTCAGAATAATGAAACCTTTGCGGATGCCGCTGTCTTTCATTCTTCCGTTATCAATACCGGTCACTTCAACTCCATAACCCAAGTTCAACTGTTTTTTCAGTTCATTAGGTACGGCACGGAAGGCTGCTCCCAGAAGTTCCATATCTGCCTGTTTTACCACTTTAGTAGTTCCCTGAGAGTTTTTCAACGTGATGGTAAAGGTCTTTTCTTTCTTGTCACGCAATACGGTGATCTTCACTTTATCCCCCGGACGATACTTAGCCAATGTTCCCTGAAGGTCAGCCATGGTCTTCACGGTCTTGTCATTCAACTTCAGGATGACATCGTTCTTCTGCAAGAATCCATCGGCAGAACCACCTTCGGTTACTTCGACTACCTGTACACCTTCAGTAGCTCCCAGTTCTTTCTGCTCTTTTCTGATTTCATCCGGATACCTTTCATCACCCATGTCACGACCGCCGATACCCAGCAAAGCACGCTGTACGGTACCATATTGTTTCAAGTCGGTTACTACCTTCGTCATGATACTTACCGGAATAGCGAAACCGTATCCTGAATAAGCACCAGTCGGAGAATACAGCATGGCATTGATACCTACCAGTTCACCTTTTGCATTAACCAATGCACCACCACTGTTACCCTGATTGATAGCCGCATCGGTCTGGATGAAAGATTCTACCTGATTAGCTCCCAGTCCACGAGACTTCGCACTTACCACACCGGCAGTCACTGTAGAACCCAAATTGAACGGGTTACCTACTGCCAATACCCACTCACCTACTTTCAGGTTGTCAGAGTTACCTACCACGATAGCCGGGAAGTCATCTCCTTCAATCTTTACAAGTGCCAGGTCAGTAGTCGGGTCAGTACCGATAACACGACCTTTCATTTCGCGTCCGTCGTGCAACTTCACGTTGATTTCATCCGCTCCGTCAATCACGTGGTTGTTCGTTACGATGTAACCATCCTTTGAGATGATGACACCCGAACCGAAACCTCTCTGTTCCGGAGTCTGTACTTGCTGCTGACGTCCTCTACCGTCACCGAAGAAGAAGTCAAAAATATCCGGTTGTCCCTGAATAGTCTGTATCTTGCTGCGCTGGATAGACATGATATGTACGACGGAATTCAACGTACTCTCTGCCGCTTTAGTCAAGTCTACCGGCTGCATGCTGGAAGCATCGAACGCTGCGGTACGTAAAGGAGATGCCGTTTCAAAACTTTCATAAAAAGAAGTATTATCCTGATTTTTCTCCATCATGGCATACGCTGTAACCCCTGCCACTCCGGCACTCAAAGCAACGACTGCCACAGAACCAATCGCAAACTTAGTTGTTGTTTTCATATCTTCTATTGTTTTAAATGTTAATTTCGACGTTGTTTTAACTTTTCATTTGCTAAAGTAGAACAAAATCCATACGATTGTACTCTTACCCTATTCTTTTTTCCGTCTTTTAACAATGAAAACAAGGGCATTAACCGCAGTTAACTGGCATATCTGACAAATTTACATTCATTACCAGTGAAATAGTGACAACGCTGACAATTCGTCCGGCCCGTTCTGACAGCTCCCCGAAACACCCGAATCAAAAGAATCCTGACAATTATAGCACAAATTCCGTTTATTTGCGTACCTTTGCATGAAGAAAGCAGTCGGTCGGTCTGTCGCTGGTACATTATTATATAGTAAAAGAGGAAAGTCCGGGCAACGCAGAGCATCCTACTTCCTAACAGAAAGCTGTCCGTAAGGGTAGAGTAATGCAGAAGAAAATAACCGCCTCCACCCGGAGGTAAGGGTGAGAAGGTAGGGTAAGAGCCTACCAGCCGTATAGCGATATGCGGGCTGTGCATCTTAGGAGTTGTAAGGTCATGTAAACCGGCATTAACGAGGGTTGCTCGCCCCACGTCGGAGGGTGGACCGCTAGAGCCTGCCGGTGACGGCAGGAGTAGATAAATGACAGACTCCCCTGCTTGCAGGGTGACAGAACCCGGCTTATAGACCGGCTGCTTTCTTTTTCATTAAAACCAATCCACCATGAACGCACGACTCAAATCACTGATTCACTTTCTGGACGACGGTATCTGGCGCATCCGGGAAGAGGAAGTTTCTCACCTCCAATGGAAAGGATACACCTGTCTCAAGATTATTTACTTATCCATCAACCAGTTTATCAATGACCGTATTGTGGTGCGTGCATCAGCACTGACCTACAGCACCCTGCTTTCCATCATCCCCATCTTAGCTCTTCTTTTTGCTATTGCCAGAGGATTCGGTTTTGATACCCTGATTGAATCACAGTTCCGCAGTGGGGTAACAGGCGCACAGGCTGAACTTGTCATCAGCTGGATTAATTCCTATCTGGAACATGCACAAAGCGGCATCTTTATCGGTGTAGGCCTCATCATGCTGTTGGGTACTGTCCTGCTGCTGATTGACAACATCGAACGCAGCTTTAATGCCATCTGGCAAGTAAAAAAACCCCGAAGTCTGTTCCGACAGATTACTGACTATTCTTCTTTGATTCTACTACTGCCGGTACTACTCGTAATCTCCAGCGGTCTGTCCATCTTCATGAGCACCTACGTCAAGGAATTGCAGAACTTCATGGTATTGGCTCCGGTACTGAAATTTTTCGTCCGCCTTATCCCCTATGCCCTTATCTGGGGTATGTTTATCGGACTTTACACCTTCATGCCCAACACGAAAGTCAAGTTAGCACATGCCTGGCTACCGGGTATTCTGGCCGGAAGCGCTTTTCAGGCCTTTCAGTATTTCTACATCAACAGCCAGATATGGGTTTCTAATTACAATGCCATTTACGGAAGCTTTGCTGCCATTCCTCTGTTCCTTTTGTGGACACAAATATCCTGGAGCATCTGCCTGTTCGGAGCCGAAATGAGCTACATCAGCCAGAACATATCCACCTTCAACTTCGGAAAGGAAACAGCCAACATCAGCCGACGCTTCCACGACTTTTTCTGTACCATCATTCTGAGCTCTATCTGCAAACGATTCGCCACCGGCGGCCGACCTTATACGGCAGAAGCACTAAGCAAAGAACACAAGATTCCAATCCGTCTGACAAAAAGTATTCTGTATGAGTTGCAGGACATGCGACTGATTTATGAAGCCGGTGCCGGCGGAGAAGAAAAATCCCGCGACCCTCAATACCTCCCTGGAATCGACATCCACCAGTTAAGTGTAGGCACCCTCCTCAGCCAGCTGGATGCCAACGGAGCGGAGGATTTCAAAATTGACCCAGGACATTATTCTACAGCCTGGCAAACCCTGATACAGGCCCGCAAAGAATTTACAGAAAAGAGCAGCGAGGTACTGCTCAAAGACCTATAAAAAACGCAAGGCGCAGCTTTCGGAAATCGTTCCAGAAAGCTGCGCCTTGAAGTTATATAACTGAAAGTATCACTCTGTAAGCTGCATCATGCGGCTCAGGTACTTACCGATAATATCGAATTCGATATTTACCACACTGCCCACCTTAATTGTATGGAAATTGGTATGTTCGTAAGTATAAGGAATAATCGCTACCTGAAACGTATCCGACGTAGGATTGCAGACTGTCAGGCTGACACCGTTCACCGTGACAGAACCTTTATCTACCGTGAAATATCCGCGTTTTGCCATCTCCTTGTCGAAATTATACTTAAAGGTGAAATACCAGCTTCCCTGCGCATCATCAACCGCCGTACAGACTGCAGTCTGGTCCACATGTCCCTGCACGATATGGCCGTCCAGGCGTCCGTTCATCATCATGCTGCGTTCCACATTCACCTTGTCGCCTACAGCCAGCAGGCCGATATTGGAACGTTCAATGGTTTCCTTCATGGCCGTTACCGTATAAGTACCGTCCTGAATGCTGACTACCGTCAGACACACTCCGTTATGTGATACACTCTGGTCAATCTTCAGCTCATCCACAAACGAACATTTCAATGTCAGGTGCAGGTTTTCCTGATCCTTTACCACCTTCACGACTTCTGCATATTCCTCTACTATTCCAGAAAACATAATCTTATGGTTTTAAAAATATAAACTGTGTCATTTCTTTTTCGACTCGGGAATCGGGCTGCTCCATACGGTCTCTCCGCCGGAAGATACGACCGAAATCACTCCGCCTGCGTAATCTTCAATGTAGCTGTTGCCTTTCACCAACATGTCTTCCGCCATGTGAATGGCCTTTTCAGGAGTCTTGATAGAAAACCCCTTATTGTCGCTCGAACTGCCGTCCGAGAAATAAATATCATACGTTGTCATGTTTCTTCATTTTCTTAATTGCAGGCGCAAATATATCAAATTCCTCATAATACCCGCAACAGATATACAAAAAATTTCCTGCAAGAAAAATGCATAAAAAAAAGAGAAAACAACCTGCGTTGCTTTCTCCTGCGAGCGGAAAACGAGACTCGAACTCGCGACCCTAACCTTGGCAAGGTTATGCTCTACCAACTGAGCTATTTCCGCAAAAATTTCAAAACTAAAGGGAGCGGAAAACGAGACTCGAACTCGCGACCCTAACCTTGGCAAGGTTATGCTCTACCAACTGAGCTATTTCCGCAAAAATTTCAAAGCTAAAGGGAGCGGAAAACGAGACTCGAACTCGCGACCCTAACCTTGGCAAGGTTATGCTCTACCAACTGAGCTATTTCCGCAAAAATTTCAAAGCTAAAGGGAGCGGAAAACGAGACTCGAACTCGCGACCCTAACCTTGGCAAGGTTATGCTCTACCAACTGAGCTATTTCCGCATTTTCGGTGAAGGAAATGAGACTCGAACTCACACGACATAACTGTCACCACCCCCTCAAAGTGGCGCGTCTACCAATTCCGCCATTCCTCCAAAAAGAAAAAGAAAAGAATTGTTTTCGTGGTGCCCAGAACAGGACTCGAACCTGCATGCCTCTCGACACACGCACCTGAAACGTGCGCGTCTACCATTCCGCCGCCTGGGCATTGTTTTTTCGCGCAACTCTTTTCTTTTGCTGGAGCGGAAAACGAGACTCGAACTCGCGACCCTAACCTTGGCAAGGTTATGCTCTACCAACTGAGCTATTTCCGCATTACTTCTACAACCGTTCATCATTTTCCCGATTGCGAGTGCAAAGGTAGTCTTTTTTTCGAAACTACCAAAATTATCGACTATCTTTTTTTGAAAAAAGTGACAAACTTCTTTGGCCTCACAGCCCCCATTAAGGTATCTGCCTACCCTTTTTCCAGTTAAAACTCCTTGTAAATGAACGTTTCGAAAGGCTTTTAGAACTGTTTTAAAGAACATATTTCAACGACCTAAAAAAACACAAGGACGTTTGACTGAAAACGTCCTTGCGTTTGTAGTGTACTAAATAAGTTGACACAATTTATTTAGTAACATGCGTAAAAA
>NZ_QSQT01000016.1 GCF_003437535.1 Phocaeicola plebeius
ACTTTGTCAGGAATTAATCTTCAAACTGACAACTATTTTCAGTACACTTCAAAACGCCCTTACGTTTGGAGTCAAACGCACTTGCGTTTTAACTAAAACGTACTTGCGTTTCAATTGAAACGTCCTTGCGTTTTCTTCCAGGCTCAAAGACGTTTTTCCGTGTGTATTTTCGGGCATAAAAAAACAGGAGAAACATCGTTGAAAATGTTCCTCCTGCCAAGTATGAAAAATGATGAATTGTTACTGATTGATGTCGGCTGATGCCGGAGTCATGTCACCTTCTACTACCAGACGGGTGATTTCGTTCTTTGAGTTGGTACGCAGGGTGATGGTCTTACGGAAATGTCCCGGAAATTTGCCGGCACCGTTGTAAGTGACTGTCACCTCACCGCTTTCTCCCGGTTTGATGGGTTCTTTCGGATATTGAGGTACGGTGCATCCGCAAGAAGCAATAGCCTGATGAATTACTAATGGACCGTCGCCTGTATTCTTAAATTTGAATTTGCAAGTTACTTTCGGACTGCTTTCTGAGAAAGAGCCAAAGTTGTATGAGGTCTTTTCGAATGTAATTTCTGCCGTTCCCTGAGCAATGACAAACAATACATTCATGACACATAATAAGGTTGTAAATAAAATTTTCTTCATTTTCTTTGATTTTAATCCTTACTTCTGACAACTTCGCAAAGATACTACTTTTGCGTGAAACTGTTACTTTTGTGCAGGTTAATTAACAAACTTGAAGTGTTGTTATCGGTTTACCTGCTTCACGCCCTTCACCGTTTTAATCTTCTTTATCAGCGATTCCAGCTTGGCGTTGTCGTCTACGGTCACCGTCAGCATGCCCGAGAACAATCCGTCGTGTGAGTCGATGCTGATGGAGCGCAACAGGATGTTGTTCTCCTTATTAATAATAGACGTGATGTTCGTCACGATACCGATGTCGTCATGGCCGATAATACGGAGGGTAATCGGATACTGTTTGCCCTGACTCTTTCCGGCCCAGCGGGCTTTCACGATGCGGTAGGGGAAGCGGGAACGCATCTCCTTGGCATTCGGGCAGTCACAACGGTGAATCTTGATACCACCGTTGATGCTGACGAATCCGAACACTTCGTCACCGTAAATAGGGTTACAGCATCTGGCCAGCGTAAAGTCGAGTCCTTTCAGGTTCCGGTCGATGACCAGTACGTCATCCTTGTAGTCCTTCGCGTCGGTGGGCTGCTGTATGTTGAAGCCTTCCGCACTGCGGTAGCTGATTTCTTCGCGCTGCTCGGTTTCCCGCTTCTGCATGTCAAGGTACTTGTCGATGATGTCGTTCACGTCCATCGATTCGTTGGCAATACTCTGATAGAAGTCGGTTACGGTCTTGAAGCCCAGTTTCCGAATCAGACGCATCAGGATGGCCTCATCATATTCCAGCTTCCGGTTCTTGAATTTACGTTCCAGTGTCTCCTTGGCAAACTGTGTCTGACGGGCTGCAATCTCCTTCAGGGCCTGACGTATCTTGTTGCGTGCCTTCGACGTGGTGACAAAGGTCAGCCAGTCACGCTTCGGTGTCTGCGTATTCGAAGTCATGATTTCCACCTGGTCGCCACTGTTCAGTTTCTGGCGGAGCTGTACATTTTTCCCGTTGACGCGGGCACCCGTACACCGGCATCCCAAGTTGGAGTGGATAGAAAAGGCAAAGTCGAGCACGGTAGCCCCTTGCGGCAGTTTGTACAAGTCACCTTTCGGAGTAAATACGAATACCTCGTCCTTATATAAATCCAGCTTGAACTGGTCCATGGCCTCCATGTCGCTGTCGGAGTTTTCCAGCGTTTCACGGATGGAGTTCAGCCATTCATCCAAGCCGCTTTCTCCCTTTATACCTTTATATCTCCAGTGGGCTGCCAGACCTTTTTCGGCAATTTCGTCCATGCGTTCCGTACGAATCTGCACTTCCACCCATTTCCCTTCCGGTCCCATCACGGTGATGTGCAGTGACTCGTATCCGTTGCTTTTCGGCACGGACAGCCAGTCGCGCAAACGCTTGGGATTGGGCAGATACATATCCGTCACGATGGAATAAGCCTGCCAGCATTCCTGTTTCTCCTTTTCAAGCGGAGAATCAAGAATGATGCGGATGGCAAACAGGTCGTACACGCCTTCGAAAGGACATCCCTGTTTCTTCATCTTCTGGTAGATGGAGTGGATGGACTTGGTACGTCCCTTCATGTGGAACTTCAGTCCGGCATCTTCCAGCTTTTTGCGTATCGGTTCGATAAAAGCCTCGATGTAGCGGTCGCGGGCCTGCTTGGTGGCATTCAGTTTCTCTTTGATATGATAGTACACGTCGTGCTGCGTATATTTCAGTGACAAGTCCTCCAGTTCTGATTTCAGTTTGTACAGTCCTAGCTTGTGGGCCAGCGGTGCATACAGATAGGCAGCTTCGTTGGCCACTTCCAGACGAGCTTCTTCGTTGGGGCTGTTCTTGATTTGCCGCATCAGGTTCACACGGTCGGCAATGATAATCAGGATGACCCGCATGTCTTCGGCAAACGACAGGAGCAGATTGCGGAAGTTTTCCGACTCAATGATGGGGCTTTTGGAATACAGCTCGTTGATTTTGACGAGTCCCCGTATGATGCCGGCCACGTCTTCTCCATATTCCTCTTTGACCGATTCCAGACCGCAAAGATTGTATTTCACGGATTCATGGAGCATGATTCCCAGAATCGAGGCGCGGCGCATGCCGATTTCTTCGGCCACGATGACAGCCGTCTGCATATCCTTGATAATGGGATTCATCTGGAATACATTTCGCGGAATGGTACCTTCTGCCATTGCCTTGACCAGATGGGTTTTCAGCTTGTGGCAGTCATCCTTTTGTAATGTATCTTTCGACAACCGCAGCAGTCGTTTGTAGAGTTGAATCAGTTGTTTGTGTTCCTCTTGTGTAAAAAAGTCGTTGTTCTCCATAATTCCTCGTTTTGCTGTTTGTGGGTAAAGTTACTTTTTTTCTGTTGATATGGTGCACTCTTCCCGTATTTTTTATATTTTTGGACGTAATTCTAAAAACAGAAAGAAATTCATTACCTAAATAAAAAACTATTATGTTAACACACGAAGACAAAGAATTGTTGGCCAAGAAGGGCATTTTGGAAGAAAAGATTGCCGAACAGTTGGCTTGTTTTGAAAAGGGGTTTCCATTCTTGAAGCTTTCAGCAGCTGCTTCCGTAGAAAACGGAGGTATTATGAAAGCCGATGAGAAAGAATGCGAACAGTATCTTGCCGCATGGGATGCATACAAGGCAGGTGATAAGAAAATCGTCAAGTTTGTTCCGGCTTCGGGAGCTGCCAGCCGTATGTTCAAGAATATGTTCGAATTCTTGGGTGCCGAGTATGACAAACCTACTACCGATTTTGAGAAGAAATTCTTCGATCACATTCATGATTTTGCATTCTATAATGACTTGAATGCGGCTTGTTTGGATAATACAGGAAAGAACATCAATGCCCTGTTGTCTGAACATAATTACAAGGCAGTGGTTTCTAACTTGCTGGAGTCTGCCGGACTGAACTATGGAGCGCTGCCTAAAGGTTTGCTCAAGTTCCATCGTTATGCAGATGGCGTGCGTACACCGCTGGAAGAACATCTGGTAGAAGGGGCATTGTATGCTGCCGGAAAGAGTGGGGAAGTGAATGTACACTTCACTGTCTCTACTGAGCATCGTGCATTGTTCGAGAAACTGGTGGCTGCCAAGGCTGCCGAATATGAGGCTAAGTATGGTACGACTTATCACATCAGTTTCTCTGAACAGAAACCGAGTACGGATACAGTGGCTGCCGATATGGAAAACAAACCGTTCCGCGACGAGGACGGTAAATTGTTGTTCCGTCCGGGTGGTCACGGTGCCTTGATTGAGAACCTGAACGACTTGGATGCTGATATCGTATTTATCAAGAACATTGATAATGTGGTGCCCGACCGCTTGAAAGCTGATACCGTGACTTACAAGAAGTTGCTGGCCGGTGTATTGGTTACGCTGCAGAAGCAGGCATTTGAATACCTGGAACTGCTGGATGGCGGACATTATAGTCACGAACAGCTGGAAACCATTATCCGCTTCGTACAGCAGCAGTTGCGTTGCCGCAGAACGGACTTGAAAGAGCTGGAAGATGCTGATTTGGTCATCTATCTGCGTAAGAAACTGAATCGTCCGATGCGTGTTTGCGGTATGGTGAAGAATGTGGGCGAACCGGGCGGTGGTCCGTTCCTGGCCTATAATCCGGATGGAACCATTTCCTTGCAGATTCTGGAAAGTTCTCAGATTGATATGAACGACCCGGAAAAGAAAGCCATGTTCGAAAAGGGTACACACTTCAATCCGGTGGATTTGGTATGTGCCGTTCGCGACTACAAGGGCAATAAGTTCAACTTGCTGAAACATGTGGATAAGGCTACCGGCTTTATTTCTTACAAGTCAAAGAATGGAAAAGACTTGAAGGCACTCGAATTGCCGGGCTTGTGGAACGGTTCAATGAGCGACTGGAATACCGTGTTCGTAGAAGTTCCTTTGAGTACTTTCAATCCGGTAAAGACCGTGAACGATTTGCTGCGTGAACAGCATCAGTAATTTCCGGATAGTGGAAAAATAAAAATGTCCGCCTGTCATCTTTGTGAGATGGGCGGACATCTTTTTTATATATATGAAGAAAGTTATTACACATTTCCTTCTTGTTGAGATAATTTCTCTCTGTATTCTTTCGGGGAAAGTCCTAAATTCCTTTTTACATATTTACCGAAAAATGACAAAGTAGCAAAATTGAGTTCATTGGCAATTTCCTTGATGCTCTTATCGGGAGATTTCAGCAGGCACACTATATCCTTCATGACATAACAGGTGATGAGGTCGGAAGCTGTTTCACCGGAATTTTCCTTACATACAGCCGACAGGTATTTGGAGGTGACAAACAACCGGTTGGCATAGTAGCTTACCGACCGTTCCTTGGGGTAGGAAGATATCAGCAGTTCCATGAAGGCATTGAACAGATTGTTGGACGAATTGAATGCGACCGGTTTTAACTGGATGTATTTCTCCATGGAGTCCTGAAATTCATAGATGAAGGCCTGCAGGAGGGCATTGATCAGTTCCTTCTGGTGGCGGTGAGGAGTACCGGTCAGTTTGGAATTCAGCAGATTATAGTACTGGCAGAAAAGCTGGCTTTCTTCATCATTCAGGGAAATGATAGGATGCTGTTCCAGGTACAGGCGTGAGTACCAGTTGTTTGCGGATGTGGACATCACAAAAATACGTTTGGCATATTCTGGTGAAAGACAGAATCCGCAGCACTCAAAATCATCTCCTATCATGCCGTGTTTGAGCAGCGTCTGCGGGTGACAAATCATCAAATCATTCCGACCGATTTCATAAGAATTGTTGTTGAGAGATAAAGACGCTTTTCCTCGCAGGCATAAGATCGCCAGGAAAAAGTCAGCCCGTATGGGGGAGTATTGTTCGGTTTCACTTACTTTATTTACCTGGTTCAAGATGATAATCTGTTCGTCTTTATAGGCAGCTACCTTTTCCATGATTTCGGTGCTGGACATTCTGATGAGTTCTATTTCTTTCTCCATAACATTGATTAATCTATTCGGTTGCAAATGAACAGAATGTTTTTCAATTCTCAGTGTCCTATTTTTCCTGATGAGTATTCCATAGGGAAGATAGTGGGGACGGATAGAAAAATAGAACACTTCCAAGGTGGTATGTATGCCGTATATTTCGTGTAATGCCTTTTTCTTTGCGCTCACAAATTGCAGACATACTAAACATTTTAGAATTTATGAAAAAGAATTATCTGATGGCCGTTTGTTTGTTTCTGACTGTGATGTCAGGGTGTGGAAATAAAGAGCAGGCACCGCAGCAGGCAGAACCGGTAAAGGTCAAAGTGATGAGCGTAGTATCATCCGTACGTAATGAAGCCGTTCGTTTTTCAGGTACGGTGCAGGAGGAAAACGGCAGTTCATTAAGTTTCCCGCTGATGGGACGGGTAAAGTCGGTAAAGGTCGATTTAGGAAGCCGGGTGCGGCAGGGACAATTGCTGGCTACACTGGATGAGGTTTCGATGCAGAATACGTATCAGGCGGCAAAGACTGCTTTGAAGCAGGCGGAAGATGCCTACCAACGTATGAAAGAATTGCATGAAAAAGGGAGTCTGGCCGAAATGAAGTGGGTGGAAGTACAAAGCAAGTTGCAGCAGGCGCAGTCTATGGAGGCAGTGGCCCGGAAGAATCTGACCGACTGTCAGCTGTACGCTCCGTTTTCCGGGGTCATTGCCGAGAAGAGTCTGGAGGTCGGACAGAACGTCGTGCCTGGTGTTCAGGTGCTGAAACTGGTATCCGACGACCGGCTGAAGGTACGGATTTCCGTGCCGGAGACGGAAATCGCGCGCGTGGCAAGAGGACAGAAAGCCGTGATAGAGGCACCGGTTCTGAATGGAACGAAGGCAGAAGGCGTAGTGACGGAAAAAGGTGTACAGGCCAATCCGCTGTCACGGTCGTATGAGGTAAATGTCGGTATTCAGACAAAAAATACGGGACTGCTGCCCGGCATGGTGACAGAAGTCTGGTTGCAGGATGCCGATAAAAGTCAGGCGTGCGTACTTCCGGCCAATGTGCTTCAGCTGGACGAACACAACAACTACTTCGTGTGGCTGAAAGGTGAGGATGGAAAAGCATCGAAGCGTGTGGTGATGTGCGGCAAGTTCACGGCGACGGGTGTCACGGTGGTGAACGGTTTGAATGAAGGGGATGAAGTGATAGTAGAAGGACAGCAGAAAGTGTGCGAAGGAACTCCTCTGGCACTGTAAAAATGAAGTAAGACAATGGAAAAGAAAAGGAACATAGTGGAATGGGCCACGCACTATCGTCAGATTGTAATTCTGGTGACGTGCTGCCTGGTGGCATTCGGAATATACAGTCTGCCGCAGATGCAGAAAAATGAATTTCCTGATTTTACCATACGTCAGGGAATGGTGATTGCCGTGGCTCCGGGAAATACGGTCAATGAAATGGTGGAACAGGTGACGAAGCCTCTGGAAGACTACATCTTTTCATATAAGGAAGTAAAGAAGGAGAAGACGTTCTCTACTACGCGCGACGGGATTGTCTTTGTGCAAGTGGAGTTGAATGACGAACTGAACAACAAAGATGAGTTCTGGAGCAAGTTCAAGCATGGAGTAGCCACCTTCAAGTCGCAGCTTCCGCCGAATGTGCTTGCCATACAGGTGATGGATGATTTTGGCGATACATCGGCGTTGCTGATTACCATGGAGAGCAAGGATAAGACGTATCGGGAACTGTCCGACTATATGGATGAGCTGAAGAACCGTTTGCGTCGCATCAGCAGTGTGGGACGACTCACCGTGAGCGGAGAAAGGGCCGAACAGATTTCCATCTACCTGGACCCGGAACGTCTCTCGCATTATGGACTGAACGGGCAGTTGATTGCCGGACAGCTGTTTGCCAAAGGATTCGTGACCACGGGCGGACGCATACAGACCCCTCAGTATGTATTGCCGGTGCACGTGGAGAAGACATTCAACACGCTGTACGACGTGCAGCAGCAGATTGTGTACAGCGATCCGTCGGGCAATGTGGTACGCTTGCAGGATGTGGCTCGTGTGGTCAAGGAATATCCACATGCCGACAGCTACATCAAGAACGACGGGACGAAGTGTATCCTGCTGAGTGTGGAAATGAAGAAAGGAAAGAACATCGTACAGATGGAAAATGATATCGACCGCGTGCTGGAAGAGTTTAAGACAGAGCTTCCGTCGGAGGTCAATATGTTCCGCATTACCGACCAGGCACAGGTGGTGGGCGACAGTGTCAATGCTTTCTTGCGTGAGCTGGTGATTGCTATCGTGGCCGTAGTGATTGTGGTGATGCTGCTTTTACCGTTGCGAGTGGCACTGGTAGCTGCTTCCACCATTCCGGTTACCATTTTTATCTCACTGGGACTTTTCTATGCCTTTGGCATTGAGTTGAATACCGTGACGCTGGCTGCCTTGATTGTGACGCTGGGAATGATTGTGGACAACTCCATTGTCATCATCGACAGTTATCTGGAGAAAATCGGAGAGGGAATGTCGCGCTGGCATGCGTCTATCTTCAGTGCCACACATTTCTTCAAGTCCATATTCTCAGCTACACTGGCCATCAGTATCACATTCTTCCCCTTCCTGATTGTGATTCCAGGCATGATACACGACTTCCTGCTGAGTTTCCCCTGGTCCATTACGCTGATTCTGGGCATCTCTTTGCTGGTAGCCATGCTGCTGGTACCGTTCATGCAGTTCTGGTTCATCCGTAAGCCGATACCTTCGCATAAAAAAGGATTCTCGTTCATGGAACTCCTGCAAACCTATTATAATAAGTTGCTTGACAAATGTTTTGCCCATCCGTATGTTACTCTGCTGGGAGGAATCGTTTCCGTGCTGGTGGGTATCTTCCTGATGGGAAAACTGCCGCAAAAGCTGATGCCGGTGGCCGACCGTAACCAGTTTGCCGTAGAAATCTATCAGCCTACGGGCTCGGCTGTAGAAAAAACGGCCTGGGCTGCCGATACCATGGAGCATGTGTTCCGTAAAGACCCGCGGGTGACTTCCGTCACTTCATTTATCGGTTGTTCTTCCCCTCGTTTCCATACGGCATACGCTCCGCAATTAGGAGGAACGAACTACGCCCAGCTGATTGTGAACACGAAGGGAAACAAGGAAACCGTGGAACTGCTGGATGAATATGCTCCGCGTTACACCGATGCTTTTCCGGATGTGCGGGTAAGGTTCAAGCAAATCAGTTTCAGTCAGGCAGTCTATCCGATAGAACTCCGTCTGAGTGGAGAGAATCTGGATTCACTGAAAACCGTGGCCGGGAAATACCTGAGCATGTTGCGTCAGATGCCGGAAATACGGCTGGCACAGACCAACTTCAGTGAACCGCAGACTTCGGCCAAGGTGGTGCTGAAAGAAGATGAGGCTTCTCGTCTGGGCATACAGAATGTGCAATTGGAAAGCACGCTGGCCATGCGCTATGGCGACGGTATAAAGGTGGCTAGTGTGTGGGAAGGAGATTATGACATCCCCGTGACATTGAAAAGTGAGAGAGCCGATTGTGCCGGTTTCTCCGATCTGGAAAACGAACTGATTCCGGTATTGGGCGGTACGCAGGTTCCCTTGCGGCAGGTGGCAGAAGTGATACCTTCCGTAAAAGACGGACAGCTGGTACGCCGGAACGGTATCTATACCATTACGGTCATGGCCGATGTGCGCCGTGACGTGAACGTGACTGCCCTGACGAGTGTGATAAAGGAAAAAGTGGCAGCTATCCCTCTGCCGGATAAAGTGACGTTGGCTTACGGAGGTGACGACGAGCAGGACAATGAAAACCTTCCGCCTATCATGGCAGCTCTGGCCATTGCGGCTTTCATCATCTTCTTCATTCTGCTGGCTCATTTCAAGCGTATTAGCATTGCTCTACTGATATTTGCCAGCATGACGCTGTGTGTGTTCGGTACGGCAGTGGGCGTACTGATACAAGGAGTGGATTTCGGTATGACTTGCACACTGGGTATTATCAGCCTGATGGGAATTATCGTGCGTAACGGTATTATCATGATTGACTATGCTGAGGAACTTCGGGCTACGGAGAAACTATGCGTGCGTGATGCCATTTACCATTCTGCCCGCCGACGTATGCGACCCATCTTCCTGACTTCGGCCGCTGCCTCCATGGGAGTCATTCCGATGATATTGGGCAAGAGCGGACTCTGGATGCCGATGGGTACGGTGATTTGTTACGGTACGCTGATTACCATGCTCTTCCTCTTGACGGTGCTTCCGGTAGCTTACCTAGTGATTTTCAGGGGAAGCAGTCAGAAACGTGCCCAGCTGGAAGCATTGGAGAAAGCCTGATGAGGTGATTAGGAATCAATCAAAAGAAGAATCATTATGAAAACGAATCGAAACAGAATAATAGCTTTTCTATTGATAGGTGGGGCGTGCATGAATGGGGCTTTCGGACAGAAAGCCTATACGCTGGATGAATGCATTCAGGCTGCCTTGACAAACAATGTGCGAATGAAGAATGCAAACAATGAACTGGAAATGGCCAAGCAGGATAAGAAAAAGGCATTTACCAATTATTTTCCGAGCGTGAGCGCGGCTGGAACCGGTTTCATGGCTGATAAAGGATTGATGCAGATGAGTTTGGGACCGGACATGAACATGTCCATGCTGAAGTACGGAATAGCAGGGGGAGTCGGTGCCTCCCTGCCGTTGTTCACCGGCGGACAGATTGTGAACGGAAACCAGCTGGCCAAGGTAGGAGTGGAAGTGAAACGCCTGCAACGGAACTTGTCCGACAATGAAGTATGCCTCACCACGGAACAATATTTCTGGCGGGTAGTGATACTGAAAGAAAAGCTGAAAACCCTGTCCAAGGTCGAAGCCCAACTGGCACGCATCCTGAGTGATGTGGAAGCTTCGGTACAGGCTGGAATCGTGACGCGGAACGATTTGCTTCAGGTACAGTTGCGGCAGAATGAAACAAAGAGTACTCGTTTGCAGGTGGAAAATGCCTTGTCGGTATCCCAGAATATGCTGGCACAGTACACCGGACTTTCATCCGATACCCTTGACGTGGCCTTTGCGGTGGATACTCAGCTGCCTGCACGTCCTGACAGCCTTTATTGCGATCCGGAATCGGCATTGGGACTTACCAGCGAATATGCCCTGCTGCAACAAAACGTAAAGGCCAGTCGCCTGCAATACAAGATGGTGGTAGGAAAGAACCTGCCTACGGTGGCCATTGGCGGAGGCTATGTATACCATAACTTCTTGCCGGAAGACCAGCGTTTCTGGGTGGGATTTGCTACGGTGACCGTTCCCCTGACCGGATGGTGGGGAGGAAGTCATGCCATTAAGAAAGAAAAGCTTCAGGTGAAGAACACGGAAAACCAGTTGGCCGACCAGAGAGAATTGCTGGTTATCCGTATGAAGAATGCCTGGAACGGGGTGAACGAGGCATACGAGCAGATGAAGATTGCCCGTCTGTCCATTGAGCAGTCCACCGAGAATCTCCGCCTGAATACCGATTATTACAAGGCAGGCACCTGCACGATGAGCGATTTGCTTGATGCACAGACTTTGTATCAGCAGAGTCGTGACAAGTATGTGGAAAGCTATACGGATTATGAATTGAAAAAAAGAGAATATCTGCAAGTCACGGGGCGTCGTTAAAACAACTTTTTCTTGATGTGAAGGGCTGTCGGGAAGTATTTCCGATGGCCCTTTGTGATAAATTCTGCATATTAATTGCATATTAATTTGATTTGAGCTATCTTTGCAGCGCAATTGGGAAGCAGATAAAGTAAAAACGTCCTGAAGAAGATGTAGCTTTTTCAGGAACTTTTGTAGGTTTCTCACGTGAGAAACGTAGGGTTCCCGACCGGAAAACGTACGGCTTTGCAAAGTGAAACATAGGTTTCCGGGCAGGAAAACGTAAAAACATATTTTACGTTTTCACAAAAATAGACTAGGGTTAGAACTTACAAAGATTTAGAATATAATATACAGCGTATGAACATGTGCAGGCAACATAAGGTAGTTCGGATAAAGGTCAGTACGGCGCTTTACCGGAGATGTCATGCCCGTGCGCATTGGTTCAGCGGATTTCTTCATGAAAGTTTGTAAGACACGGGAAGTTGCGTCTTCCTGACGTGTTGTGAAATCTTTCTTATAAACTTTTACTCTCAATTTTGTTATGTGGATTATTTTATTGATCGTCCTGGCAGGTATTCTGGCAGGATATAGCCTTCGTATGTGTGCTTTTTTGAAAAAAGTGAATCTGACTATCTCGTGTACCATTTGTCTGATGCTGTTCGTGTTAGGACTTTCCGTGGGTTACAATCCGTTGATTGTGGGAAACTTAGGGTCTTTCGGCGGACAGGCGTTGCTGCTCAGTGTGGCCGGCATTACGGGAAGTGTGTTGCTGGCACGCGTGGTATATCTGTTGTTCTTTAAGGAAGGAGGTGAAAAATGAAAGGAAGTTTGCTGGTATTGTCCATGTTCTTTGTAGGCTGTGTGTTAGGCTACGTGTGGAACTTTTCCGGATGGGAGTTGGGAGATACGCACCACTTGTCCATGTATATTCTGTATGCCCTGATGTTTCAGGTAGGCGTCAGCATTGGCGGTGGAGAGGATTTCAAGGAACTGCTTCGTGGTTTCCGTCCCAAGATGCTGCTGATACCGCTGGCCACCATCGGAGGAACCCTGTTGTTTTCGGCATTGGTCAGTGTGTTACTGACTCGCTGGAGTGTGTTCGACTGTCTGGCCGTGGGCAGCGGACTGGGATATTATTCGCTTTCGTCTATTCTGATTATGGAACTCAAAACCCCCGATCTTGGTGCGCAGCTGGCTACGGAACTGGCCACGATTGCACTTCTGACGAATGTCATCCGCGAGCTGGTGGCACTGGTAGGAGCTCCTTTCATCTGCAAGTATTTCGGGAAACTGGCTCCTATTTCGGTGGCCGGAGTAACCTCGGTCGATGTAGCTCTTCCCTCCATTATCCGTGTGTCTGGAAAGGAAATGGTGCCCCTTGCCATCTTCCATGGGCTGCTGGTCGACATGTCCGTGCCGTTTTTCATTTCTTTGTTTTGCAAGCTGTAGAAGTAATCCCCCGTCTGCAAAGCAAAGAGATGAAAACGGCGGCGGGGAGCCTTAGATGTCCATGCCCATGATGTAATCGTTCATGTAATATCCGTTGCCGATGGGAAAGTCCCCTTCGCGAACCTTTTTCATGCCCATGTGCTCATAGAATCCAAGTGCAGGATTCTGTCGGTTCACATTCAGTTCCATGCGGCAAGGTTCCGGATGAAGTTCCTTGATGCCCTTTATAGCCTGCTGGAACAGTTGCCGTCCGAGTTTGTATTTCTGGAAGTAGGGGAGTACGTAAATCTTCTGCAAGTGAAACAAATCCGTATCCTCCTGTTGGATGGACACATAGCCCGCAGGCTCACATTCCTCGTAAGCAATGTAGTAAATGTGATGCTCTTTCTCCATCTGGTTTCTCAGGCTCTCGCTGGAATACATCCAGTCCATCATGTAATCAATCTGTTCCGGAGTCAGAATGTGCTGGTAGGTAGCCGGAAAGGTCTGTGTCGCCAGCGTCCGGATGACTTCAATGTCTGCAAGAGTAGCTTTTTTAATCGTAAACATAGGCATTTCCTTTTTATAATGTGTTTTCTGCAAAAGTAGTTTATCTTTTGTATGTATGGGTTTTATCGAAACATAAACTTGTTAAAAGTTTTGAAATTATAATACCTTGTAATACATAGTATTAATGTAAAACCTATATTTGTGTCATACAAGATAAATGAGATGAAATGAATGTAGACAATGTAAAATCGCAGATGCGCAAGGGAATGCTGGAGTATTGCATTCTGTTGCTGTTGCACCGGGAGTCTGCCTATTCTTCCGACATTATCCAGAAGCTGAAAGAGGCCCGGCTGATTGTGGTGGAAGGCACGCTTTATCCGTTGCTGACCCGCCTGAAGAACGACGGACTCCTGTCGTACGAGTGGGTGGAGTCCACGCAAGGACCGCCCCGCAAGTATTATGGACTGACTCCGGAAGGGGAGGAATTTCTGAAAGAACTGGAAAGTGCCTGGGACGGACTTTCCGACACGGTGAATCATTTAAGACAAAACATTTAAAAATCACATGACATGAAAAAGACACTGACTGTAAATTTAGGTGGCACCGTATATCATATTGATGAAGATGCCTATATCCTGCTGGATAATTATTTGAACAACCTCCGCTACCATTTCCGTAAGGATGAAGGAGCGGAAGAGATTGTGCGCGACATAGAATCCCGTATTGCCGAACTGTTTGATGAGGCATTGCGTGGCGGATTACAGGTAATTACTATTAAAGAGGTGGAAGAGGTAATTGCCCGTATGGGAAAGCCGGAGGAACTGAATGGCGAAGAAGACGGTAACCCGTCTGCATCGAACAGCAAGACTTTCGATAGCGAATCGACGGAAACTCGCCGCCGCTTGTTCCGTAATCCGGACGACCGTATTCTGGGTGGAGTGGTATCGGGCATTGCAGCTTATTTCGGCTGGGATGTGACTTGGACCCGCATCGTCTTTATTTTGGCCGGATTTTTTATTCATGGTTTGATTCTGGCTTATCTGTTGGCATGGATTATCATCCCGCTGGCACATACGGCTACGGAAAAGTTGCAGATGCGCGGAGAACCCATCAATGTGGAAAACATCGGCCGGACAGTGACCGACGGTTTTGAAAAGGTGAACGAATATGTTCATTCAGAACAGCCCCGCTCTGCCTTGCATAAGTTTGGCAATGGGGTGGTAGCCGTGGTCGGTTTCCTGCTGAAACTTTGCCTGGTGTTGTTGCTGATATGCTGCGCTCCTTTCCTACTGGTAGGACTCATCGTCTTGTTTGCCCTGCTGATGGCCGCCACGGGAGTCATCGTCAGTCTGCCTGCCTTCTTCTATAATATATTGCCTTGGGTAGACTGGGGTGGTGTGTGCACCATGCCGGGAATGATTGTCGGGCTCACCGTATGTGGTCTGCTGATTGTCGGTATCCCGGTAGCCGGACTGATTCAGGCCGTCATGCAGTCGTTCGGTAGCTGGAAGCCCATGGGCACCTCTACGAAAGTAGTGCTGGTATTGTTGTGGATGATTGCCCTGGCCATAGGAATTGTGTTGTTCTTCCAGATTCCTTTCCTGACAGAACCTCTTTTGTCAGCTCCTTTCTGGGGTGAGTTCCTCTGATTTTGTCAGTCTCACCTGAATGTGTGAGACAAGAATGTCACATAAAACAGCCAAAATGGCAGTCCGTGTCAGAAAAAAATGCTGGCACGGGCTTTTTTGTGTTCTGGCATGGCATTTGTCTTTTAAAGGGCGTAACGTTTCGGCGTTACAGAATAAACCAAATTAGAAAATAATAAAAATAGATACAATTATGGGAAAGATTATTGGTATTGACTTAGGAACAACAAACTCATGTGTTGCAGTATTTGAAGGTAACGAACCGGTGGTAATTGCCAACAGCGAAGGTAAACGTACCACTCCTTCAGTAGTAGGTTTCGTAGACGGCGGCGAACGTAAGGTAGGTGACCCTGCTAAACGTCAGGCTATCACAAACCCGAAACGTACAGTATATTCTATTAAACGTTTCATGGGTGAAACTTACGATCAGGTTCAGAAAGAAATTTCTCGTGTACCTTATTCAGTAGTAAAGGGTGACAACAACACTCCGCGTGTAGACATCGACGGACGTCTGTACACTCCGCAGGAAATCTCTGCAATGATTCTGCAGAAGATGAAGAAAACTGCTGAAGATTATTTGGGACAGGAAGTAACAGAAGCTGTCATCACCGTTCCGGCATACTTCTCTGACTCTCAGCGTCAGGCTACGAAGGAAGCTGGTCAGATTGCTGGTCTGGATGTAAAACGTATCGTGAACGAACCGACTGCAGCTGCATTGGCTTACGGTGTAGACAAGGCTAACAAAGATATGAAGGTTGCCGTATTCGACCTTGGTGGTGGTACATTCGATATCTCTATCCTGGAATTCGGTGGCGGTGTATTCGAAGTATTGTCAACTAACGGTGATACTCACCTGGGTGGTGATGACTTCGACCAGGTTATCATCGACTGGTTGGTTCAGGAATTCAAGAACGACGAAGGTGCTGACCTGACTACTGATCCGATGGCTATGCAACGTTTGAAGGAAGCTGCTGAAAAGGCAAAAATTGAATTGTCTTCTTCAACTTCTACTGAAATCAACTTGCCTTACATCATGCCGGTAGCTGGTGTGCCTAAACACTTGGTTAAGACTTTAACTCGTGCTAAATTCGAACAGCTTGCTCACAACTTGATTCAGGCTTGTCTTGAACCTTGTAAGAAAGCAATGAGCGATGCAGGTTTGAGCAACTCTGATATCGACGAAGTAATCCTGGTAGGTGGTTCTTCACGTATCCCTGCTGTACAGAAACTGGTAGAAGACTTCTTCGGTAAAGTTCCTTCTAAGGGTGTAAATCCGGACGAAGTAGTAGCCGTAGGTGCTTGTATCCAGGGTGCCGTATTGAACAAGGAAGCTGGTGTAGGTAACATCGTATTGCTGGATGTCACTCCGTTGACACTGGGTATCGAAACAATGGGTGGTGTAATGACCAAGTTGATTGATGCCAACACAACCATTCCGTGCAAGAAGAGCGAAGTGTTCTCTACTGCAGCTGATAACCAGACAGAAGTTACCATCCACGTATTGCAGGGTGAACGTCCGATGGCTGCTCAGAACAAGTCAATCGGTCAGTTTAACCTGACAGGTATCGCTCCGGCTCGTCGTGGTGTACCTCAGATTGAAGTAACTTTCGATATCGATGCCAACGGTATCTTGAAGGTTTCTGCTAAGGATAAGGCTACAGGTAAGGAACAAGCTATCCGTATCGAAGCTTCATCTGGTTTGAGCAAGGAAGAAATCGACCGTATGAAAGCTGAAGCTGAAGCTAATGCAGAAGCTGATAAGAAAGAAAAGGAACGCATCGACAAGTTGAACCAAGCAGACAGCTTGATCTTCTCTACAGAAAATCAGTTGAAAGACCTTGGCGATAAGATTCCGGCTGACAAGAAAGCTCCTATCGAAGCTGCTCTTCAGAAACTGAAAGACGCTCACAAGGCTCAGGATTTGGCTGGTATCGATGCTGCAAGCGCAGAACTTCAGGCTGCATTCCAGGCCGCAAGTGCTGAAATGTACGCTCAGACAGGTGGTGCTCAGGCTGGTCCTAACGCAGGTCAGGCAAATAACAATGCAAGTCAGGGTTCAAGCAAGAACAATGACAATGTACAGGATGCTGACTTTGAGGAAGTGAAATAAAGAATAAAATAATAGAAATGAGGCATGATTATAAGGATTATGCCTCATTTTTTTATTTATATATATGACATTTATGAGTAAGGAATTTTTAAGAAAGTCAAAAGAGGATAAACCAGTAGTAGCAATATGTTACGACTTTGATAAAACGTTGTCTCCTGATGATATGCAGGCTCAAGGGTATATTCAATCGGTTGGATATGAAGTCGAGTCTTTCTGGAAAGAATCGAACGGATTGGCTGAAGAAAACGACATGGACCAAAACCTTGCCTATATGTTTACAATGATTCAAAAAGCTCATGGAAAGTTTGTTTTTAACAGAGAGGCCTTAATGGATTATGGAGCGAAAGTAAAGTTATTTCCTGGTGTAGATACGTGGTTTAAAAGAATCAGGGAATATGGAGAAAGTAAGGGGGTAATTGTGGAACATTACATCATATCTTCTGGGCTGAAAGAAATGATTGAAGGAACTAAGGTTGCAGATGAATTTGAGAAAATCTATGCTAGTTCATTTTATTATGATAAAGATGGTGTAGCTCAGTGGCCTGCACAAGTTATAAATTATACAAGCAAGACACAATTTCTTTTTAGAATAGAAAAAGGAACATTGGATGTAAATGATTTCGCCGTCAATGATTATTTTGAGCCCGAGAATATTCGTATTCCTTTTAGAAACATGATTTATATAGGTGACAGCGATACTGATATGCCATGTATGAAACTTATTAATACCAATTCCGGCCATTCAATAGGAGTTTTTAATCCGGAAACTCAAGATAAGAGAAAAGTGTACAAAATGATGGAAGATAAAAGGATTAAATATTTTGCTCCGGCAGATTATACAGAAAATTCAGAATTGGATATTCTCGTAAAAACTATAATTGAACAAACGGCTTCAAATGAAAAACTTGTGTCTTTTCATTATAAAAATCAAAAGGAGCAGCTCAATCAGAATATAAATGTAGAGGTTCAAGAAGTTAAAGAAAAAGAAAAACTCATATTGGATTTGGAAAACAGTAATAGTTTTGCGCGGACTCATTTTGTTATTTCAAAATTGAAGGCTTTCAATAACTGGAGTGATAAAGAAAGACAACAATTAAAGCAAATAGCAGAGAAAAATAATCAAGTATCTTACATAAAAGATGACGAAGACATAGCGTTTTTCTATTCGTCCCTTGGGTAGTTTATTATTCTATTTCTGTGTCATCCAAGAATTCGTCATAATATAAGACACTGTCCAAAATTTTCCATAGCTTTCACCATCGTATTTCTTCACTATTGCTGGAAAATGGATGCCATTAAATATTTAATGGGATATACGAATGTCAGAACCACGTGGATTCATATGTTCATCGTACATGATATCAAGTAGCTCATTTGCAAGTTTACCATCTGTGATTTTAATAATGTTATCTTCTTCTGTTACATAGCCAAGTATATTGATACTGCCATACCAGACCGTGGACCTATCTATGATACACGAGGATAAAGATAGTTTAGGTACAATCTTTACATATAATCCTAAACTTTTTAGATAATTCGTCTGACTGCTTTCCTCTGATGTAAGAATTGCAATTTGAACACCACTTACATGAAACTCTCTGAGCATTTTAACAAATGTGTTTCGTTCTGTACGATAGAGTTTTGGAGAGGATATGACAATAGATTGTCTTGAACTTTTCAAATTTTGCATAAATGCCAAACGGAATGTGTTACCATTGAAAATCTGTCCTTCATATGATGATGTTTGTAAGTCATCTGTATTATCAAACAGTGTCTGAGTATCTTTTGACAGTACACGATAACCGATGGCAGAGTATCCTTTTAGGCGTTTACGATACATATTCTCACAAACAGGTTCGTGTATATCAATATAGTCATAAATACGAACATCTTTCTTGCCCTCATTCTCACGGTGCAAACGTCCGGCATATTGTGCCACCAATCCTTTCCATGAGATTGGTAGTGCCAAAAACAGTGTATCAAGTCGTGGATAGTCAAATCCCTCTCCCACATATTTTCCCGTGGCTACTATTACAAGAGGGGCATCTTTGGGTATATCCTGTAACTTTTGCAGCGTTTCTCTCTTGTTCTTTGCAGTCCCTTCTCCTGTGAGTTGTATGATGTTGGCTACATGCTGCTTCAACATTTCGGCAAGCAATTCTACATGAGAAGTTCTGGCAGTAAGTATTATAGGTGTTCGGCCTGCAGCCACAACATTAAGGACATCCTCTATTATAAGATTATTCCGTATTTCCGATTCTGCGAGGGATTGTGATAGTGCCGTAAACGATTGTTTATCATCGGTAACAGGTCTGTAAGATGTAAATCTCGGCACAAGATAACGCTGGAACGACTGCTGCTGTATCTGTGCCTTGGCATCGGCAAAAAAACGAATCGGACTGCATTGCATGAAGATAATAGGCTGCAAACCATCTTTGCGGATAGGAGTGGCAGTAAGTCCATAGACATAATGTGCCGTAACGTGTTTTAATACATTCTCGAATGTGATGGAAGATACGTGATGACACTCGTCCACAATGACCATCCCGTATTCTTTTACAAAAGGCTTGACTTCGTCATTGTCAAAACATGACTGTATAAGAGCTATATCAATAACGCCATGCAACGTGTTAGAGGTAGAATCAAGACACCCGACCGGAGAAAAAGCCTTCTTCCTGCCTCGTTTCTTGGAAATCTCCTCTTCTGTAAAATTTATGTCAAGAAATTCAGACAGACATTCATGCCATTGCATAAGCAATGCCTTGGAGTGTACCAGAATAAGTGTATTTGTCTTTCTTCTGGCAATCAGAGCCGCGGCTGTAACAGTCTTTCCAAAGGCTGTTGTTGCAGACAACACTCCGTTGGAATATGGCATGAGGGCATTAATGGCATCCAACTGTTCATCGCGTTCCTTTCCTTTGAATATTACGCCAATAGGTTTACCATGATTTGTATTATTAACTATTTCATAATCAATTTTGAGGGAATACAGTATGTCGATAATGGCATCCTCGCACCCCCGAGGCATTGCCAGATATTCATCGGTAAAATCTGCACGGCAGATAATACGAGGAATGTTATATGTGGAAATACGCATCGCTTGTTTGCTGTAAAATTCAGGATTTTTGAACGCCGCAATATGTTTCAAATGATTACTAGCCTTATCTGAAATAGACTTTAAAGGAATATATATCCTGTCTGATTTATGTATTATAAGTCTGCCGTTAAAGTCTTCCTGGCTCACATCTTGTACGACTGGTATTTCCCACGGTTTATTTTCCGAAGATGTGGCCAATGTTCCAAAATCTTCCTGCTGATGCTGTGTCAATAATGCATCTACGGTATCTTCATCTATTTTTCTTACATTGTATAGGTATGTCCATTGATCCTGGAACGGGAGAAACTGATCATCTACAAAAATGCTGTTTCCTGCTTTCCTGGCTTTTCCCTGCAATGGTAACGCAATGAGATTGCTGAATCCGCCTTCCGGTACTTTATCCTGATTGGGAAAGAAACGATCGTATGAATCGAATGTAATCCGTCCATTGCGCTTCATGGCTTCCGTAAGAATTGTATTGCCTAATTTCCTTACTTTGCAGGCCGGTATGGGTTCATTAAAGAAAGTCCACACATGCGCACCATTGCCAGAGCCAGAGCGTGAGCGTTCTATACTGAACGGAATTCTCCACTCTCTACAAATGGAAATAAATGCCAATACGTCGTTCTTATATCCATGAGTGCAATTTTTGTCATCAAAATCAGCACACAGGAAAGAACATTTATTATCAGAATTAACGACGTACAGACCGATAACATCACATCCGTTCTCATCTTTACCTTCCAGATGTCGGTATATGTCTTGATTGGTTAACGGGGCAAAATTGCGGTTGGGACACTCTGCGCATTTATGCTTTTTCTTGTCACATATTCCTCTACGCCATTCGTTGATGCAGACAGGTTGATAACCACCCTTTTCTGTGGTTTTGCTGAACCATCGTCGTGCAAATACATCATCTCGTCCCTTGAAAAAGTTACGGAACAATGCAATTTTCTCATCAATAGAGAGTTTGATTGGAGGATATATTATGGAAGAAAATGCTGTGCTTTCATCAGCACATTTGATGGTGGAATACACTATACCATGCTGTGAAAGTATTGACTTCAGTTCTTCATTTTCGGCAAGCAGAGCATTGTATTTAATGACAAGCGCATTGTATTTCTCTTGAAAACTGTCCATCTGTTATTTTGTTACCATTAAACCACACAGCAATGCAATTCCAAAACTTAGAAACGTTCCGGCAAGGACATACTCTGTTTTTGCTGTATCCGTGTCTTTGAATCGAAGTATGGATTTTGCCGCTATGATAAAACCGATTGCTTCATATTGCCCAAGGATAACGAATATGATGGTAAGAATTCGTTCTAAATTTCCAATTAACGCTCCTGCATTTTTGATGTTTTCACAGGATTGTGTTTCTCCAACTTGATATTTTTTTAAGACCAACTTAATCAGGATGTTTGCAGGCTTGATGCACAATAATATCGCTAATATGAACAGAGGTATTGAGAAGCTGCCATTGCAATCCATTGATTGGATTGGTAGCTTTGTTGTAGTGTCAAAGGAAGATGTCACTATAATCAATATCGCCCAATGAACAATCTGATCAATCACAAAATTCCATAATCCTTTTGGGCTATATGTTTTGATAACATCTATCACCAGATGGGAAAAAGCAATGGCAAGGGCATAAAATCTGAATTCATAAACAGGAACAACTACCCATGATACCACACCGATAATAAGCGAATGCACATACAGGAACCAGCTTTTGAATTTCCTTTCCTCTTTCTGTGTACAATATTTATCATTTTACAGGTAGAAGTCGCCTATGACATGTGCCAATATCAGACTTAAGAATAACCAACTATTCATATTCCTCAAAATTTACCTGTTCAAAATATTTTATGGCTTCTTCTATACAATACCATTTTGTGGCTGTAGAAGCATTATTTACACTGGCTTGGGATATACCCAATTTCTTAGCAATGTCTGCCTCTTTGAAACCAAGCAATTTATAGTAAACGACTTCACTTTGGCGCACAGTCATATCATTTAATATGGCATCGGCCAATAGGGCTATAGTTTGTAATGGGGCAGATAATTGCTTGTTACTTGTTTGTACAGACATGGTTCCCTTATTTAAGGAACTCATTTCCTCAAGTGCACGTCCTGACAGATATATGGCCTCACCATCCCAAATGCCTTGTTCGGTATCCACTATTCTCATATCTCCGATACCAATAGCCATCCTTATTCCGTATGTATGGAAATTTTTCGTCTTTTCATTTTTAGCTGTGGAAAAAGATTTGATGCAGGATTTGATTATAAAGGCTATCCGGAATACGTTTGATACACTTTGCATTACGCACTCTATATAATCCCCTTTGATTTGGCGACCTTCAAAATCAGGATAACTCACTTTTAGCAAGCCAAATAATGATTCTATCCTTTGCTTTAATCCTATAGTTTCATTCACAGACAAGGAAGTGGATGCTACTATATCTGCTGAAATTGTTGCAAACATATTATGGTTCATTGATTCGATGGCAAATGTATGAATTTTCTTTTATTTCGCCAATGATTATAGGTAAAATAATCTATAATAATAAAATATAGATAAATGAATCTATAATAATAATTTATATACAATATAGCCTATAATTGAGTAGAAAGAAAATTACTTGGTTTTTCCACTTACTTGATTCACTATAAAAAATTTTACCGGATAGCTAAATCTTTAATGTGGCATACAAACATTAGCCCCCAGATTTATATGCCCATCGTGAACGAACAGAAAGAAAAAGCAGCTAATACATTACACATCGAAAATTTGACTTTGTAGGTCATGGTGGAAACTTCCACCTTTGAGCATCAATGACTTATAACAAAGAATCATAAACACATCATAATTTACCCCTCATTAAACCCCTGCTTTTTGAGGGGTATTTTGCATCATAGACACTCTCAATAGAGAGCATTTTACTATAAAAAGAGTTTGCTCCCTCTTTTATTATCCTTTTATGTTAATGAAAATTAAATCTATCGGTGGTGAATGAGTGGGTAATTGGTGGCTTTCAAGCACCTATTTAGCACCCATAAACATACATATATTTTTGCGGCATTAACTCTAAAATACGAAAGATATGGCTTATAAAGTAAATTCGTTGGAGGAGATGCCAAATGCATTGTCCTACCTGATTGAGTCCGTAGAGGCTCTACAATCTAAAGTAAATGCCCTGCAGAATAAGCAGGCAAGTAATTCACCCAAGTGGATGGATATAGATGAGCTCTGTGCTTACCTACCATCGCATCCTGCCAAGCAAACGGTTTATGGATGGGTTTCAGCCAAACAAATCCCCGTACATAAAATAAATAAGGCTCTGGCTTTTCTACAATCAGAAATTGATGACTGGTTGAAGAACAAATCGCATAAGACACAGGATGAACTGATGGAGGAAGCCAGACGATTTGTTGAATCCAAAAAGATTATCAGATGATGGGAACGGCTGATTATTGTTTTTCATTCTTTCGCAAGCCCATCCAGAACATCGAACCGATAAGAGCTGTAGGTATTGTGGATGTGTACCGCTATATCACTGGGCATTATGCACAACCACAAACCGAAGCCTTGCGTCTGATGGCTACTTCTCCTGAAGCCAAAAGGTACAAAGCCACCCATTTTGACTATTGTACTTTTTCTGGACTATTCCGTAAACGGAATGAGAGGGAACTGATAATGCACTCCGGATTGATGTGTCTGGATTTTGATCATGTGGAAAATATTATGGAACTAAAGCAAAAGTTACTCAACCATGAGTATTTTGATACGGAACTGTTATTTGTCAGTCCATCCGGTAATGGATTAAAATGGATAATACCCGTTGACTTGAAAGGCTGGGAACATTCCCGGTACTTTAAGGCTGTTACCAACTGTATCAAAGCAACAGGCTTGCCATTGGTAGATATGTCCGGAAGTGACGTTGCTCGTTCATGTTTTTTGCCACATGATCCACAAGCATATATTAACCCTAAATACAAAGATGATGTCAAAGAAAATATTTTTCGCCCAAGATTGGGAGAATGTCCCTTCTGAAATACAGCAAACAGATATGCCAAGTATTACTCCACTATATAATAAGGTGGAGGAAGATGTGGAAAATATTGTCCGGGAAATAGAGCAGCGTGCCATTGATATAACACCCAATTATAAAGATTGGGTAGAATTGGGCTTTGCGCTTGTGGACGGATTGGGAGAAAATGGACGAGAGTATTATCACCGCATTAGCAGGTTTTACCCTAACTATCAAAGGGAAGAAACCGACAAACAATATACACATTGTCTGCAATCCAAAGGACAAGGTATTACCATTCGTTCTTTTTTCCATCTTGCAAACCAAGCCGGAATTTCGCTGGCTCCATTCAACAAAGAACATTTATCCATTTTGCCAAATATCCAAAATGGAAAAACGGGTAAATGGATAAAGTCAGAGGAAGAACTTCCGGCATTTCCTGAGTGTGTATTTGAGCATCTTCCCCCTTTTCTAAATGAGGTTGTCAACAATTCTATATCGCTGGATGACCGTGATACAATATTGATTGGGGCGATTGTGTGTTTGTCTGTCTGCTTTCACAATATTTGTGGAGTGTACGATGAACGCATCGTTTATCCGAACCTTTATCTGTTTGTAGTAGCAGATGCCGGTATGGGGAAAGGTGCATTGACTTTATGCCGGGAACTTGTAGCACCTATCAATCGCAATTTGCATGAACTTTCAAAACGATTGGAGCTGGAGTACAAGGAAGCAATGAACGCTTACATCAAAGGCAAGAAAGATGGTGGAATGACCATGCCAACTGAACCGCCTATGCGAATGCTTGTCATTCCTGCCAACAGTAGCGCAAGTTCTTTCCTGAAGATATTGGGAGATAATGACGGAATCGGACTGCTATTTGAATCGGAAGGTGACACATTAAGCCAGACTTTGAAGTCGGACTATGGTAATTATTCAGATGTATTACGAAAGGCATTTCATCATGAGTTAGTCAGTTTAAACCGCCGCAAGGACAGGGAATATTGCGAAGTCAGCAATCCAAGAGTGTCAGTCGCTTTGGCTGGAACTCCCGAACAGGTAAGGAAATTGATACCTGATGCGGAAAACGGTCTGATGAGCCGTTTCTGTTTTTATATCATTCGTTTCAATAGAGGTATAAGAAACGTGTTTGCCACAAATGATATTTCCCAATCCAAGAATGCCATGTTCAAACTGATGGGGGATAAATTCTGCCATCTGCATGAAGAATTTGTCAGACAAGGCAATTATTCCTTTTCTCTTCCCTCTGATTTGCAGGAACACTTTATAGAATATCTCAGTCGGGTGAATGAGGAATGTTGTGACGAAGTAGATAACAAGATGCAGGGTGTAGTCCGACGGATGGGGCTGATTGCCTATCGTATAATGATGGTGTTGACTGCTGTCCGACATTTGGAGAATATGACTCACGAATCATCTTCCTCTAACAAGACTATACAATTGATTTGCCATAAGTATGACTATTCCATAGCCATGAGTATCTGTGAAACCTTGCTTTGCCATGCAGTGTTCATCTATCGAAACTTGTCAGGAAATCAGCCCAAACGTTTACAATCCCTTTCACAAGAAACGGGCATTTACGCACGAAGGAATACCCTTTATAATATGTTGCCAGGAACATTCACCAAAAAAGATTATGACGCAACTGTTTTAGCTTTAGGTGAAAATGGAAGTACGGCAAACAAATGGATAGAAGCCTTTATCAAAGATGGAAAACTAAGCCGAATAGAACAAGGTAAATATAGGAAGATTTTTTGAGTGGCAAGTTTGTGTTTTAGTGTCACTAAAACCTATGTGGCAAGCGGATAGAACTGCCACTCTCAAAAAATCAATTTATGCACATCAAAGTTTATATAAGTATGAAGGAAAAGAAACTTGGTGGTCGCCCAAAGTTGGCGAGTTACCAGAAACGTACGAAATGTTTCCGGGTAATGTTTACCGAGAACGACTATATCTATATACAATCCAAAGCCCAACAGGCAGGATTGTCTGTCAATGAAT
Organism: Phocaeicola plebeius; assembly: GCF_003437535.1. Classification (GTDB taxonomy): domain Bacteria; phylum Bacteroidota; class Bacteroidia; order Bacteroidales; family Bacteroidaceae; genus Phocaeicola; species Phocaeicola plebeius_A. The sequence goes on from NZ_QSQT01000016.1 coordinate 26,113, forward strand.
TTTGCCACCAGGCTGCAATGGGCTGTGAAGTCGGTCAGCGCATCAGTCCGGAAATGATGTCGGCAATCCGTGACCTTTCCGGTATAGCCAATAATGTCAAGCAGATCGCCCATCAGATGCACATCTATGGTTTGGAAGCAGTGAAACAACAATGCTTTTCTATTATATCAGAAGTCAGCAGAATTATCACCCAAGTAAAAAATAACAATCATGATAGCGAAGATTAAAACAAGAGCCGATTTTAGAGGAATAGTAAATTATGCCAATGACCAAAAGAACAAGAAAAAGAGTGCTACACTTTTGGCACATGAAGGTGTTTGTGCTATCAACAACAAAACCATAGCAGATTCTTTTCAGATACAAACCTCTATGCGTCCGAAAGTAAAAAGTCCGGTGAAACACGTATCTCTTGCTTTCTCTCCGCAAGATACCGTCCGTTTTCCCAATGACGAAAAAGGAAATACACTTATGGTGGAGATTGCCAAGAAATGGATGGAGCAAATGGGGATTCGCAATACCCAATATATCATAACCAGGCATCATGATACGGAACATCCACATTGCCATATCGTATTCAACCGGATAGACAATGACGGTAATCTCATTTCTGACAGCAACGAAAGGATACGAAATGCAAAAGTCTGTCGTGCTTTAACCAAAGAGTATAAACTTTACTTTGCTCCTAAAAACAGCAAAGCCAGAAATAAAAGCCGTTTACGTCCTCATCAATTACGTAAGTATAATCTTCGTTCCTCAACTCTTGATGCGTTGGCGGCATCTCGCTCATGGCATGACTTCTTCCATATGCTCAAAGAGAAGGGAATAGATGTACGTTTTAATCATGCAGAAAACTCTGATAATATTCGTGGTATATCCTTTTGTATGGATGAATTTAGCATTGCCGGTTCTAAACTTGATTCAGATCTAAGTTTTAACCGTCTTTGCGCAACATTGGGTAATGTGGCAACAGAACTTATAGTGCAACCTCATCAAGCAATTGTTCCTAGTGCTGGCGGAGGAACTAATAACGAACAGGGATGGCGGGATGATAAAAGCAAGGATAACCAAAGAAACGAACCTTTTTATAAAACCTCAAAACGTAGAAGATAATGAAAGAAGATGTAGTAGCTGCAAATCTCGCAAATTTGCGTCAAAGTATCAATGAATTGAAGGAATGCGTTAATAGGCAGAATGTAACTCCAAACCAACCGGAGCAACATATAAAGGTGGATTTGGATGAAAAGACCATTTATAATGGAGTTGCCAAAAGCTTCTGTACTTGCTGGAATGATGCACTGTCAGTAGTGAAGAAACATGTTTGGAAACAACAACCTGATACATTACCATTTTCACAATGGTTTCCAAAACTGGTCGAACTGTTTAAGCAAAAATCTAAGTTTCTTGAATACATATATAGCCACGTTTGTGATTACAATCTCAATCGCCTTAATATTGAGATTAATACAGAAAATATATTAAAACAGCAGGATGAAATACTTTCAAAAATCAATGAGCTGAAACATCCAATAACCGTTATTCCACCCAATATCAATGGGATGTTTATACGTGGGCATCATATTAAACTTCGATATGTTGTGGCTATTGTAGTAATTATTTTGACGTGGGCTGTTGTTGCTTCAGTTAGTAGTCTGAAATATAAGGAAGAATCTTTTGCGCATTATTCCATGTATCGGGCGGTGAAGGAACAAAGTCAATCTTTTATTGAAAAAATGGACAACGATAAAAGGAAATGATTAGGATATGATTAAATATTTCTTACTCTAGTGTTTGCTTTAATATCCTTTAAACTTCTGATAGGTCGCAAAGTATTATATGTTACAGAAAATGAAAAATAGACTACCAAATGCCTTCATAATTTTGGAGGCATTTGGCTCTTATCTAAAAATATACGTTTTGTATGACTACGCAAGTAACCTTATGAGTAATAAGAACTAGTGTTACCATGTAATGACCTTATCGACAATCTCCTGCTGTTCGGCACTGCTACGTCGCAAATAAATACGAGTAGTTTCTATACTTTCATGCCCCATCAGGTCGGCAAGCAAAGAAATGTCATTGAACTTCTCTAAAAAATTCTTGGCAAAGCGATGGCGGAACGAATGAGGATAAACCACTTTCTCATTCAATCCGTATTTAATAGTATAATTTTTTAATTGTTGCGCAATTCCTCTGGTGGTGATGCGCTCGCCAAAGCGATTGAGGAAAAGATAACCGCTTGTACGCTTAGTTTTACCAAACCATTCTGTGGCTTCCTTACGTAAAGTCTTCGGAATATAGATGCGGCGAATTTTACCACCTTTGGTGTAAATGTCAAAATATCCTATTTGTACGTGTTCCACCTTCAGCTGAATAAGTTCGCTAACTCGTGCACCTGTGGCAGCGAGAAAGCGAACAACGAAATACCATTCTTGATTTTCTTCCTTTTTCAGTTTGTTCTTTAGGAAAACATAGTCGGCATTGCTGATTACATTTTCTAAATAACTACGCTGTTGAACCTTGACGGATTTTAATCTTAAACGAGATTTCCCCATACAATCAAGATACTTGTTCATAGCCTGAATGCGGAGATTGACTGTTTTTGGTTTAAACTTCTCAATAAGGTAAGTCTTATAGATCAGGAGATTCTTTTTATTCAAATCCTTGTGTCGAGAATAGAACTCCTTGATGGCATACAAGTATGCCGAAATAGTGTTTTCTGCCATATTACTTTGACGCAAATACTCTTCAAAGCTTTTAATATCCATTTCTATTTTTATTAGTGAAACAATATGTTATCACCAAATAAATTACGATGATAATCAAATGCGTTGAATTCCTATTATGAGAAGTTGCTCGTCATCGCATAACAATATAAAGCGATGCACACACTATCACAAAAATTAAATAAGCTTTTATCAGACAGAGCAGAACTTGACCTTTCTTTGGCACGGAATTTACAAAAATCAATTCTGCAAGAAGCAATACAAGGCAAGTTAGTCCCTCAAATAGCAGATGAAGGAACTGCCGAAAAGTTGCTTGCCGAGATTCGCAAAGAGAAAGAACGCCTCATAAAAGAAGGTAAGCTAAAAAAGTCAGCATTGTCTGATTCTATTATCTATAAAGGTGACGATAACAAGTACTCGACCATCCGTAAAATAGTACTCTTCACGCATATTTACACTTACTGCCCATCCTTTTTGTTGGAGTGCAGGAGTAATGAACAGAGTGCGTATCTCTTGTTCTTTGAGCTCTTTCTTGTTTACTTCCATAACAATAACTCATTTATGGTTTTACACTGCTGACAATCAAATCCTTTACATCAATATTAAGAACTTTGGCTATATCATTAAGTGTTTTAAGGTCTGGTTGAACTGAGTTACTACACCATTTACTTACAGTACAATTAGATTTTCCAATTTGTTCTGCAAGCCATTTTCCTGTCTTCTGTTGTTCGACAAGCACAACTTTTAGTCTGTTTAAATTAGCCATGAAGTAAAATGTTTTAATCCAAAGGCAAATTTATATAAATTGCCTGATAGTATAAGTAACTTCCAATAAAATTATATTATAGGAAGTTGTACAATTAAAATATGACATTGTTTTTTTAATTATTTTCTTTCTCCCTTCTCTCTTTTACCCTTTCCTGTCCTGGCATTTTTTTAGCCAACACACTTCCTCCTGCAGGAAAATATATAGGAAAAACTTTATACAAGAAACTTACAATATCATTACGCTTCTTACCCATGTTGAAAAAAGCAGAACAAACAAAATACATAAGGTCTTGCTGACTACATGTATCTTTTTGCTGAATAGATATTGATGGAGCGATTATCAAGTCATGTTCTGCAAATGCGCAGGCACAGGCAAGAATAGCTTTCTGCTCTTCCTCAGTAAATACTTTGATTTTTTCTGTTAACCATTCAAGTTCTCCTTTGAGAAGTGATTTTTGCTTTTCATTTTGATGTTTTAATAGAGCATTTACATTTTTTTGTTGCTTTTCTGTCAAGGCATTTTCTAATGCTTGATTTTTTTGTTTAAGAAGATTGAATTTCAGCAAACCTGCAATGTACATACAAAAATATCCCACCGCAATATCGAATATTAAAATAAGCAGGTATTCTTCACTTGAAATTTGCGTAAACTTAGTCAAATATTCATTGATAGGAATAACGGCAAATAGCATGATGATGGCTATTGCATAAAGCACTATATATCGAGTTTTATGTTTTATTGCTGTAAAGAAGCAAACAAAAAAGCGATTACCAAAATGGCAACTATAACACAGAGTGGTATAAGATATATTCCCATAGGTCTATTCTTCTGCTTTAGGATTAATTACAATACGCCAATAGCCACCATGATCTGCTCCCTCTCTGACAAGCAATCCTTTGGCTTTTAGATTTGCAATCTGCATTTCAATGGCTCGTTTACTGACTCCTATTTTTTCCGCCATCTTATCTTGAGATATAGAGCCATCTGATATTACAAGGTCAAGAATGCTTTGTGCAGTCCGTCCCAATCGTTTTTGTTTCACCGAAGAATTTTGCAAATCACCGAAGGTTTTCACCGAAGATTTCTGTAAATCACCGAAAGTTTTCACCGAAGATTCTTCATCGATAGAGTACTTTTCGAAGCTACTATTTACTCTGTTGGCAACTTCTTCTATAGGTATCCTTCCGTTCTCTCCCCAATTCAAATTATAGAATGTGGTATAGAAAGAAATTGCTTCCGTTTGATATTGTGGTTCTTTGCCCGGCAGGAAATTAGGCAGTTTCTCCGTAAGTTCCCGCATTTTCCTTAAGCCCGAACCGCGTTTCTCCATATAGTCCAATTGAGTAAACATATCCGCAATAACTGGATTACGGCGCATGGACGGCACTTTGTATATGTCTCGGTCTTGAATTTGTGTGCCATCAAGCATTGCTCCTGGTGATACCAATTCTACTCGGTCATCATAGATGTCAATATGTACTTCACCACCCATAACTGTGTAATCTCTATGGATAAGATGGTTTACCAACCCTTCAAAGATAGCACGGTCGGAATAGTCGGGGAGATTCAGGCGATAGTTCGGCATCTTCACCCATCCACTCATGGTATAGTTCTTGATGAAGTCCATACCATATTTCAAAAGCAATACGAGATTTGCCCGATGTTCTACGGAACTGATAGCATCGTCTTTATAAAGTCCTGTCCAACGTGTGCAGAAAATTCGTGATTGGAATACAGTGCAATTATCCACAAACAGCAATCCGGCATTGGTCAGTTTACCGTCAGATGTGACAAGTCCGAATGACTCCAAATACTTATCGTTCCATTCCTGATGGGTTTGTTCGAGGAAAGTGTTGGCAAGGATAACGAAAGAATGTTTGTTGGCATCCACTTGTGTAGGCAGCGAATCCCAAGTCATGTGCGTACCCTTTAATACCAATGAAAGAAGTTGTTGCGAATTGCACTCCACACTTTCATTACCAACTCTTGTATAAGCTGTACGTGTTCCGTCTTGATAATAATAATATGGTGTCAGCGTTCCTGCCTTTACTCTTACTTCAAGCAAGGCACGTCCTTCGTGTTCGATCGGGATAAGTTGTACGTCAGGTACCGGGTCAAGTCTTGCCTTTATCATTTCACTGATAAAGTCGGCATCTGCTTGTGGATTCTCCAAGCCTACAATCATTCCGTCATCGTTTACTCCATAGAATAGGCTGCCACCGTCCGTATTGGCAAAAGCCGACACAGATTTAAGCCATGACTTTACCTTCTTACGTTCCAGCATTTCCTTGAAATCGTAAGACGAGCATTCCGCTATCAATGTATTGTTATGAATTTGCATCGTTTTCTTTTTGTTGTTTGGGGATAAAGCCCAAGTTCTATATACAAAGGTAAGGATAAAACCGGATATTATGTTAAAATTGCCCCATTAATTTGATTATTATGTGTTTATATCACGATATTTATCAAATAAATCTGTACTTTTGCAGTAAAGAGTTGTGGTTGCTTATGGATGCTTATTTTCGGGTTTCCGCTATATTTGCAACACGTTCACGCAAGTTGCTCATACAGAGATACTGTTGATTTTGAGGAAGTAAAATAATCTGTAACAAATAGATAGAAGAGATTCCGTATAATCCGAAAGGGTTATACGGAATTTTTTTATGCTTTGATACTTAGTATATATTGGCTAAAATGACAAATAAAAAAGTGTAGTCTTCATACTTTGTGGGGATTTTTCTATATTTGTACAGATTAGCTTGAAGGAACCGCGAACAAGAATGTTTCCAGCTGTACAATCTGGAGATGCAGTCTAATTATATTATACCATGAAAAGAAAGTTTATATTTATATCTGTTTTGTTGCTTTGTTTTAGTACTATTTGCTTCGGTGCATGCATAGATGAAATTAAAATGTTCTATACGAGCTATATGACGAATATTTTAAATGTGGATTCAACCAATGAAATACTGTGCAAGAAGTATTTAACTGAAGAATTGGCTGCTAAACTCCAAAGAATGCGTAATGCCACGGGAGGAGATCCGATTATACGGGCGCAGGATATGAATTCAGATGCAATTAAGACATTAAATGTAAGAGAAATTGCAGACGATTGGTATATGGTAAGCTATCTTTGGAATGAAAAAGATAGTGCTAGTCTGGTGGAGATTCCATTAAAAGTGGGGTGTGTGAATGAAAAATGTAAGATAGTATATATTACCCCTATTGAAAATGGTAGTCAATATGGAAATGAGTGGTTGACCGGTTTTGAAAATACAGCTTCATATAAAATAGATAGTTCGTCGGGAGAATCATTGGTCGAAAGTTTTTATAAACTTTACGTGGCTACCTATTGCAGCATGTGTAGCGATTTGAATTCCAAGTTGCAGTCTTTTCGCTTGTCTCATCTGTCTCACACAGCTTTAGAACAATTCAAGAAGGTAGAATTAGAAAATCTACAGGATGGCTTCGGGGGCTATGACCTTTTGATTACGAATTTTGATTTCGACAGTATGTGGTTTTACAGTCTGAAGGTTGTTCCGTTGGAGCCTGATAATTATCAGGTTACTTATCAGGCCGGGAAGTATACGCATCAAATAAATATTCAAGTTGCATACCGGGACGGTAGATATTGGATTAATGCCATCACTGGAGTTCGATAAGTATTCATACCGTTATTTCTTCTTGCTCAGTTCTGCCCGTATACGACTGAGCGACTGAGGTGTGATAAATAAATAAGAAGCGATGTGCTTCAGCGGTACGTGCTGCAATAATTCCGGATTTTGCTCCAGGAGTGTCAGGTAACGCTGTTTGGCTTGTGCAGCACCTCCGTTTATCATCCAGTTTTCCATGTCCAGAAACTGGCGTTCAAAGATGACTCTTCCGATGTTGGCGAACAAGACGGAAGAAGAGAAAAAAGTCTCCAGCTTGCTTTTAGAAATACGATAGACACGGCTGTCGCTCATGGCTTCGATGGAAACCAGAGAAGGAAGTCCGGCCACATATCCCCAGGAGGAAAAGATACTGTCACCTTGAAAGGCAAACCAGAGCGAAATGTCCACTCCGTCGCGCAGATAATGTCCTCTCCAGATGCCGTCGGCTACTAGATAGAAGGAAGAGTTACGCTCTCCCTCCCGTACGATATGTTCCCCTTTCCGGTAGGTTAGCAGTTCCATCTGTTCCAGCAGCTTTTCGGCTTCCGGCTGTGCCAGTCCGTATTTTTCACGAAGTATCTCAATAAAAGCTTTCATACTTTTCTGCGTTTATGCAGGCACAAAGGTAATAAATCTTTAGCTTCGTTTTCTGCGACAATAGATGGTAATGACAAAAAGAAAGGTCAGCAGTTCGGAAACGGGGACAGCCAGCCAGATTCCCGGTACTCCCCACAGGATGGGCATCAGCCAGAAACAGAACAGGATGAGGATAAAACCACGCAGCAGGGTGATGGCCATGGCCGGACGGTCGCGTTCCACACTCTGGAAATAGCCGATGGATACAATGTTGATGCCGAAGCACACGAAGCCGGAAGCAAACAGGGGAAGTCCTTTGACGGCCAGGTCGTGTGCCGGATAGGAACTGTCGATAAACCACGAGGTGATTTGAGCGGAGAACAGGGTTGTAACGGCAAATACCACGACACCGCAGGAGATGGCGGTCAGCAGGGCCAGGAGAAAGGCTGCCCGTACGCGCTCCGGATTTCCGGCACCGAAGTTGTAGCTGAGAATGGGCTGTGCCGACTGGGCAATGGCATTGTATACCATAAAAATGATGGGGAAGAAGTAGCAGGCGATGCTGTAGGCAGCTACTCCGTCTTCACCCAGGTAGTGAATGAATACGTAGTTGCCGGTAAACATCATAGTGGCAATGGCTGCTTCACAGAGGAAACTGGACAATCCCAGTTTGCACATATAGCCCGTGTTGCGGAGGGTGAGACGCAGACTCTTGGATGATAATTTCACTTTGCACAAGTGCAGTACCCGGTGCGGCTGCATCAGGTAAATCAGAATCATCAGGGCGCCTACGATGTATCCCAGGCTGGTAGCTAAGGCCGCACCGAACATTCCCCATTTGAAAACGAAAATAAACAGATAGTCCAGTCCAATATTCAGCAGGGCCGGTATGATGTTGCACACCATGGCATAATTGGGCGAGCCGTCCAGTCGCACGAAGAACATGCCGGAACTCAGCAGGGCACTGAAGACCAGGAAGGGGACAAACCAGTGCATGTATTCCGTGGCGAGAGGCAGCAGACGGGGAGAGCTTCCCAGCAGCAAGGCAATTTTCTCCACGTTGCAGAGGATGACTGCGGCGTAGGCGATGAGCAATAAGGAGGAAACCACTACTGCTTGCGTAATATTGATGCGGGCGACCTTTACCTTTCCTTGCGACAGGTGAATGGAGGCTACAACCGATGCACCGATACCGAACATCAGCGCCACTCCCGTATTGATGAGAAAAAGCGGAGCCGTAATGTTGACGGCAGCCAGGGCGTCACTGCCGATACCTTTTCCCACAAAAATGCCGTCGGTAATGATGAAGATGGCCGAGAAAATCATTCCCAGCACCGTAGGGATAAGTAATTTCCGGAATAATTTCGGAATGTCCATACTTCCGAAGTCAATACTGTCTTTCATGTCTTTTCTCTGTTTTTGAATTTGGCTGCGAAGGTAAGCCAATTCTTATACTAAAAAATTCACAAATGGTAATAAATCATTTTTTAGCCTCTTCCTGCAAATGCACCGAAAAAGGTTTGGGTGGCCGGTTTCTACGCTTCAGTCACTTCAGGCGCGGCTTGGGAATAATTCCCGTGAAAGGGGACGATGGGGCCTGCTATCTTTGTGGCGTAGAATGATAATATTGTAGAAGAATGAAAACAGAGATTTTATTTCTTGCAGGGATGTGCTTGTGCGCATGCAGCCGTACGCCACAGGAACAGACTTCTTTTCCCAGCGTGAAGGTGGTTCATGCCGAAGTCATGGAGGCTCCCTCTTCACGGTGCTATACGTTTATTTCGCAGCCTTACCGCTTGTCTGAATTATCTTTTCGGGTGGGAGGGCCTGTGCATGCATTTGATGTGCAGCAGGGACAGTTTTTCCGGAAGGGACAACTGATTGCGGCCATTGATGAACGTGATTTTGTTATCCAGAAGCAGCGCACGGAGGCATTGTATCGTCAGGCGGAGGTTGATTATGCCCGTATATCCAGCTTGTATGAGGCTGTCTCAAAATAGAGAAATTGGACAGACATACTTATAATTTATAAGTTATAGTATTAAAATCTCCTGCTTTTAGCCATATCATTAGAGTAAACTAAGGCTGAAACAGGAGATTTTTTATTTCTAAGTTTCAATCTGTAATATTTTTACTTTTGCAATTCTATTTTGAGACAGCCTCATGAATTATGAGCAGGCAAAGGCAAACTATGAACGCACCAAAGCGGATTATGAAGCGGCAGTCAACGCGTGGGAAGACAGCCGTCTGTATGCGCCTTTCGACGGTTATGTGCAGCAGGCGCATATCGAGCGCTACCAGGATGTGAAACCGTCGGTTCCGGTGGTGACGTTTATCGACCTTTCACGCATCAAGGTAGAAGCCTACGTGCCCGAGGATATGGCGTTGCAGATGCGGCAAAAAGATTCTGTGGCGTGTGTGGTCCGCTTCAATGCACTTCCTGACAGGGAATTTGTGCCTTCTGAATATTTCCTGACGCAGCGTATGTCGCTGGCAGCCATTATCATTGCCATGGGTATGCTGGTGGACAATGCCATTGTGGTGTACGATGCCGCACTGGTGAACATGCAGCGGGGCATGCGGAAAAGAAAAGCCATACTGGATGCCGTGTCGGGCACTTCCATGCCGCTGTTGGGAGCGACCCTGATTGCGGTACTGACCTTTCTTCCGGTCTACCTGTCGCCGCATATCACTGGTGAAATCCTGTCTTCACTGTTCATTGTCATTGCGGTATCTCTTTTGCTGAGCTGGGTACTGGCCATTACGCAGAATGTATTCTTCGTGCAGGAGTTTGTGCGTCGTCCGCGTCCGGATGAGCTGAAGGGCGAATTGTTCAGCGGCCGTGCATACGACCTGTTCCGGCAGGCATTGAGATGGACTATACAGAGACGCTATGTGGTTTTAGGAGCGATGGTGCTGTTGCTGGTCATTGCCGGATGGGGATTCCGCTTTATTCCGCAGCAGTTTATGCCCTTGCTCAACAAGCAGTATTTTTCGGTCGACGTCTGGTTACCCGAGGGTACACGTATAGAAGAAAGTGACCGTCAGATGACGGAGATGACAGCCTATCTGAATTCGTTGGAAGGAGTGAAAAAGGTGTCGTCGTTTGTCGGGCAGACGCCGCCCCGTTATTACCTGGCCAATGCGGCTTATGGTCCGCAGCCTAATTATGCGCAATGCCTGGTAGAAGCTGACACGCCGGAGAAGTCACGTGAGCTTCAGGCTATGTTGTACGACCGTTTGCCGGAAATGTTTCCGGACGCGCTGGTTCGTGTGAACAGTTTCGAGATAAACTCCATTCCGCAGGCCTTGATTGAGGCACGCTTCTGCGGAGATGATCCGGAGGTACTCGATTCTTTGACCAACCTGGCGCTGGAAATCATGCGGAAGAATCCCAAGGTGCTGAATGCCCGCAATGAGTGGGGAAACATGGCACTGATGATTAAGGCCGATTATGATCCGGTAAAGGCCGGAAGGCTGAATGTGGGACGGCATGACATGATGAATGCCGTGAAAGCCGTCAATGACGGTACGGCTGTAGGGGTATATCGTGACCGCGACAAGAAAGTGCCGGTGTTGCTGCATACGGATGTCAAAGGTTCCTGGGACATGGAAAGCGTGGAGGATTTGCCGATATGGAACGGGCGTAATTCTGCTCCGCTGGGGCAGGTGGCCAACAGCATCGGACTGGCATGGGAATATCCCCTTGTGCGCACGTACGACCGGAAGTTTTCCATGGCTGCCCAGTGCGATGTAAAGCGAGGACATACCATGAAAGAAGTTCACTCTGAAATCCGGGAAGAGATTGAGCGCATTCGTCTTCCGGAAGGATATACCTTCTTCTGGGACTCACAGTACAAGGACCAGAAAGAAGCCATGGCTGCACTGACTAAGTATTTCCCGCTGGCACTTATCATGTTGCTGGTCATTCTGGTCATGCTGTTTGGCAACTTTCGTCAGCCCTTGATTATTTTCCTCATTCTACCCTTGTCTTTGATAGGGATGGTCTTTGGTCTGTGGGTCACCGGATTTCAGTTTGGCTTTTTCTGTATCGCAGGCTGGCTGGGATTGCTGGGAATGATTATCAAGAATGTGATTGTGCTGCTCGACGAGGTAAATATTCAGCAGAAGGCCGGTGTGGAGCCTTATACGGCTGTGATAGAGGCCACGGTTTCCAGAGCCCGTCCGGTATTGATGGCGGCCCTGACCACGGTGTTCGGACTTTCCTTTGCCACCCTTCTGACACTGTTTGTCACTCCGGCCTTGTACACGGTTTTCTATAAAATATCCAAACGGGGTGAATAAAAAGAAGAAATGTGTGGCCCAATAAAAAATGTTTCTCTAATTTTATAACTATATTGAGATGAATAGAAGAATGATGATGTGCTGCATGCTGGGACTGGAGCTGGGAGTCCATGCCCAGGAGAGTGTATTCTTGCAGCAGTATCGTGAAAAGGTGAAGGCCTATTTTCTTCCTTCGCTGAGCGGAAATGCCAATGCCAGTTACACGGGTAACCCGCTGGAACTCTACAGGGAACTTCCGTCCATAGAAACTCCGCTGTATTTTCAGGGGCGTGACACCAAGTACGGGGCTTCCGTGACTTTGTTGCAGCCGGTCTACTCGGGAGGGGCACTGAAAGCCGGACTGGAGAAATCCCGAAAGGAAAAGGAGAGTGCCTTGTACGAAGAAAAGCGGGTGACGAACGACGTGCTGTATCAGGCAGACCAGTATTACTGGAATAAGGTGGCCAAGGCGGCAACGAGTGAGCAGCTGGACGGGCGTGTCTTTTTCCGGGTGAACCGCCAGTTTATCCTCTCGGCCGATTCCATACGCAATATTCAGCACTACTTCAACGGAAAGGCCGTGGTGAGTGTATGGCCGGCGTATGATGGTACGATACAAATTAGCCGTGAACGGATGATTCTTTTGAAAATGTGGTTAAATAGCTGATTCTTTGTGCTTTATAAATCTGTTGGGATAGGTTGAAAAAACGCCTTTGCGTTTGATTCAGAACGGCCTTGCGTTTGAAGTAAAACGTAAGGCCGTTTCAGATAAAATGTACTTGTGTTTGGTTTGAAACGCAAGTGCGTTTTCTTAGTGCTTGATTTAAGGCAAAAATATTGCTCGAATTACCTTATTTAACGGGATGATTTTCTTTCGTTTCGTGACTTTCGTGTACTTTTGCACGCTTATTAAGATTTTAAGGATAACGAGAGGAAATTATGGCACAGTCTAAAGAGATGACATCAGGGCCGAGTCTGCCGCTGATTCTGAATTTTACTTTTCCATTGTTGCTGGGCAACCTGCTCCAGCAGACGTATTCGCTGGTGGATGCGGCTATTGTCGGAAAGTTCTTGGGTATCAATGCGCTGGCTTCTGTTGGTGCCAGTACGTCGGTCGTCTTTTTGATTTTAGGGTTCTGCAACGGGTGTTGCGGAGGTTTCGGCATTCCGGTGGCACAGAAGTTCGGAGCTCGCGATTATGTGACGATGCGGCGCTATGTATCGGTCAGTCTGAAGCTGGCGGCGGTGATGTCGGTCGCGGTAGCCATTGTCACCAGTCTGCTTTGCGGATTTATCCTGCGTTCCATGCGCACACCGGAGAATATCTTTGAAGGGGCTTACCTCTATCTGCTGATTACCTTTATCGGTGTGCCGTGTACGTTCTTCTATAATTTATTGTCCAGCATCATCCGTGCGCTGGGCGACAGCAAGACCCCGTTCTGGTTCCTGCTTTTCTCTACTATACTGAACATTGTGCTCGATTTGTTCTGCATCCTTACGTTAGGGTGGGGAGTGGCCGGAGCAGCCATTGCTACGGTCTTCTCGCAGGGGTTGTCGGCCTTGCTGTGTTACATCTATATGTACCGCAAGTTTGACATCCTGAAAACCGAGCCTGCCGACCGTCGTTTCCGTAGCGACCTGGCCCGTCAGTTGCTGTACATCGGGGTACCGATGGGATTGCAGTTTTCCATTACGGCCATCGGCAGCATCATGTTGCAAAGTGCGAACAATGCGCTGGGTACGGCCTGTGTGGCAGCTTTCACGGCAGCCATGCGTATCAAGATGTTTGTGATGTGTCCGCTGGATAGCTTGGGAATGGCCATGGCGACCTATTCCGGACAGAATTACGGGGCCGGAAAGCCGGACCGCATCTGGATGGGTATCAAGTCGGCCACGCTGATGATGACCGTCTATGTCATAGCGATTGGTGCCCTGATGTGGGGACTGGCCGAGAAGTTTGCCCTGCTGTTTATCTCACCGGATGAGACCGAGATTATCGACGATACGGCTTTGTTCCTGCACATCAACACTTCTTTCTTCTTCTTGCTGGGTATGCTCAGTATCTTGCGCTATACCATTCAGGGAGCGGGCTACACACGGCTGGCTATGTTCTCCGGTGTGTCGGAAATGGTGGCCCGTGTGCTGGTCAGTCTGATTGCGGTTCCGTTGTGGGGATTCTGGGGCGTATGCTTCGGCGACCCGACAGCCTGGCTGTTTGCCAACCTCTTCCTGATTCCGGCATTTATCTATGTGTACCGCCGTTTGCAACGGATTGTGGTGAAAGAAGGACGGGTGGTGGCTAATTCCTGACAGGCAGCCGCTTCCAGAAGAAAGGGGGTATCAGTCGCCAGAGAGCTACCAGTATACGATAGCGCCAGTCAATCACGACAATGCGTTTCTTTTTCTCCAGGGCACACACAATGTGGCGGGCCACTTTCTCCGTATGCATCAGCATGGGATAGTGTTTGCCGTCGTTCAGGAGCCCGGTGGCTACGAATCCTGGACGGATATCTGTAAACCGGATGGGAAGTTTCTGGATGTGAGCCAGTTGCTCCAGCGCATCGATGTACGTGTTCTGGAAACGTTTGGTGGCAGAATAGGCCGGAGCAGCTCCCAGCCCTTTGGTTCCGGCAATGGAACTGATGACCGCCAGGTGTCCTCCTTTCTGTTGGGCAAAGTAGCGGAAGGCGGCTGTCACCATGCGCACAAATCCGGTGCCGTTGGTCTCCAGCGTGCGGAGTTCGATTTCCGGTGTCAGCTGGTAGTTTTGATGACCGATGCCCGAGCAGTGCAGGTAGAGGTCTATGCCTCCCATTTCTTCAATCAGTTTCAGCAGGCGGTCGGTCGCATCCTCCTGACAGATGTCGATGGCCCGGATGTGGATACGCTCCGGAGCCAGTTGCTGCAGTTCTTTCAGATTCTCTTCACGCCGGCCAGCCAGTCCGAGTATCCATCCTTTCTGGAGCAGTTGCAAGGCCGTTTCTTTTCCGATACCGGAAGTAGCCCCTACGATGAGGGCACGCTGTATAGGTTTTTTATTCATCAGTTGGTACGTATTTCATAAAGGAATTCCTGCGAAACTGGAACTCCTTCGGTAGGTTCACAATGGATTTTTCCGAAAAGGGGCATCTGCGGCTGGAGCGGCTTCAGCTCTGCCGACAGGTGGTTGCAGAATGCCGTGTAGGAATGGTTGTGCATGCAAGGCCCCGCATCGTCACGGTACACCAGTACGTAATGGTTCAGGGGACGGGCATGCACCAATTGGTTGATTTGCAGAGCCAGGTCGCGTGCTTCTCGCGGAGCGATGCGGTCGAACAGACTGGAGAGGTTGAAAATCACCAGTTCGGTCAGTACGGCATGGGCTTGCCAGAAGGCAGCAGGCACGGCACTCAGGCGGGGATACCAGTTTGCCTGAATGTGCTTGTAGGCTGGTGAACGGAAAAAGGCTTCGGCCGTTTCTCCCATTTCCTGCATGGGATAGATGCCCGTATAGGTCAGGTCTAGATGGGGAAGGGAACGGCATACATCGGCAAAAGCCAGTCCCGAAGCTCCGGCTTCACACGAGAGATCGCAGAACACCACGCGTCCTGATACCTTACGGATGAGGTCGTGCTGCCAGTTGCCGCTTCCGGTAAAGAGGGCCTGGGCAGCGGCATATTGTTTCCGCATATAAAAATAGTTGTAGGCCTGGCAGAAGTCAGATGGGGACATCTCTTCGGGCAGGGTGCGGAAGTCACTCCGGCCGTAGGCAGTGGCTTCACGGTAGTAAGTTTCGTTTTCTTCCAGCTGTGCCGGTGGAGCTATCAATTCCGAGAATATCTGCTTGAAATGCGCTGGCAGGGAATAGGTATCGTCTGCCACTTCCCAGTTCTTCCGGTACGAAGGCAGGGTGAAATCTCCCCGGCAGAACGAGAGGGCATCCGTTTCCAGGTATCCGTTGTGCAGGCGGATGTACTCCATCAGCTTGTAGAAGGTGATGTTGGCCCCGAGGATGTGCGGGTTACCCGTCAGCAGCAGTTGCTTGCGGGCGCGAGTCAGTGCCACATTCAGCTTGCGGTCAATCAGGAAATTGCCCTCCTGAAACGTATTGGCCGTAAGGAAGTTGAGCTGGCTGAAATTCTGTATGGTAAACGAATAGATGATAATGTCGCGCTGGCTGCCCTGGTAGCGTTCCACCGTGTCGATGGAGATGTCCTGCAAAGCAGGCAGCTGGAGGCGCGCAATCTCTTTTCGTATCATGGCAATCTGGTTGCGGTAGGGCACGATGACACCTACCGTCCGGTTCGGGTCGAAACGGGATTCCGTCAGACGGTAAATATGGCCTAACAGAGTGGCTACAATCCGGGCTTCGTTCGGGTTGGTCTTGTCCGAGCAGGTCAGGTGGTCTGGAGCTTCTGCGGGAATGAACACCATTCTGCGTTCCAGCAGCAACTGGTCGATGGTGTCTTGCGGAGTCAGGCCGGCTTCGTAAGGCGTTTCTTCCAACTGATGAGGAAGAGGCACGCTCTCCAGTTGCTCCCGGTAGTAGAACGTCTGGTTCGGGAACTCGGCAATGGCCGGATGCATGCGTCCTTGCTTGTGAAGGATGCTGCGGCAGGTATCCGGACTCGATTTGTAAAGGCGTTCGAACAGCGAGTTGCGGCAATCTTCCAGCCCGATGTTCCGCAGCAGGAGGTCGGTCACGGCAGCTTCTTCCGCACTTTGCTGGGCAATGGCCGGCAACTGTTTGTAGTCGCCCACCAATACGAACTTGTCGATGGCGTTATGCTGCTGATGACGGGCAGACAGGATACCTATCAGGTCGGGTTCCAGAATCTGTGAAGCTTCATCGATGATGGCCAGCTGGAAATGTTTCAGCGTGAACAGGTTGAGGCGGTTATTGATGGCGGTCGTGGTACCCACAAAGATACGTGTGCGTGCCATTTTCTGCTGGATGTCGGTCAGTTTGGGACAGTCATCCAGACTGTATTTCAGCAGGTAAGGCACGAAACGCTTGTCGCACGACAACTCGTTGCCGATACGGATGAACGGGGTACGGTCGGCAATGCCGGAATCCGTGAGCATGGCACAGATTTCATCCACCGCCCGGTTGGTGTACGACAACAGCAGGATGGAGGTGTCCGGTTCGCTCAGGGCTTCTTCCACCATGAAGCGCAGGGCACACGAGGTCTTTCCGGTGCCCGGAGGACCCACCAGCAGAAAGTAGTCTTTGGCCTGTTTTTCTTTCAGGATGAGTTCGTTGAAACGACCGTAATCGCCGTTCAGTTTGACGCCCTCCAGTTGTGCAGGCGGACGTACGCCGAGCAGCAGTTCTTTCCGGTCGGCCTGTGCGGACAGAAAAGCATACAGCCCGCGGAATCCGTTGTTGGCGGACGTGTCCGAAAAATCGTGTTCTACGGCAAACACCTCTTCTTTGCCGCCGATAATATCTTTATTTTGCTGTCCGTTGCGCAGCACTAAGGTCATACGGTCCGGCTGCAATTCCAGAATGTTTCCCTTCATGAGAATCTGCTTTCTCATGTCCGGTTCTTCCTTATACGCATAGAGAATCACCATGTCGCCCGTGCGGAAGTTGGGCAGGAAGTCTTCGTCCTGTGTCGGAATGTGCAGTTCAATGAGGTCGTATCCTTTGCCGGGGCCGCTGCTTTGTTTCTCCTGGATGGTCAGTCCGGTCAGGATATTGCCCGCCTCCAGTTTTTCGTGCAGCGGGATATGCCAGTTGCCGGCAAATCCGTGAGACGCATCGTTGCTTCCTCCGGTCTTGCTGAGAATCTGTTCCTTTGATATGAACGTGAAAAAACGGTTGAAGTAGGCCCGCTCCAGCGGTGTACAGCGTTTCAGCGTATTGATGGCCGTCTGCAGTTGCGGTTCCTGGTAGTCGTTCCACAGCTTTCCTCCAATCTGCAATTCGTTCAGCAAATCGATGCTCAGTGAGTCTACAATTTCTCCGATGGCTCCATCGCCCAGTCGCATCTCGTTGTGTACGATGTAATTTCGGAGCTTGATGCTCTCCCGGAACAAATTTTCGGCAAAATGTTCTATCAGCAATCCGTCGGCATATTTGGAATAGAGCAGGAAGGTTTGCATATTGGCGGTTTCCTGTCCGAAATTATACATCAGTACGCCTTGGTAGAGCATCATCTGAATGAAATGGTCTTCCTTATGGCGGCGATGGTATTCGTCGCGCTTTCCGGCCTTCTGTTCGATGAGTACCTGGAAGTCTTTCTGCATCATGTCCACACGTCCCTGCAATCCCAGTTTCTCACAAATGAAGGAGGCTTCGAGCAGGGTATTCTTCTTGTTGAAGTTCCGTATGTTATGAGGCAGCACATCGTGAACAAACGAGCGGATGTTCATCATCTGCGCCTGTGCCTGTGCGTGAAAGTCGGCCGGAAGGGAGCAGGTACAGAAGTCGAGGGCCGAAGCGGCGAAGAATTTCTTGATGGTGCGGGGGTAGCTCACCGGCTCCTGCGGCTGCTCGTTGATATAGTCGTCGAGAAACTGGCTGGCCAGGTTACCCATCAGGATGGGGGCCGTATTGGCTCTCGGCTTGATTTTGTTCATGAAATAGTTGAGCGGGTGGTGTCCGTACTCCCGAAAACAGGCGGCCAGCGAACTGATGTCAATCAGGTAATCGGGGTGAATCACAATAAGGTTGGGAATGTAGTGATTTTCCTCGTCCACACGCACATCGAGCAGGTTCAGCGGCAGATTTTCTGAAAGCAGGTCTTTCAGATAGAGCAGGTCGCCGTCATACCCACCTTTGGCATAGTTGATGATGATGAACGGGTCGGTTTCGCTGTCGGTCGCTGCAAAAATCTGCGTGTCGTTCCAGCTGGTCACCGAAGCCCGTACGTACGGGATGTGCGACAGGCGTGTACCCTGATACGGACGGTTGGAGTGGGGGATTTCCGGAAGGATGGAAGCCGGAATGTCTTCTTCAAAACCCAGTGAGACAAAGCGCACCAGTGCCCGCAGGTCGTAAAGGTATTCCTGCATGTCGGCCTGAAAACGGTCGCCCATGGCTGCGTTACAGTTGCGACGCATGGTCTGGATGGCATAGCGGTCGGAGGGAGTCATTTTCTTCTCCTTGCAGATGTAATCCAGACGGGAAAACAGGTTGGCGAACGAGAGCGTGACACCAGTGGTCAGTTCATAACAAGCCTGCTCCAGCACTTTGTGGAGCAGGATATATTTAGCTTGTAAATTGTCGGGGGCAGCCGTCGGCTGATGATGAATCCGTTCGATACGGTTGAACAAATCGAAGGATTGAAGTTCGATACGAGACATGTGCAAAAAAGTGTCGGCAGAATGTTAGGGCAGCTTGGTCAGGTGATAAATCCGATACGCCTTGGTGAGTCCGCTGAACTCTCCTTTGTATTGTGCGGTTACCTCTTCTTTGATAAAACAGTTGGTGGTGGCAGCTCCTTCTTCGTTTGTAGAAGAAGTGTTGTCAGTAGTCTGGGTAGAAGAGGTTTCGTTTTCGAACAGCATGAAAGTGTATGTTCTCTTGGTGCTTCCTGCCATTTCTGCCTGAATCTGCTGGTAAGGTTCACCGGTATCTTCCGTGTACTTTAATGTACGTTCAAAAAGTCCGATTTGATAGCTTCCGGTATAGTTAGGGAAAATTTTCAAATCGCCGTATGACAAAGAAGCGTCAGAGTAGGTGAATAGCAAGCGTCCGCCTGACTGAACCGGAGCGTCTTCGGCAATTCGTGCAAGCAGTTCCGCTTCTTCTCCTTTGGTTAGATTATCACCTTCCACTTCTGCACTGATGCTTTCTATCCGGTAGTTGCTTTGCGGGTTATTGACAACAATCGTCAGTGTGTAACTGTTGCCTGAGCGGTCGGCAATAAGGGTAGAGGTTTCTCCGATGCTGACCGGAATGAATGTCAGTGTGTCACCGTCGTAGCGGTAGTCTACGATTTCCTTATTTTCATTTTTGATGGTATAATTTCCTTCTCCTCCACGGATTAAAAATTTCTCTCCTTTACTGAACGGACTGATTTCCAATTGGCCGTCAGTGATTTGTTGATGGTCGGTAGCACTTACTAGGTAAATGGGGCCGTGGTCATCCTTGCATGCCATAAAGGAAAGGATGAGTACAATCAGAAGTATTCCATGAAAAAAATGTGTTCGTTTCATAAGTCGTATATTTGAATTGTTGCTTCAAATATACGACTTTTTTTGAATTTATGAGGGGGATGGGGTAAAAACAAAGCCAATCAGTACAGTTCTTTTCATTTAAGACTGACAGTGAATGTTTGAGTACTTCCCTTGCAGTACTTCAGTACTTTCACGGCAGTACTGTAGTACTTCGCCGTCAGTACTTCAGTACTGCCAAGGAAGTACTGGGATTGGATAAATCCCTTTCAATCAGTTCTTTTCTTTCAGAGTATAATCACCGGCTTTTTCATCAATCAGTTGTTGCAGTTCTGAAAGTGCAGGTACTTTCCCTTGGAAGGTAATGATGGCTTCCGGCGGAGTGAGTGTAACCTGAGCGGAGGCTCCTTCCCACATGTTCAGTACTTTCTCTACACGGGTGCGGCAGTGATCACACATCATTCCCTCTATCAGGTAGGTTTTCCGGTTTTCGGAAGCAGAGGGAGCTGTGGTTTCCGGCTGTGGGGTAGCTGTTTCCGTTGTGGGTACGGTGGTTTCTTCAGTGGGTTGTACTTCCTCCTGTACGGTCACTGTGGTGTGTGCGAATTTCTTCCGTTTCAGTCGCAGACTGTTGCTTACCACGCTGACACTGCTCATGGCCATGGCGGCACCGGCTATCATCGGATTCAACAGGAAGCCGTTGATAGGGTACAGAATACCGGCGGCTACCGGAATACCTATCAGGTTGTAGATGAAGGCCCAGAAAAGGTTCTCGCGGATGGTGCGTACGGTGGCCTGCGAAAGGCGGATGGCATCAGTAATCTTGTTCAGGTCGGACGAAATGAGCGTCATTTTAGCCACGTCCATGGCAATGTCGCTTCCTTTTCCCATGGCAATGCTGAGGTTGGCTTGAGCTAGTGCCGCACTGTCATTGATACCGTCGCCCACCATCGCCACGATTTTGCCTTCCTTTTGCAAGTCCTTGATGAACTGGGCTTTCTGCTGCGGAAGCACTTCGGCCTGAAAGTGGGTGATGCCGCATTGTGCTGCAATTCTTTGGGCCGTTTCCGGATTGTCACCGGTCAGCATATAAGTTGAGATTCCTATCTCCTGCAATTGTCTGACGGCTTCTCTGGAGGTCGGCTTGATGCGGTCGGCAATGGCTATCAGTCCCAATGCTTGTTGTGAATCGGCCAGCCAGATGACGGTCTTGGCTTCCTGGCTTAGTCGGGCAGCTTCTTCCGTCAGGGCAGGGGACACGGTAAGATGGTGCGTCTCCAGCAGTCGGCGGTTGCCGGCATAATAGTAGGTACCGTTGATTTTGCCTCGTACTCCTAATCCTGTCAGACTTTCAAATTCTTCCATGGGAAGTATCTGGCGTGTCTGATGCTGCACGATGGCTTGTGCCAGAGGGTGCTCGGAAGCGCTTTCCAGGGTAAAGAGCACATCGCCTAACGGAGATTGAAGAAGCGGGTCGGAGATGTCGGTTACCGTGGGGCGTCCTTCGGTCAGTGTGCCGGTCTTATCGAGTACGATGGCGTTCACTTTGCGGGCTGTTTCCAGACTTTCCGCATCTTTAATCAGGATACCGTTTTCGGCCCCCTTTCCGATACCGACCATGATGGCCGTTGGTGTGGCTAATCCTAATGCACAGGGACAGGCAATGATGGTGACGGTGACTGCGGCCAGCAAGCCATGGGTGAATCCGTTGCTGCTGTCCAGCCATATCCAGACTAAAAACGAAAGAACGGCAATGCTCAGGATGGTAGGCACGAAGATGGCCGCGATGCGGTCTACTAACTGCTGTACGGGGGCCTTGCTGCCTTGTGCATCTTGCACCATGCGGATGATATGGGCCAGAACGGTTTCACTTCCCACTTTGTCGGCGATGAAACTGAAGCTTCCTTTCTGGTTGATGGTGCCGGCATATACTTTGGCACCGGGAGTTTTTTCGGTAGGAAGCGGTTCGCCGGTGAGCATGCTCTCGTCTACATAGGAACTGCCTTCATATACGGTTCCGTCCACGGCAATGCGGCTGCCCGGTTTGACAACCAGTCGTTGCCCCTGCTGTACTTGTTCCACGGGAATTTCTTTCAGCTGTCCTTCCGGAGTGAGTATGGTGACAGTGGCCGGCTGTAGTCCCATCAGTTTTTTGATGGCTTCCGACGTATTTCCTTTGGCTTTCTCTTCCAGTAACCGTCCGAGCAGGATAAAGGAGATAATGACGCTGGCCGCCTCGAAATAGACGTGAGGGTGAATGCCTCTGCTCAGCCAGAACTCCGGCCAGAACAGGTTGAACAGGCTGAATGTATAGGCAATGCCAGTACTCACGGCTACCAGCGTATCCATGTTGGAAGTGCGGTGCTTCAATTGTTTCCAGGCATTGCGGTAGAAGTCTCTACCCAGCCAGAATACTACGGGAGTGGAAAGAATCCACATCACGTAATTGGCGTACGTCCAGTCCATGAAGCACATGCCGATAATGGCTACGGGTACGGAAAGCATCAGCGAAAAGATAGTACGCTGTTTCAGTTGACGGTATTTCCTGCTATGTGCATCTTCTGCTATTTTCTCTTTTTGGGCATTCGTTTCAATGACCAGGTCGTATCCGGCATTCTGAATGGCATCTTTTAATGTTTCGGGTGTACATTCTTGCGGGTTGTATTCTACGGTGGCCGTAGCGGCTGCATAGTTCACCTGAGCATGGTAAACACCCGGCTGACGGTTCAGTGTCTTTTCCACCCGTGTGGCACAGGCGGCGCAACTCATGTCCAGCACCGGAAAGGTTTGTGTAGTTTTAGTAGTATTCATATTCTCTTTATTTAGAATGGGACAAAATTACAACATTATTGGTTGAATAGGAAACTTCTGTTTCATATTTATCTCTCAGGGGGATATTTCTTGTAAGGAATTCGTTATTTTTGCGCAAAATAAAATACAACTGTTATTATGTCGCATTTAGCTCCTCTTATCAGTGATTTGGCCTTGATATTGATTAGTGCCGGAATCATGACGTTGCTATTTAAGAAATTGAAGCAGCCTTTGGTGTTAGGCTATATTGTCGCAGGTTTTGTCTGCAGTCCTCATTTCACGTTTACTCCTTCGGTGGTAGATGCAGATAATATCCAGACGTGGTCGGAGATTGGTGTCATCTTCCTTTTGTTTGCGCTGGGACTGGAATTCAGCTTCAAGAAACTGATGAAAGTGGGAGGTTCGGCGGTCATATCGGCCTGTACGATTATCTTCTGCATGATACTGGTCGGTGTGTTTGTGGGCTGGATGTTTGGATGGAAACAGATGGACTGCATTTATTTGGGAGGAATGCTGGCCATGTCTTCCACCACCATTATCTATAAGGCATTTGATGATTTGGGACTTCGGCAACAGCGTTTTGCCGGGTTGGTGCTGAGTATTCTGATATTGGAAGATATTTTGGCCATTGTGCTGATGGTGATGCTTTCTACCATGGCCGTAAGCAAGAATTTTGAAGGAAGTGAGATGATTTACAGCATCGGAAAACTGGTGTTCTTCCTGATTCTCTGGTTTGTGGTAGGTATTTATCTGATTCCGCTCTTCTTAAAGAGGGCACGCAAACTGATGAGTGACGAGACGTTGCTCATTGTGTCCTTGGCCTTGTGCTTCGGGATGGTGGTGCTGGCGGCCCGTGTGGGCTTCTCTCCAGCCTTTGGCGCATTTATCATGGGGTCCATTCTGGCGGAAACGGTGGAATCGGAACACATTGACAAGCTTGTGGCTCCGGTGAAAGATTTGTTTGGAGCTATCTTCTTCGTGTCAGTCGGAATGATGGTCGACCCGAACATGATTGTGGAATACATCTGGCCGATTCTGGCGATTGTGGTAGCCATATTGTTGGGGCAGACCATCTTTGGTACGGGAGGTGTGTTGCTGTCAGGTCAGTCGTTGAAAATCGCCATGCAGTGTGGATTCAGTTTGACACAGATTGGTGAATTTGCCTTTATCATTGCGGCATTGGGAGTAAGTCTGAATGTGACGAGCTCTTTCCTATATCCGATTGTGGTGGCTGTATCCGTGATAACGACCTTCCTTACTCCTTATATGATTCGTTTGTCCGGTCCTGCTTATGGCTGGGTGGACCGGCATCTTCCGGTATTCTGGAAGCATTTGCTGGAGCGTTATTCGGTAGGAGTGCAGCCTGTAAATCATCAGAACAACTGGAAAAAACTGTTGGGAGCGATTGTGCGTATCACATTGATTTATCTGGTGCTTTCCATTGCGATGGTGGTACTGTCATTCAACCTGTTCCTTCCTCTTTTGATTTCCGCACTGGGAGGTTTTTGGGGAAAAGTGTTGGGAGCGGTAGTGACCATCTTGTTGATTTCTCCTTTCCTCCGTGCCATGATTATGAAGAAAAATCATTCCATTGAGTTCAAGGCACTCTGGGCGGACAGCCGTTTCAATCATGCACCGCTGATTTCAATCGTATTGCTTCGCATTGTGCTGGCTGTATTGTTTGTGGTCTACATCATCAAGTATCTGTTCCAGGCCTCTGCCGCGCTTATGGTGGGTATTGCTATTCTGGTCGTTCTGCTGATGATTTTCTCCCGTTTCTTGAAAAAGCAGTCAATCGGGATGGAAAGGGTGTTTGTGCAGAATCTCCGTTCCAAGGAAATCAAGAAAGCGTATTTGGGAGAGAGTCAGCCGGAATATGCCGGACGACTGCTGGACCGTGATTTGCACTTGTCGGATTTTGTGGTTCCTGCTGATTCGTTGTGGGGAGGAAAGACCTTGATGGAACTTGATTTTGGAAAGAAATACGGAGTGCATGTGGCTTCTATCATACGAGGTGCGCACCGTATTAATATCCCGGGTGGAGGAAACCGGATTTTTCCGAATGACAAGTTACAGGTTATCGGTACCGACGAACAGTTGTCTGTTTTCTCCGGACAGCTGGAAAAGGTGGCCGAAGGTTACAAGGATGAGGACTTTGAGAACCGCGAGATGTACTTGAAGCAGTTTGTCATTGCACGTAACTCACCGTTTTGCGGACGTACGATTCGTGAAAGTGGCATCCGCAATAAATACCATTGTCTGGTGGTCGGAATTGAGTCTGCCGACGACAGCAACCTGCGGCAGCCGGAAGTCTCTTTTGAATTGCAGAAAGGCGATGTGGTATGGGTCGTAGGAGAGGAAAAGAATTTGAATGCGTTGTTTGAAGCCTCTGAGGTAACAGCCAAGGCAGAATAAAAAAGCTGGACTTGCACAAGTGAATAGGCAAGTCCAGCTTTTATTTTTAATGCGGACAATATTTATTCTTCATCCTCCTCCTCGTCATCAAAGTCGAAGTCAAAGTCATCCAGGTATTCTGGCATGAAGAACTCGTCCAAGTCTCTTCGTTCTTTCTTTGTGGGACGTCCTGTACCACGGGCACGGTCTACGAATCCGCTGATTTTACTCATCTCCAGCAATTCATACTGGTCGGGTGTAGTCACGTTTTCCATGATTTCCGGTACCAGTTTGGCTCCCACTCTTTTTTCAATGGCCTGCAACACCTTGAAGGAATAGGTTACAGGAGGCTTTCTGACCTGTACCACGTCCCCTGGTTTTACCATTCGGGCAGGTTTCACCTGAGAACCGTTGATCGAGATTCTTCCTTTTTTGCAGGCTTCGGCAGCAATGGTTCTTGTCTTGAAGATACGTGCAGCCCACATCCATTTGTCAATTCGTGCTTCCGGCATGTTTTTTATTTGTTATTATATTGATTCATGGTGATGTTCAGTCCGGCCAGACAGAAACTCTTGATGATTTCCTGTGCTACCTCCAGACGTTCCGGCATCTGCTTCATGGATTCTTCGTCGAAATGTCCGAGAACAAAATCAATTTGTCCTCCTTTCGGGAAGTCGTTTCCGATGCCAAAGCGCAGGCGGGCATAGTTCTGAGTGCCTAACGTAGCAGCAATGTGCTTTAATCCGTTGTGGCCTGCATCACTGCCTTTTCCTTTCAGTCGCAGGGTTCCAAAAGGCAGGGCCAGGTCATCTACTACAATCAATACGTTTTCTAGAGGGATTTTTTCTTGTTGCATCCAATAGCGTACTGCATTCCCACTCAGGTTCATGTAAGTGGATGGTTTGAGCAGAATCAATTGTCTGCCTTTTAGCGAGAGCTGGGCGGTAGCTCCATAACGTCCGTCGCTAAAAACAATATTGGACGCCTTAGCCAAGGCGTCCAATACCATAAATCCTATATTATGACGGGTTTCGCGGTATTCTTCACCGATATTCCCCAGTCCAACAATCAAGTATTTCATTGAAAGGATTTTTGTAGTTTTAGGTTACTGAAATTATTTACCAGCAGCAGCCTGAGCACCACGAGCAGCACGAGTCAATTTAACTGCACAAACCACAGCTTCTTTTGCGTTCAGCAGTTCCAGACCTTCGTATTTCAGTTCACCCACTTTGATAGTTTTACCCAATCCCAGCGGAGTTACGTCTACAACCAGACGTTCAGGAATTACATTGTACAAAGCTTTCACTTTCAACTTACGAATCTGCAGAGCCAATTTACCACCGGCTTTCACACCTTCTGCCAAACCTTCCAACTTCACAGGAACTTCCATTACGATAGGTTTGCTTTCATCGATCTGATAGAAGTCAACGTGCAGAATTTTGTCTGTTACAGGGTGGAACTGGATATCTTTCATGATAGCATTTACAATCTTGCCATCAATGTTCAGGTCTACAACGTAGATGTGCGGTGTGTATACCAAGTTACGCAAGCCTTCAGTAGGAACTGTAAAGTGAGTAGCAACCTGATTGCCGTTTTCATCTTTCTGAGTTCCGTACAATACGCAAGGAATACCATTGTCTTTACGAAGTTCACGAGTGGCTTTCTTACCAGTTTCAGTTCTCAAAGAACCTTTGATTTCAATTGATTTCATTGTTTTTAATTTTTTGTGTTACTCTAAATTAAGTTGATTGTTTGCTTAATTCGCCATCACACGATGTGGTATATCACACGATGAGCTTGAAAAAGCGGCGCAAAGGTATGCATTTTCTTTTTACCTTCCAAATGTTCATGGAATAAATTCCTGTAATTCAAGTTGGAATCAGTACTTTTGCGCTTTATCTTAAAAATCGATGTCAATTTTTATTTCTTCAGATTGTGAAGGCATTTCTTCTGTAGCTGTAGCAGGCTGATAATGTGCTTCACTTGTGGTACCCTGTTCGTGTCCGATAAAATCGATAGCTTGCTGCAAACCGTTCATAAACTTCTCAAAATCTTCCTTGTACAGGAAAATCTTGTGTTTTTCAAAATTAACCTGAGGATCATCTTTGTCAAGAGACACTACTTTCTTGCTTTCTGTGATAGCAATGAACATTTCCTCTTTCCGGTTTTTCTTTACATCCAAGTAGTAAATTCGTTTTCCAGCTTTGATAGCTTTGGAGAAAACGATTTCTTTGTCGTTTTCAATAGTCGTACTTTTCTTCTTCAGTTCTTCCATAACTCACTGTTACTAATAAAAATGCGTTCAAATTTGAATATTTTTTTGCAATGTGCCAAAAGAGAATGAGGAAAAATGTCGAATCTCTGAAAAAAAAGAAAAAATATAATGCTTTATGGTGTGTAATAAAGGAAAAATGCTTACTTTTGCCCACCTAAAAATATAGTTTGTTTATATATTATGATTAACAGAGTTCTTATTCGTCTGAAGATAGTTCAGATAATTTATGCGTATTATCAGAACGGAGGTAAAAATTTGGATACTGCAGAAAAGGAGTTGTTCTTCAGTTTATCTAAAGCGTATGATCTGTACAACTATCTTTTGCTTTTGATGGTAGAGGTAACCAAGTATGCCAACAAGCGGTTGGATGCAGCAAAAAACAAGTTGGTTCCTACCAAAGAAGATTTGTCTCCCAACATGAAATTTGTAGAAAATCGCTTCATTGCGCAGTTGGAAATCAACAAACAGTTGAATGCTTTTGCTTCTTCTCAGAAGAAAACCTGGGAAAATGAAGGCGATTTCATTAAAAACCTGTGTGAACAAATCATGCAGAGTGATATATATAAGGAGTATATGGCCAGCGAAACTTCTTCATACGAAGAGGATCGTGAATTGTGGAGAAAACTGTACAAGAAAATTATTTTCAACAATACAGCTCTTGATGAAGTTCTGGAAGACCAGAGTTTGTATTGGAATGACGATAAGGAAATCGTGGATACTTTTGTGTTGAAGACTATCAAGCGCTTCAATCCTGAGAACGGTGAAAAGCAGGAACTTCTTCCTGAATTTAAGGATGAAGAAGATCAGGACTTTGCTCGCCGCTTGTTCCGTCGTTCTATCCTGAATGCAGATTATTACCGTCATTTAATCAGTGAGAATTCAAAGAACTGGGATTTGAGCCGAGTAGCTGTGATGGATGTCATCATCATGCAGATTGCATTGGCTGAGATTCTGAGTTTCCCTAACATTCCGGTAAATGTATCGTTGAATGAATACGTGGAAATTGCCAAGCTGTATAGCACTCCGAAGAGTGGCGGTTTCATCAATGGTACTTTGGACGGTATTGTTAATCAATTGAAAAAGGAAAACAAGCTGACCAAAAACTAATATATTTGTCCAGCTATTATTAATCTAAACCGAAAAACGTATGAATTTGTTAGCTGTAGTATTGCAGGCACAGGGAGGAGCAGATTACTCTTTCCTTATTATGATGGTGGCTATTTTTGCCATTATGTACTTTTTTATGATTCGTCCCCAGAACAAGAAGCAGAAAGAAATTGCCAAGTTCCGCAAGAATTTGGAAGTAGGACAGTCTGTAGTAACTGCGGGTGGAATTTATGGAAAAATCAAGGAAGTAGAAGATAATACTGTTGTAGTTGAAGTTGCTGCCGGTGTAAAAATCAAGGTAGATAAGAACTCAATTTATGCAGATGCACAGGCTCAGCCTGCGAAATAAATATGAATGACTATGTTCGATCGAAAGAACATAAAGAGATATTACTTGATACTTGTACGAAAAATCAGGAACTTTCTGCTCAGTGCCAAGAGCAGAGAGTTTCTGATTTTTCTGTTTTTCGTGTTCGTGTCGCTTTGTTTCTGGTTCTTGCAGACCATGAACGACACGTATCAGACCGAGTTTAAGATTCCGGTCAGACTGAAGAATGTGCCGAAAGAGGTGGTCATGACGTCTGAACTGCCTGATGAGATTCGGGTGAAGGTAGAAGACAGAGGTACGGTACTGCTGAACTACATGCTGGGACGTACTTTCTTTCCGCTGACTTTTAACTTTGAGGATTATCAGGATAAAGGTTCTTATGTCCGCATTCCTCAGACTGAGATATTGAAAAAAATCAGTGCCCAGCTGAATAACTCTACGCAACTGCTTGCCGTACGTCCGGACACACTGGATTATATCTATTCAAGGGGAATACCCAAGAAAGTGCCGGTAGCAGTGGGTGGAGAAGTATCGGCTGGCAGACAATATTATGTGTCGGATATTCGGGTAATACCTGATTCTGTAGTTGTCTATGCCCCTCAGGGTGTGCTGAATACCATTCTGACAGCGTACACACAGCCCTTCCATTGGACTAACGTAACGGATACGCTGAAGAAACATATCAACCTGCAAAAGCTTCATGGAGTGAAGTTTGTGCCATCATCCGTAGATGTGGTGGCTTGTGTGGATATGTATTCAGAGAAGACGCTGGAAGTGCCAGTGGTGGGAATCGGTTTCCCGAAAGGAAAGGTTTTGCGGACTTTCCCGTCGAAGGTGCAGATAACTGTGCAGGTGGGACTGAAGAACTTTAAGTCTGTGACGGAGAAAGATTTTCTGGTCGGTGTTTCTTACGCTGATGTGGTGGCGAATAAATCAGAAAAACTGCCTCTTACCGTAAAACGCTATCCGGATGTAGTAAGTCACGTGCGTGTGACTCCTTCCTCTGTAGATTACTTGATTGAACAGCAGACCGTAAGCGAACCCTCTAAAGAAAAAGAATCAGAATGATCAAGATTGGAATCACAGGAGGTATCGGGAGTGGTAAATCCTATGTGTCGCATTTGCTGGAAGAAGCAGGCATTCCTGTATACGATACGGATACGGAAGCCAAGAAACTGACGCTTTCTCATCCACGAATACGTGAGGGGTTACTGGTTTTGTTAGGAGAGGACGTGTATAAGGCAGACGGCTCATTGAACAAGCCCGTGCTGGCAAATTACTTGTTTGCCTCGACAGAGAATGCTGGACGCGTTAACCGCATCATCCATCCTTGTGTGTATGAAGACTTCCAACAGTGGGCAGACCGTCAGGCCGCATCCGGAACGGAGGTGGTAGCTATGGAGAGCGCCATCCTGTTTGAGTCGGGCTTTCACACAGCCGTGGACTATGTCGTGATGGTGTATGCTCCCTTGGAGTTGCGTATAACGCGGGCTATGCAGCGGGATGCCGCTACGGAAGCACAGATAAGGGCACGTATTTCTGCACAGATGGATGACGAAGAAAAGAAGCGTCGGGCAGACTATGTCATTTTCAACGACGAAAAATTACAGTTGGATACGCAGATTGCGGCGTTGGAAGAGTGGCTTGCTCACAGAAAAACGGGCCGATAGTTTGTGTATGTCATTCGTGCGTTGTATTTTTGTCACTCGTAATTAAATTAATCATTAGAGATAATATGTTGAAGACTATTTTAGCGATTTCTGGAAAACCAGGTTTGTACAAACTGATTTCTCAGGCAAAGAATATGCTGATTGTGGAAACAGTCAGTGCAGATAAGAAAAGAGTTCCGGTCTATGCCAGTGACAAGGTAATCTCACTGGGCGATATTGCCATGTATACTGATGCAGAAGAAGTAGCTTTGGGCGAAGTGCTGGAATCTGTAAAGAAGAAAGAAAACGGTAACGTGACTTCTTTGGATTACAAGAAAGCTTCTGCAGAAGAATTGCACGCATTTATGGCTGAGGTATTGCCTAACTACGACCGTGACCGTGTACATACCAGTGACATTAAGAAATTGATTCAGTGGTACAACTTGCTGGTGTCAAACGGAGAAACTGATTTCGTAGAAACAGAAAAAGCAGCCGAATAAAGCAGAAGAGTCGTACAGCTTGATGTACAATTTGGAACAGGAAACTGTCTCAAGGTAAACGGATGCATCGTTCCGGCTACGGAGTGCACATTTGCCTTGAGACAGTTTTTATTTATATACTAACGGAAGCTGAAAACCACAGCAGAAGATTATGAAGAAGATAATACTGATTACGGGCGGCGAGCGCTCTGGAAAAAGCAGTTATGCAGAACGTCTGGCTCATGAGTTGTCTACATCGCCGGTGTATATGGCTACGGCAAAGATATGGGACGAGGAATTTCGTCGCCGGGTAGAACGTCACCAGCAAAACCGGGGTCCGGAGTGGACGAACATCGAAGAAGAAAAGGAACTGAGCCGTCATGACATTACGGGACGGGTGGCTGTCATTGACTGCGTGACGCTCTGGTGTACGAACTACTTTGTGGAACAGCCGGAAGTGTCACTTGCTTTAGAAGCCTTGAAGCAGGAATTCGACCGTTTTACCGCTCAGGATGCGACCTTTATTTTCGTCACGAACGAGATAGGTATGGGAGGCGTTTCCCCCAATGAGGTACAGCGTCGTTTCACCGATTTGCAAGGATGGATGAACCAGTATATTGCTTCGAAAGCCGATCAGGTCGTACTGATGGTTTCCGGTATTCCGGTTAAAGTGAAAGGATAAATCATGCGTAAGTTTACTATAGCACCTATTGCCTGTTCGGAACTGGAGCAGGCAGCCCGTGAAAAGATTGATAACCTGACGAAACCGAAAGGTTCTCTGGGGCGTCTGGAGGAATTGGCCCTGCAGGTTTGTATGATTCAGCAGACCTTGTCGCCTTCGTTGAACAATCCTTATAACTTGCTTTTTGCAGCTGATCATGGTATTGTGGAAGAAAAGGTCAGTGCTTCGCCGAAGGAGATTACCTGGCAGCAAATCAGTAATTTCCTGCACGGAGGAGCCGGTATCAACTTTTTGTGCCGTCAGCATGGATTCCGCCTGGAAATTATCGATGCAGGTGTGGATTACGACTTGCCCTACGAAAAAGGCATCATTGATATGAAAGTCCGTCGCGGCACACGTAATTTCCTTCACGAAGATGCCATGACACCCGAGGAAATGAATCTGTGTCTGGAGCGTGGAGCGCAATGCGTAGACCGTATTCATGCCGCAGGTTGTAACGTGGTGAGTTTCGGCGAAATGGGAGTAGGAAACACCTCCGCTTCTTCCTTGTGGATGAGTTGCCTGACAGGTATTCCGCTGGAACAATGCGTGGGAGCCGGCAGCGGACTGTATGGAGAAGCCATGACCCATAAGTTCCGGGTGCTTCAGCAGGCTCTTCAACATTTCTCGGGCGAGCATACGGTGGAAGAAATCCTGTGTCGTTTCGGAGGACTTGAGATGATGATGGCAGTAGGTGGCATGTTGCGTGCGGCAGAGCTGCGCATGGTCATTCTTGTGGACGGCTTTATCATGACCAACTGCATACTGGCTGCTTCGCGTTTGTGTCCCGACGTACTTTCGTATGCCGTGTTCGGACATCAGGGAGATGAAAGCGGACACAAGCTGTTGCTGGACTACCTGCACGCCCGTCCGTTGTTGAATCTGTCATTGCGTCTGGGTGAGGGAAGCGGCTCCGTCTGTGCTTTTCCTATCCTTGATTCAGCTGTGCGGATGCTGAATGAGATGGATACCTTTGCCCATGCTTCCATTACCAAATACTTCTGACCTCATGAATAATTTACTGGCTGCCCTGATGTTTTTCACCCGTCTGCCTTTCTGGCGGATTTGTACCGTGCCGTCCGAATGTTTCCGGCACGTGGTGAGCTACTGGAGCCTTTGCGGATGGCTCACGGGAGGAGTGATGGCCCTGTCTTTCTGGGTTTTCTCCACCTGGTTTCCTCTGCCGGTAGCGGTACTGTTGGCCTTGTGTGCCCGTCTTTTCCTGACGGGGGCTTTGCATGAAGACGGTCTGGCTGATTTCTTCGACGGATTTGGGGGCGGACGCGACCGGGAAGGCATTCTCCGTATCATGAAAGATTCCCATATCGGGAGCTACGGTGTGCTGGGGCTGATATTGTATTACTTGCTCTCGTTCTCGTTATTGGTATCCTTGCCTGTGTCCGTCATTCCCTGGGTGCTGTGCGTGGCCGACTCTTTCTGCAAGTTCGTATGTAGCTTCATGCTCCTGTTTCTTCCGTACGCCCGAAAAGAAGAAGAAAGTAAGGCCAAGGTGGTCTATACCCGCATGAGCCTTTCGGAGTGGATAGCCAATATTGCAGGCGGATTGTTGCCTTTACTGCTTTTGCCTCTTTCTTATTGGGGGATGCTGTGCTTTCCATGTGTACTTTTCATTGGATTGGGCTGGCTGCTCAAGCGACGTTTAGGAGGATATACCGGTGACTGTTGTGGTGCACTTTTCCTCCTGTGTGAGCTGGCGTGCTGGATGGGAGCAGTAGTGATGGCATATAATTTTTAATACGGTT
Organism: Phocaeicola plebeius; assembly: GCF_003437535.1. Lineage (GTDB taxonomy): Bacteria > Bacteroidota > Bacteroidia > Bacteroidales > Bacteroidaceae > Phocaeicola > Phocaeicola plebeius_A. The sequence goes on from NZ_QSQT01000016.1 coordinate 59,748, forward strand.
AGACATAAGAAAATGAAAGTATATTTAGTTCGACATACTTCGGTGGATGTGGCACCCGGGACGTGCTACGGGCAGACCGATGTGCCGCTGCGTGCTTCGTTTCAGGAAGAAGCAGAGGCATGTAAAAAGGCCCTTCAGGATACGGGAATGCATTTTTCACGTATCTATACCAGTCCTTTGTCCCGCTGTACACGCTTGGCGGCCTATTGCGGCTTTCCCGAAGCGGAACGTGACGAGCGGCTGAAAGAGATGAACATGGGTGAGTGGGAGATGCAGCGTTTCGAGGAAATAACCGACCCGCGCATCCAGGAATGGTATGACGATTACCTGCGGGTACGGACTACCGGCGGCGAGTCGTTCATGGACGTGCTGGCCCGTGTGTCCGACTTCTTTGACCACCTGGACCGTACTTCAGGTCCGGCACTGGTGTTTGCCCATGGAGGTGTGCTGGTAGCTGCACAGGTCTATGCCGGTAAGGTGAAACTGGAAGATGCCATGAAAGCCTTGCCTCCTTACGGAGGGATGGTGGAAATCGACCTGCCGCTTCCGCGTTTGCATCCGCTCATGCTGGCCGGAACGGGAAGTGATGTAGGTAAGAGTGTGCTGGCTGCGGCGCTATGCCGTATCTTTTTGCAGGACGGATATCATCCGGCGCCTTTCAAGGCACAGAACATGGCGCTCAACTCGTATGCCACTCCTGAAGGATTGGAAATCGGTCGGGCACAGGCGGTGCAGGCTGAGGCTGCAGGAGTACCCTGTCACACCGACATGAATCCTTTGCTGCTGAAACCGACTTCCGACCATACCTCACAAGTGGTACTGAACGGCAAGCCTATAGGCAACCGAAGTGCGTATGCCTATTTCCGGACAGAGGGACGGGATGAGTTGCGCAGGGAAGTGAACCAGGCATTCGATCGCCTGGCAGCCCGTTACAATCCGGTAGTGATGGAAGGAGCGGGCAGCATCTCGGAAATCAACCTGAAGGATACGGATTTGGTAAATCTGCCCATGGCGCGTCATGCCCATGCGGATGTGATTTTAGTGGCCGACATCGACCGGGGAGGCGTGTTTGCCAGTGCCTACGGTTCGGTGGCCTTGCAGACGCCGGAAGACCGCAAGCGCATCAAGGGAATCATTGTCAATAAGTTTCGTGGCGACCTTCGCTTGTTTGAGTCGGGTGTGAAGATGATGGAAGAAATCTGCGGCATTCCGGTGTTAGGGGTGATACCGTATTACCACGACATCTACATTGAGGAAGAAGATTCGGTGGAGCTTTCCTTGAAACAGCGGAAAGCGGTGCAGGGGAAGGTCAATGTGGCGGTGGTGCTGCTCCGTCATCTCTCGAATTTCACTGATTTCAATATGCTGGAGCATGACGAACGGGTAAACTTATACTATACGAACAACGTGGACGACCTGATGAAGGCCGACATTATTCTGCTGCCCGGCAGCAAGAGCACCATCGACGATTTGTATGAGCTGCGTCGTAACGGAGTGGCACAAGCTATTCTTCAGGCACGCCGCAACGGTGCTACCGTGATAGGAATTTGTGGCGGATACCAGATGATGGGTCAGCGTATTGCCGACCCCGACGGAGTGGAAGGAAGCATCAGCCAGATGCCCGGACTGGGACTTCTGCCGACAGAGACGGTTATCGAAGGAGAGAAGGTGACACGTCAGGTACGTTTTGCTTTCTTGTCTTCCGAAGAGCCGAACTGCACAGGATACGAAATCCACATGGGGCGTACTTCGGCAGTAGAAGGAGAGACTTTGACTCCGTTAGTACGTCTGGAGAATGGAGAAACGGATGGCTGTGTGGTGAACCGGAAATGTGCCGGTTCCTATATTCACGGTATACTGGATAATCCAGAAGTGATAGAATGGCTGCTGGATCCGTATGCCGAAAAGTTGGAGCAACCTCAGCTGGATTATGCCGCTTTCAAGGAAGAACAGTACAACAAGCTGGCCGACCATGTGCGGAAGCACCTGAACATGCCGCTGCTTTACCAAATACTGACTCAAAATGATTAACGGACACGGAGACGACGCCTATCGCTATACGGCCATTCGTGCCAATTTCAGTTCGAATGTGTACCACCGGGTGAACCATGACGGGTTGAACCGCTACCTGTCCGGATGCCTGTCGTGCATCCGTTCCTATCCAGAACCGGAACCCTATGCGCTGGCTGCCGAGCTGGGTCAGTTGCATGGTGTCAGTCCGGAGGAAGTCTGTGTGACGAACGGAGCCACAGAGGCTATTTACCTCATTGCTCAGGCTTTTCGCGGGAGTCATTCTGCTGTATGGATACCGACCTTTAGTGAGTATGCAGATGCCTGTCGTTTGCACGAACATCGAGTGGAAGGCATTTCCAGCTTGGAGAAACTGACAGACGACGAAGGGATTTTCTGGCTGTGTAATCCGAACAACCCCACGGGACAGACATGGGATGCCGCTACGCTTCGCCGCCTGATAGCCACATATCCCCGAAAGTTGTTTGTCATCGACCAGTCGTATGCGCTGTTTACGGAGAAAGAGGTGCTGTCCGTAGCCGAGACGGTGAAGCTGCCTAACGTATTGCTCCTGCATTCCATGACCAAATGCTATGCGGTGCCGGGGCTACGTCTGGGAGCGGTGACGGGCAGCCGGGAACTTCTTTCCCGGATACGTGCCTGCCGTATGCCCTGGTCGGTCAATGCCTTGGCCGTAGAAACTGGACATTATTTGCTACAGCATCCGGAGGAATATCGCATGGACATACAGGCTTTGCTGGCTGAGCGGAAACGGGTGACCGATGCGCTGGAAGCATTGGGTGGGGTAGAGGTACTGCCTACGGATACGCATTATTTCTTGGCGCGGCTTCGGCAGGGTACTGCGGCACAACTGAAAGAATTCTTGGCTACCCGGCACGGACTGCTGATTCGCGACGCATCCAATTTCGAAGGACTGGATGCGCGTTATTTCCGTATCGCCATACAGACGGAAGAAGAAAACAATCTATTAATTGAAGGCATACACGAATGGATACAGAACTCGTAATGGGATTGATTCCCCTGGCAGGAGGCTTTCTGCTTGACAAGATTTTAGGTGACCCGCTGTGGTTGCCCCATCCGGTGGTAGGATTCGGAAAACTGATTTCGCGGTGTGAGCGCAGAGGAAATCAGGGAGCTCACCGCAGACGGAACGGAGCGTGGACCGCAATAGGGCTGGTTGTGCTAACCTTTCTGGTGAGCAAGGGGCTGCTGGAAGCGGCAGCTCTGCTGCATCCCTGGGTAAAGATAGCACTTTCGGTAGTGGCCGTATTCTATTGTCTGGCCGGGAAAACCCTGATAGATGAGGTTCGGATGGTGTTTGAAGCGGCGGATACTTCGCTGGAAGCCGGGAGAAAACAGGTGGCCCGCATCGTGGGAAGAGATACTTCTTCCTTGACTGACCAGGAGGTGCGTACGGCTGCCCTTGAGACTTTGGCCGAGAATTTGAGTGACGGTGTCATCGCTCCGCTTTTCTGGTATTTTCTGTTGGGGGTGCCGGGGATGCTGGCGTATAAGATGGTCAATACTCTCGACTCTATGATTGGCTACCGTAATGCCCGTTATAAAGATTTTGGCTGCTGGGCGGCCCGCATGGACGACGTGGCCAATTACCTTCCTGCCCGACTGACTGCTCTGCTGATGGTGCTGGTTTCCGGTCGCTGGTCGTTGCTGAAGTTCGTGGCACATTACGGGCGGATGCATGCCAGTCCCAATTCCGGTTATCCGGAAGCGGCACTGGCCGGAATCCTGAACTGCCGTTTTGGCGGTCCGCACGATTATTTTGGCGAGACAGTTTACAAGCCTTTTATCGGAGATAATCCTCGTCCGTTGGATAGTCGGGATATGCGTGTGGCCATCCGTGTCAACCGTGGGGCTGAACTGTTGATGATATTGCTTATGATAGGGATGTATTTTGTTGTAATTCAATGATTTATTGAAATTCTCCTTAAGGACTTCAATGAGTATAAAAAAACGCAAGTGCGTTTGAACTAAAACGTAAAAGAGTTTTGGTCCAAACGCACTTGCGTTTTAAGTAAAACGTCCTTGCGTTTACTTTGAAACGCAAAGACGTTTTGAGGGTTGTTATTCATAGATGTATTCTACGTCCGATTTCTTAAAGCGAAGAAGTCGGGTGTCGTTTGATCCTGCACCGTTCTTGTTGGGATAAAGCCCTGCCATTGTTCCGTTATAAAACCATCCTTGTCCGTTGCTGGGCGAGTGGGTAGCCCATAACATGGCATTGTAGTGTCCATGTTTGATGCCACTGTCATCCCATTGTGCTCCGGGACCGTACCATACGAGTGGTTCGTATTGCTGTTCTGCATTATTGTACATCTGAATGTAAATCAGGTCAGACAGCGCTACGCTTCCTACGGTAACATCGTTTCTTCTTCTTTGGCGACGCTGAATGTTTGAGCCTCCGTTCCATGCCGTGGTATGGCTTCCGTCCCACATCAGCCAGATGGTTCCACTGGTTGAGTTTAAGACTCTTTCAAAATTCTCCATGGAAGGAAGTTCGTAGCCGTCGGGTGCCATGGCGGTGGCATCCAGTCTGTTGATATGAGCGCTGGATGGACCGTATCCTTTCAGTTTAGCCACTCCACCGTCGTCAATCACTTCCATACCCTGCGTGGTTTTTCCCTGATACTGCCACTTCCATAGTTTGAAGAACTCTTCAGGAGTACAGTCGCGCAGGTAATCAAAAAGCGTCTTTCCTGCCTTGGCAGCCGGGTCGTTAGAAGAAAGTATCTGGTCGCTGAAATTCTTTGAATCTCCCATGGCATTGTATTTGCACCACCATACACCGTTGAGGTAGGTAACAGGGAGTCCCCAGTTGCGGCGTACGACCGTGTATTCTTCTCTGTCCGTACCGTCGGTATTGCAGATTACCAGTGTAGCTTTCTGCTTGCGTCCGTTGGCCGTTGGGTCATTGGGTTTCCAGCCTCCTATGATGCGGAATGAGTTGGGTGTTTCATCCTGCTCATCCAGCTTAATCCAGTGACCTTCACCACTTTCGTATTCCACCGTCAGTTTTTTAGACTCCGGCAGAGTGATGAGTCCCAATTCATTGTCAATGTAGCGTCCGAAGTCAAATTCATAGCCGTCATGGAAGTGGATGAGCCCTTCCAGTTTAATTGGGTTTTCAGATAAGACTAATGTCAGAGCGTCTTCCTCATAATTGTGAAGCAGTCCTTTCCGGTGGAATCTGAGCTTCAGTTCTTGGCCTGCAACGCCAGGTCTCCATTGTTCTTTCTGAATACGGAACAGGTTCTTTCCTATCGTTTCCGGACGAGTACCTCCCAGTGATTCAATCTTTATCGGCATATTCCCTGGAATGAGTTCCAGTTCATCATCACAGTCGATGGCCAATGTCATCTCTGTAGCTGTATGAGGAAGGGTTACCTGTGTCTTTTCCTCATTTATCACCACATTCTCAGGAAGAATAGACGTCTGGGTATCTACTTTTAAGTTGCCCATGCCGGAAGAAAGGGTATGGTCGCCTCCGTTTTTCCATTCAACGATGTTCAGTTTGGCTTCTCCCGTAGCAGAATCCGTAGTAATCTCTAATGTGTACACTACGTTTCGTTTCAAAGTAGATGGAAGGGTAGATTCCAAAGTAGTCTCTTTCCCATTCTTCACGATTTCCATGCTCGCCTTTAAATCTTCTCCAGACTGCTCGTACACGTAGGCGATGCCTTGGGTATTCGTTTCCAGCCATTGTGGAAACTCAATCGAACGGTCTTTTACACCCGCATCAGTCGGTATGGTGACCGGATTTTGCGGAAACAGGAAAGTGTGGTGCGTCATGTTCTTGAGCACGACCTTTTTCACCTTGATGGAGCTGGTGGTCCGGATGGAAAGGTCAAAACGGGCGATACCTCTTTCCAGGTGGAGGTGGAGCGCATTCTCAGCAGTCTGTCCTAAGTCAATCATGCCAGAGAAAAATTCCGGTGCATGTATGTAGTCTTCAGCATGTGCAAACGTAATCTGTTGCCATTCATCTTCGGTGATGCCTTGTGCTTTCAGTTCCTGCACATTGATCTGGTCGGCAATGTTGGCCAATATGTAGAGATGACCTGTCTGTTTGTCTGTCTGAAACATATACTGGCCGTCTTTCTGAGTGAACTGGGTATAGATTTCCGTCATCGCACCGTCTTCGAACAGGCAGGCCTGCAGCTCTTTTATCTCACCTTCACCGGGAAGAGAGGAGTTTTCTCCTTCCACCTGGAACTCATTGATGTGAGTAGTGATAGTTCGGACTGGTGTGCTGCTTCCTCCGTCTCCTGTACCTCCTCCTTCTCCTCCGCTGGGGATATCTTCTCCTCCACAGGCTGTTGTAAATAATAGGGCAGAAAGTATGCCGAAAAACTGTATGTATTTTTTGATGTACATATTATACTGGTTTATTTGTCTGTTTAGATATTGTTGTTTTTTTACTCGTAGATGTATTCCACCGGTGTCTTGATGCATCGGATAGTACGGGTTTTCTGTGCATTGTTGCCTGTATACTTGAACCAGTTTCCTCTGCCTTCACTGTTTGAATAACCTTCTATCATCCAGGTGCTTCCTCCATTTCCATAGGTCGCCAGCAAAATCATCATCTTTGATATGCTGGTTGCATCCCATTGGTGACCTAAGCCGCAGATTGTCCAGTGGCTGCCTTCGTATTCAAAATCATAGAAGGTAACCGGACCGTACTGCAATCCCTGGAAAGTCGCATTACGTTCTACGACCTTAAAGTTGAGGCGCTGGCCTAAACCATTGTTGAAGGCACCGGGGTTGAAGTAACCCAGATTGAAATTCGTGCTTCCTGTAAAGAAACGGTAGTCATCGAAGTCCGGAATCTGGTAACCGTCGGGTGCCATGACGGTAGGAGACAGAGTCCCGAAGTTGTTCGTCTGGCTTTTGTATCCTTCGTAATAGAATGAAGAGTCATCATGAGTAAGTTGTAACCCTTCAGGATTTCCGGCCTGATACTGGTCGCCCAGAATGTGCAGGAATTCATCGTCAGAGCAGGAAGTCAGGTAGTCTGCCAGACTGCTGTCTTTGGCAGGGTCTGAATTAATCAGAATCTGATCGTTGAAATTCTTCACGTTACCTCTCAGGTTGTACTTGCACCACCATGTACCGTTGACATTAACTACCGGCAATCCCCAGTTGAGGCGTCGGATGGTATAAGTCTCCGGATGGCTGCCGTCTTTATCTGTAATGATTAATTCGCCGGCCTGCTCTCTTCCGTCTGCTTTCGGGTCATTGGGTTTCCATCCTCCTAACAGACGATAGGTATTGTTACCTTCATCAGTGAGTTTCATCCATTGTGCTTCTTCTTCTCCGAATCTCAGTGTGGCGGTTTTTCCTTCCGGCAAAATCAGGCGGGCCAGTTCTCCGTCCACGTATCGGTTGAAGTCACATTCTCCATTTTCGTCAAACTGGATAAGTCCGCTCAATTCTATCGGATTAGGCGTGAATACCAGTACCACTCTACCGGTTTGTACCTGGTCTTTGTGAACATCCAGATATACGTATTCATGTTTGCTGCCCGGCATTTTCTGTCTGCTGGCGACATTAATCTGTGCAACGGGAGAAAGTTCTCTGGAGCGAGTGGCTGGAGTGACTGTGACTCCTTCAGCTCCTCCAAAGATGCTGACTTCGGCTCCTGTTTCGGCTGCCAAAGTCAGCTGGAAATTACTTTCCCAGCAAGGAACGAATACGGTGTCACCACGCTCGTTGATGGTTACTCCTTCTGACAGTTGTGAATTCTCTTTATCGACCAGTCCTTTGAGTGTAAGACCTGATGCGGATGAGTCACCGCTTTCCCAGTTATCCGTCAGTACTTCCACGTTCAGGTTTGCACCGTTTCCATACACTCTCAGCGTGTACACCGTGTTACGTTTCAACGCCGGCAGGGTAGTTCTTAACCTATGCCATCCTCCATTGGCGGTCATCATAATTTCCACCTCATGACCGTTGGATGTTTGTTCCGGAAGGTAGTAAAGAGATTCCTTTCCGTTTTTAAACGGATGCTCTCCGAAGTCTTTTGTCAACTCGTTTTTTTCCAGGTCCGTCAGTACGCTTTGGTTACCGGCTTCATGTACTAAACCTGTCAGAGCTACTTCTTTTATTACGATGCGGTTTACTTCTGCATCTTGAAATGAAGACTCCAGGTCGATACGGGCTACCGCACGCTTTAAAGCTACAGAGAAAGAGGTGTTACCTGAACTCAAATCGGCCATTCCGTTCATTAACATATATTCTGATGCCATTTCTTCTGAAGTGGCGGTCAAGTTCAGAAACTCGTCCAGAGTTGTGACATCGTCTGTCAGATTAGCCTTTGAAATCACGCTTTCACCATTGGCCAGAAAATAGATGTTTCCCTTTATCTGCTCAAGGTCAAGCTTGCACATTCCTTCATCGTTTACTTGTAAGGATTTGAATGATTCCTTCAGTATTCCGTTTTCAAAGCGGTAGGCATTGAGTGTATGTATTTGCTCATCAGTGTTTGTGTCTGTTTCATTTGTCATTCCAGTTCTGGAAAAGTTGACGGTTAAAATTCCGCCTGAGTCGGGTGACTGCTGAAAATCTTCCTGCAGACAGCCACTTAGTAAAAACAAGCCTGCGCTTGCCAGCGTAAGTATATATTTCATATTCATTTTTTCATCAGATTTAATTTCGTTTGTTTATTTGTATCGGTGAGGGTTTTGGGCACTGTTCAAATAGTTTTTGGAGTTGATAGGCATATCCTGGATGTTGTTGACATAAAAATTGTTCATCAATTTTTCTGCCCATGGTCCATAAGTAAACGAACTGTTGTGTCCGTATCCCATTACGTGTCCCAGCTCATGGAACATGATGCTGCACGAGTAGGTATTAAAGTAGTGTTCAAACCATCCTTGCTGGTAACATCCAAAGGTACTTCCACCTCCTAAACCAATGACTCCGTTTCCTGGGTAGACCAATCCCACCTGAAGGGTCTTGGCCATCCGCATCTGTTGCAATACCGCTTCCACCTTTACGGGCTGTTTGTTGTCATCGTACAGCTGGTCGGCATTATCACGCAGAATCTGTTCGTGTTCCGGCATGTCAATCATATAGGTGAAGTTCAGGAAGAGGGCTACCGACTCACGGCAATGCACCGGGCGTATTCCCATCCAGTTACCTACCGGACCACCGTCTTCTCTTTCCGGATCTCCGCCATACAGGCCCCAGTAAATATTCCATCCATGCTTGATATCCTGCAGCTTGGCCCAAAACGGGTCATCCGATTCTATTTTCAGTACAGCATTCGAAAGTTCGGCAGCCGTTTTCTTGCTTATTTCAATCACTTTTCCTGATTCCGTGCGGCACATTACTGAACGTTCTATCAATGGAATCTCTTCATAAAAATCGCAGAATGCCGGAATTGAATCAAAATAGGCCAGGTCGAAATACTCATTGCTTACTTGCGGCAACTGCATTTTTATCAGTACGTTACTCAGATTACGGGGAGAGTAAAAACGTGCGTGCAGTTTTCCTTCTTCGGTAACCGACACCTGAAGCGGTTGTGAAGTATTGAACTTCCGGAGTGACGGATTGGTGTACACTTCTTTTGTTTCATCGTCCTGCAGGATGGCTTTATGTCCGCCTGCATTGTATGCCGCAGGTGTGATGAACATCACTATATCCTTGTCATCCGGATGAGTCACTACCGATTCTATGTGATGAATGTGATTGCTGCTTAGTGATTGATGCTCGAATCCATACACCTGACGCCTTTCCTCCTTGCGGTAGTTGCGGGTGGAAATTGTGATTTCACCGTTGAGGTGCGCATTTCCACACAGCGGCATGAAGAGGTAGGAAGTCTGCTCATTCAAGGAAATCGGGTCGAGGGTGCCGTTGCTTTCACCGCTCAATTCTCCGCTGCCCGAAAGAGTGGTATAAAACCGTACATCACCGAATGACAGACTTTTATCTGTTACCGCATTGCGTACGTAAGGATTATGGTAGGTGAAATCGAAATCAACCCGGCTTACAATCCGTTTTTGGGTTATTTCATCTGTAATTGAAGCCGTTTCCTGTATTCCGTCGGCAGTCTGTACCTCTATGACTGAGAAAGGAGTTTGCGAATAGAAATATTCAGCCTCCAGTGGTTTCTGCAAATCTTCCGGAAATGCCAGCCACTCATCTTGTATACGCTCAGGAGTATGAACGGTGGCTTTATCTTTGGTGGCATCGCCCTGGATTCCTAAAACCAGCAGACGGTAATTTCCTTTGTGCAGTCCTTCGGTATAAATTGTGGACGTAGAGGCTTCATAATAGCTCTTGATATTTTTGACCTTTTCACCGTTTTCATCCACAATGAAATAGTGCAACTCATCGTATGGAGAGGTTTCCTTTCCAGAGATACGTGAAGTACTTCCCTCATATCCATCCTTTTGTAATTTGAATAAAATCCCGGATTTGTTTGTAGTAGACGATGTGTCTAATTGTTCTTCCTGGTTACAAGAAACCAATAGCAAAGTGCATAAAAATGCAATAAAAGTAAGTTTTCTCATTTTGTTGTTGTTTTCTCGTTGATTACAATCTATTAAACCAACCCTATAACTTTTTCCGTCGAAAAAATAACTAATTAGTCGTTTTATAGTTTAGTTTGTTTATCTCGTTAATGTTTTTGCCTATTCATGCTTTTAAACGTAATATTTCCGTTTTTGTTCAGGCAATTTTTTCTTGATGCTTTAATTTTTGAGAATAAGGGTACGTATTTGTTTGATTATAAAAAGGATAACGTATGAAAATAAAAAAGCAACAGCGTGGATTTGCTGTTGCTTTTGGGTTGATATATATTTGTTTTGCTATTTTTTCTCTTGACTGCTGTTGCGATATTCCGTAGGTGTCATTCCTAAGTATTTTTTTACATATTGTGCAAAAAACGACACATTGGGGAATTCAAAATCCACAGAAATTTCCTTAATACTTTTGTTGGAATGTCTCAGCTCCGGAATGATATGTTCAATGGCATTCTCATGAATCAATGTCAATGCATTTTTCCCGCTGATTTGCTTGACGATGCGCGACAGATACTTCGGCGAGTAACAGAATAAGTCGGCATAATAAGTCAATGTACGGTGTTTACCGTTGTCGGCTGTCAGCGCTTCCATGAATTGCTTGAAGATGAAGTCGGGTTGTTTGACAGGAGTGTGATATCCTTGCTTTTCTTTTTCAATAGACTTGCGGGTGGTTTCGGCCACCATCTCGCCATAAAATGCTGAAGCAATGTGCAGCAGAATCTCTTTCTGGTATTTGTCGGGTGGAGTCTGTATCTTGTCCTCTATCAGTTTCAGGTACTGGTGAAACGTTTCATTCCGGTTTTCTCCAAAATGCTTGATGGGGTTTTCCTGTATGTAACATATCGACTTCCAGCTATATTTCTGAGTCTGGGTCAGCCGTTGGATAAAGCGGTTGGAGAAACAGAATACTTTTACCTTATGGTTGGGACTGGCCATTACCTGACCTATAATAGTATTGGGCAGGCTAATCAGCAGGTCGTTGGCCTGTAAGTGTCGGGCCACGTTGTTCAGTTCCAATTTTACTTCTCCTTCCTCACAATAGAGCATCAGAAAAACTTCCAGTTTGACATTCCGGTTTTCCGGGAACACATTCTCCAGGCGTTCGGTCAGAAACATGTAATCGTCAATATGGCTTTGGGCATCGCAATGTGCCTGAAGCATTTCTATGTGAATATGTCTAATAATCTCTTCCATAATTCTTTTTTGCAAAGATGAAGATTTTTGGTCAAGGTGCTATGTCTTATTTTCTCTCAAGAATGTCTTATTTTCCATATTTCATGATTTTGACGGAAGGGTGGAGAAAATTGAACATCTCTGTGCGAAAATCGGTTGCCTTCCTTTTTCCCTTGCTTGCTACTTTTGCGCGAACAAAAAAAGAAACGAATATGACGAAAAAGATTGGAAAATTAAACGTATGGCTGATGTTGCTAGTTAGCTGTGCGATGGGGATAACTTCCTGTAAGACGGAAACCAAAGAAAACACTCAGAAAGGCTATAATCTTGTAACGCTTACAGCAGATACGGATAAGGAAATCATGACTTCGTATTCTGCCTCTATTGAAGGTATGCAGGACATTGACATTTATCCGCAAGTGTCAGGATATATTGAAAAGTTGAATGTATCCGAAGGAGATGTCGTACGACAGGGAGAAGTCTTGTTTGTGATTGACCAGGTTCCTTATAAGGCGGCTTTGGAAACGGCAGTTGCCAATGTGGAAGTAGCGAAAGCCAGTCTGGCTACAGCTGAACTTACGTATAAAAGTACAAAGGAACTGTACGCCAAGAAGGTAGTCTCCAGCTTTAACTTGCAGACAACTGAGAATGAGTATCTGACTGCCAAGGCACAGCTGGCACAGGCTAAGGCACAGGAGGTAAATGCGCGGAATAACCTTTCTTATACGGAAGTAAAAAGCCCCAGCAACGGGGTGATTGGCATGTTGCCTTACCGGGTAGGAGCACTGGTCAGTTCCAATATGTCGCAACCGCTGACCACTGTGTCAGATAATGACACCATGTATGTCTATTTCTCGATGACTGAAAATCAGCTTTTGGCTTTGGCACGTCAATACGGTACGATTGATAAGGCAGTAGAAAATATGCCGGCCATTCAGCTTCAGTTGAACGATGGCTCTGTGTACGAAGAAAAGGGAAAGATAGAATCTGTCAGTGGCGTGATTGACAAGGAGACGGGTACGGTAGGTGTACGTGCGGTATTTCCGAATGCTTCCCGTTTGCTGCACAGTGGGGCATCGGGTAACGTGCTGATTCCAAGTGTCTATAAGAAATGTATTGTGATTCCGCAGGGAGCTACCGTACAGTTGCAGGATAAGATTCTGGCTTATAAGGTGGTAGACGGAAAAGCGGTATCTACTTTAATAAAAGTAGCTCCGGTCAACGATGGGAAAGAATACATTGTGCTGGATGGACTGAAAGCTGGAGATGAGATTGTGGCCGACGGAGCCGGAATGATTCGTGAAGGAACGCAAGTAAAATAACAGACGATTATGAAAGGAAATATATTCATTAAGCGGCCGGTGATGGCCCTCTCCATATCGGTTCTGATTCTGATAGTGGGATTTATATCACTTTATACACTTCCCATGGAACAATATCCTGACATTGCTCCGCCTACCGTACGCGTGGAAGCCACTTATACTGGTGCCAATGCCGATGCGGTGATGAACAGTGTCATCATGCCGCTGGAAGAAAGTATCAACGGGGTAGAAAACATGATATACATTACCTCTACGGCTACCAATGCGGGTACAGCCGAAATCCTGGTATATTTCAAGCAGGGTACCGACCCGGATATGGCAGCGGTGAATGTGCAGAACCGTGTGTCTGCCGCACAAGGTCTGCTGCCTTCCGAAGTAACCGCTATTGGCGTCAGCACCATGAAACGCCAGAACAGCTTCCTTCAGATTAACAGTCTTATCAGCCCCGACAGGCGTTATGATGAAACCTTCCTGGCCAATTACCTTGACATCAATGTGATTCCCCAGGTAAAACGTATTCAGGGCGTAGGCGACGTGCAGCTGATGGGAGATACTTACAGTATGCGTATCTGGATGAAACCCGACAAAATGGCACAATACGGACTGGTTCCTTCTGATGTGACAGCCGTATTGGGTGAGCAGAATACGGAAGCACCTACGGGCTCATTGGGTGAAAGTTCGGACAATGTGTTTCAGTACACCATGAAGTACAAAGGTCGTCTGAAGAGCGTAGAAGAATTTGAAAACATGGTCATACGTTCGCAGAAAGACGGGTCCGTGCTTCGGGTAAAAGATATTGCGGAGGTAGAACTGGGACGTGAATCCTATAGTTTCCATGGCGAAGCAGATGGAGTTCCGGGAGTTACTTTCATGGTCTTCCAGGTGGCTGGTGCCAATGCTACGGCTGTAAACCAGGAAATCTCCGACTTGCTGGATGATATTTCAAAAGATCTTCCGGAGGGAACGGAGTTTATTCAGATGATGAGTGTGAACGACTTCCTTTTTGCTTCTATCGACAATGTGGTTGAAACCCTGGTGATAGCTATTATCCTGGTAGTGTTGGTGGTTTACTTCTTCTTGCATGACTTCAAGAGTACCTTGATTCCTTCCATTTCCATCATTGTGTCACTGATTGGTACGTTTGCCTTCCTGTCGGTGGCCGGATTCAGTATCAATATCCTGACCTTGTTTGCCCTTGTGCTGGCCATCGGTACCGTGGTGGATGATGCGATTATTGTAGTGGAAGCCGTACAAGCTAAATTTGATGTGGGGTATCGCTCGTCTTATCTTGCCACAAAGGATGCCATGAGTGATGTGACGATGGCCGTTGTGTCGTGTACCTTTGTCTTCATGGCTGTATTTATTCCGGTGACTTTCATGGGAGGAACTTCTGGGGTATTCTACACTCAGTTTGGTATTACGATGGCGGTGGCTGTAGGACTCTCCTGTATTAATGCCTTGACGCTCTGTCCGGCTTTATGCGCCATGATGATGAAAGCTTCTGACACGGAGAAAAGTATCAAGAGCTTCAGCGGTCGTATCCGTGCGGCTTACACCGTGTCATTTAATACGATGCTGGGCAAATATAAGAAAGGACTGATGTTCTTCTTCCATCATCGGTGGACTGTATGGGCTTCACTGGGTGTTGCCACTGTATTGCTGGTATATCTGATGTCGACTACCAAGACCGGACTGGTGCCTCAGGAAGACCAGGGAACCATGATGATTAATATCAGTACCTCACCTGGTAACTCTTTGGCTGAAACTAATAAGGTGATGGACAAGGTGCAGGATATATTGAAAGCTACTCCAGAGATAGAGCATTATTCGCGTATTACGGGATACGGATTGATTTCCGGGCAGGGTACGTCATATGGTACAGTCATCATCCGCTTGTATCACTGGGATGAACGAAAAGGTAAGGAACATTCGGTGGAAGCTGTCATGAAGCGCTTGAATGCTCAGTTCAGCGAGATAAAGGAGGCGCAGGTATTCTGTTTCCAGCCTGCCATGATTCCGGGATACGGTACCGGTAATGCGGTGGAACTTTATATGGAGGATAAAACGGGAGGCGACATGCAGCCGTTCTATGAGTCCGTACAAAAATTTATTATGACCCTTAACGAACGTCCGGAAGTGGCAATGGCCTATAGTTCATACGCCATGAACTTCCCTCAGATTGCGGTGGATGTAGATGCAGCTAAATGCAAGCGTGCCGGAATCAGTCCGAGTGATGTGCTCGATGTGGTGGGAGCCTATTGTGGAGGTTCGTACGTATCTAATTACAATAAGTATGGAAAGGTATACCGTGTCATGATTCAGGCTTCACCCGATGCCCGTTTGAATCAGCATGCGCTGGACAACATGTTTGTGCGTAATGGAACGGAGATGGCACCGGTCAGCCAGTTTGTGACACTGCGTTCTGTCTTAGGTCCGGAAATTGCCAAACGTTTCAACTTGTATAATACGATTGATGTGAATGTGAACGTGGCCGAGGGATATTCTACCGGTGAAGTTCAGAAAGCCATTAAGGAGGTTGCAGCACAGGTACTTCCTTCTGGCTACGGTTATGAATATGGAGGTATGGCACGTGAGGAAGCCAGCAGCGGAGGAGCACAGACCGTGTTCATCTATACCCTCTGTGTGGTATTGATTTACCTGATTCTTTCCTGCTTGTATGAAAGTTTCCTGGTGCCGCTGGCAGTAATTCTGTCCGTTCCTTTCGGATTGATGGGAAGCTTCCTGTTTGCCCGTGTGGCAGGGTTGGAGAACAACATCTATCTTCAGACTGGTGCCATCATGTTGATTGGTTTGCTGGCTAAAACAGCCATCTTGATTACAGAATATGCCATTGAACGCCGTCGTAAGGGTATGGGTATTATCTCTTCTGCTTATTCGGCAGCTCAGGCCCGTTTCCGCCCTATTATCATGACCGTCTTGTGTATGATTTTTGGTATGCTTCCGTTGATGTTCTCATCCGGTGCCGGAGCGAACGGAAACAGTTCATTGGCCACGGGTGTAGTAGGAGGTATGCTGATTGGTACGTTGGCCCTGCTCTTTGTGGTTCCGGTTTTCTTTGTGGTGTTCGAATACCTTCAGGAAAAATTGCGTGGCCCTATGCAGAAGGAACCCGACCAGCAGATTCTATATGAGAAGGAACAGACCTTGATTGAGAAAAGTGCCTTTAACACAGAAAAGTAAATGAACAATATGAATACATCAAAGATAATCGCATGTGGCGCAACGCTCTTGCTGAGCAGTTGCGGAATATATACCAGCTATGAACCGCAAACCTCGGTTCCCGAGAACTTGTACGATGAAGAGGTCACAGTTTCCGATACGGCAAGTATCGGAAACATTCACTGGCGGGATTTCTTTACAGACCCTTATTTGCAGGATCTGATTGAAAAGGGGCTGGCACAGAATACAGATGTGCAGACAGCCAGTCTGCGTGTGGAAGAAGCGAAGGCTTCTTTGCTTTCGGCCAAACTGGCTTTTCTTCCTTCCTTTGCTCTTTCTCCGCAAGGAGGTATCAATACGGTGGAAGGTAGCAAGGCTTCACACACCTATACGCTTCCGGTGACGGCCAGTTGGGAACTGGACATTTTCGGGAAACTACGTAATGCCAAGCGTCAGGCTAAATCTGCTTATCTGCAAAGTGAAGATTATAAGCAGGCAGTATACTCCAGCCTGATAGCCAATATTGCGAATACATATTACACGTTATTGATGCTCGATGAGCAACTGGAGATTTCCCGTCAAACGGCCGATACGTGGAAGGAAACCGTGGAGTCTACGCAGGCCCTGATGGATGCGGGACAGGCCGATGAGGCAGCCGTTTCACAGATGAGAGCTACTTATTATGAAGTAGAGAACTCGGTGATGGATTTGGAAGAACAGATTAACCAGGTGGAAAACAGTCTGTCTTTGCTGCTGGCAGAGACACCGCATAAGATTGCGAGAGGAAAACTTTTTGGTCAACAATTCACCTCACGTTTGTCTGTGGGAGTTCCACTTCAGATGCTTTCCAACCGTCCGGACGTGCGTATGGCCGAACGTGACCTGGAACAAGCGTTTTATGTGACCAATCAGGCTAATTCAGCCTTTTATCCGTCCATAACCTTAAGTGGAAGTGCCGGATGGACAAATTCAGTGGGTGGACTGATTACCAATCCGGGTAAGTTTGTTACCTCAGCACTGGCTTCACTGACGCAGCCGCTGTTTAACAGAGGAACGTTGATTGCCCGCCGGCGCATTGCCAAGGCACAGCAGGAAGAGGCTCTTCTGGCTTTTGAGCAAAAGTTGCTGGATGCCGGTACGGAAGTGAACGAAGCGCTGGTGTCTTATCAGATAAGCAAAAGGAAAAAAGATAATTACGAAAATCAGGTGGCTGCCCTGGAAAAGGCTTTCACCAGTACGTCACTGCTGATGCAGCATGGCAACACGACCTATCTGGAAGTGCTGACTGCCCGGCAGACGTTGTTAAATGCCCAGCTCTCTCAAACCGCTAACTGTTTCAAGGAGATACAAAGCCTTATCAACTTGTATCAGGCGCTGGGTGGAGGACAGCATATTTAGTTCTCTTTTTTAGTTTCTATTGTGTTTGCAGGCGAATGTTACTTGACTGCTTTTCCTCTTTTCTCTCTCTCATACTTATATTCATTTTTGTATTCATACCCTGAGAGGAAAACAGTCAAGTACATTCGTTCTTGTTTTTTATTGGTGCAATTTCTTATTCAAACATAATTTTACCGAAAAATTCCGGACAGTGGAAGCAGGGCTTCGGCAAGTCTATTTTGTTCCATGACAGGAAGTGCGGGGTATGTTGTAAGTCGCCGCATTTGTAGAAATTGGCATGAGCAGTCATTCCTTTGAAACCTTTAAGCTGATGACGGAAGAATGCTTCCTTCGGGATGCAAAGGGCCAGCTGCCAGCCGCATTCTCCCATACGTTCTTCAAAAGGAGCTTTGTCGAGCGAGGTCCAGCGGTCTACTTTTCGGGTGATTTCCACTGGTGCATGAGGTCTGTCGCCCGGTCTTCCACCACCGATGAGCAAGGTACCTCCACAGTTGCATTCAAAGTTATAATAGATATTTTCTTCCTGGTCTTCGGGAAGCTGGAAGAAGAATTCACAGCAGGAGTCTTCCCATACTCTGCCGTTATCTTCTGCTGCTACGGCACGTACGCTTTCTTCCTTGACGCGGTAGTTCAGCAAAATGGCATCTCCCGTGTGAGCGATGCGGAATTCCACTTCAGGACGGTAAGGATAGTCCTTCCAGTTTACACAATCGATAGCCTGAAATTCAATATGGTTTTCATCGAGCAATGCCGGAATGTCTTTTGCCGGGACAAGTGAATGTCCTGTAATTTCATGTACATGTAATTCTTTCATGGTGATTTCTTATTTAGTAATTGAATTAGATTTATTCTTGCTTGTTCAAAATTATTAAAGCTCCGATAACTCCCGGAATCCATCCGCACAGGGTGAGAATGAAGACAATCAGTACTGAGCCGCAGCCTTTATCAATCACGGCAAGAGGCGGAAAAATAATGGAGAGAATAACTCTGATTAATGACATTTCTGTATCGTTTTTGGAAATTTGCAGGAAAGTTATTGAAAAGATTCGGAACTGGCAATAATTTGTGACAGATTCAGGAACTTTCTTTCAATATCATCTTATGTGAAGAACTATTTTACAGGACTTTGGCTTCAATACAAAAAAACGAGTGCATCGAAGCGGATACACTCGTTTTTTTATGATACCTCTGAAAGGTATTGTATACAGTAAACTTTACAACTTTCTGTCAAAAAGACCGAACATCCCCCGGTCTGCAAAGGGGTTACACACTCATTAGCTGAGCATTACGTAACCCCAAATCATCGGGTCTCCCTTGAAGACCTTCTGAATGAAATTCTTCATCGTTTTCATGTTGTTACCCTTTCTTTTTAGTGAATAAAAAACTTTAATACCTTAAATCTAAAACCTAATCTAAAAATACGTCGTCATCCCGACGAGGTAAAAACAATCTTTTTAAATCCTATAACAATCTTTTTCCTGGTAACCGTTGAACTTTCGTTCTTGATTACGCTGCAAAGATAGGGCTTTTTTGAATAGAATATATGTTTTATAACATGAAATTTCGATTTTCCGGTGTTTTATTGATGTAAATCAACAAAACGGCTTTAAACGGAGTGCTTGGCGGCGCACTTGGCGCAGATACCTTTCACGATGTAGTTCACTTTTCGGGCAATGAAGCCTTCGGGCAGGTCGATGTGTGGTATCAGGTCTTCGTTCAGGCAGTAGGTATTCTGGCAGATTTCGCAATAGAAGTGGCAATGGGCCTCTTCTTCGTGGCAGTGTCCGTGGTTGTGGCAGATGCAGTATTTGTGTGAGCCGCTGCCGTCGTCTACACTGTGTATCAGGTGGTGCTCGTGGAAGAGCACGAGGGTGCGGAAGATGACCGACTTGTCGATGCTGTCGAGTTGCCTTTCCAACGTGCTCAGGCTGAACGTGTCACTGTTACGGGCAATGGCTTCATAGATGAGCAGTCGGGTAGAGGTGGGACGGATGCCGGCCGACTCTAAAATGGGACTATAGTCTTCAGTTTTCATAAGAAATGGATGCTTATCTGTTGACAGCAGCAAAGATAAGCATCCATTTTGGTAACCTGGTTGTTTTTCAGGCAGGTTTTTTAGTCGGCCAGTCCGAGCTTTTTCTTCATGTCCTTGCTCAGGGCACCCTTGTGTACAAGCACGTAGATGGTCTTGGCACGTACGTAGCTTTCCGACATGTTCAGGTAACCGCCGAAATCATTGCGGTCGGTTCCCCAGGAGTTTTTGGTGATGTAGTATTTCGTGCCGTTCTGGTCCTTGGCAATGCCGGTGAGGTGCATCAGGTGGTCATCGGTTGTCACGAAAGATTCGTATCCTTTCTGGCGGATTTCGGGAGTTACCTTGACTTCCGGACAAGGATATTCAAATTTGAAGGCTTCGTTGAGTCTTTCCTGTGCATCCATACCTTGCCAGCGGGCAAAGTCAGTATCCTTCAGGTCTTCTGTCTTTCCGGTTTCCGGATTGATGGCTACTCCGTGCTTGAAAGAGAAACCTTTTTCGCTGACGTCTCCGTCCCAGCATACGGTGTAGCCGTTTTTCAGCGCATAGTCTGTAGCTTCCATCATCTCATCCAGCGGAAGGTTGTACATCTTGGCATGTTCCCAGTTGTCGGGAATCTCTACTTCAAAGGCCTGGTAGTAGGGCTTGTGGGTAAAGCTGGTCAGCATGACGTAGTCTTCGGGATGGATGTCCAGGCTCTGTGCGAAGGACTGCGGAGTGTATTCCTTGCCTTTGTAGGTGAATTTTTCAGGCAGTTCGCCCATGTAGATGTCGAACAGGCTCTTGATCAGCTTGTCGTATTCCGGACTGCGCTGGCGCATCTGTACGGCCTTTTCGGCAATGACTTCCATATAAGAGGCCAGTTCCTTGTGGTTGTGGGTAGGAGAGTTGTAATTGATACCGCTGTACACTTCTTCCGGCACGATGCCTACCTGAGTGAAAGCCGTAAACCAGCTGGGTGAGATGCTTCCCTGACCGATGTTGCCTTTTCCGTGGCGCAGGTAGTTGTCGTTCAACTGGTTCATGTATTTCTGACGGACAATGTACATTTCCGAGAGATCAAATTCACCTTTTCCCTGACGCAGGAGTTCGGCTTCGATGAAAGAGGTAGTGGCAAAGCACCAGCAAGTACCGGTAGCAGCCTGATTCTTGACCGGAGTCACTTTCTGGTTGACTACGGTAGTAAACTGGTAGCCTTCGGCCTTGGGCTGTGCCTGAAGCGTGGCCGAAGCAAGAAGTAATGCAGAGATAAATGTAACTGTTTTCATATCTTTTCTATGTGTTTTTTTATGTGTGTATTAATAAGGAATCAGAATCCGAAACGGTAGTCATTCCAGTATTTGGCGGTCATTTCGTCCCAGCGCAGAAGGGTAGCTCCGATAAAGTCTTTGGTATAGTCGGTCAGATAAGCCTTAGCAGCTTCTTCTCCCTGACTCTTGACCAGCTCGGCATAGCGTTGTTCCACCATCGGCAGTTCTTCCAGTCCTTTTCTTTCAAAATGGAGCAGGTTCTTTTCCAAAATCTTCCGGGCATTTCCCCATCTCACGGTAGCCAGCTTGTTGGCCTGGCGATAGTGCCACAAGGCAGCATCCAGGCGGTAGCGGTGGTTGCCGCAAATCTTGAACATTTCTGGCATGTCGGTCGTACCGCAGAAGATGGGCACGCGCGGACTCTGTCCGGGGTTGTCCATGCTAAACCAGCAGACACCTCCCACGGCATCCGGAAGCCAGTCGCGCAACTGGATAACGGTAGAGTACGCACATTGCGGCACGGCCACGTTGCGGTTGGCTGTCACGGTACCTTTTTGCAGGGCATTGAACAGCTGTACCTCGTCGGTACGCATCCACGGGTTAGCACGCGGACTGGTAATGGTATCGGTCTTTCCGGTTTTTCTGTCTTTGACAGCCACTTTCAGGTTTTTCGTTACGCTCCATTCCGTGCCTTCATACGTCTGGCGCAGGTAAGCCATCACGTCGGCATTGCTGATTTTCTTTTCCGGTTTTACACTCAGCGGCAGTTCCTCATCGTCCATGCTAAGCTTGAGCGACGGAGCCAGTGTGCTCAGGATAAAGAACTCGCGGATGCTGAATGCCTGCATCTTGCCGAAATAGTTCGGACCTCCGTAAACTTTCCAGAACTTGAACGGTTCCTTGCCGTCCCACAGCTTGAGTTTCTTGGCCACGCTGAACACGTTTTCAGAAGCCATATAGTTACGTGTATCCTTCAGGTTGAGTGTGCTGATGCGTGAGATATTGGCCGATACGCCCACTTCATCGTCGGGGATACGTACGGCAGCCCATACACCGCCAATCTGGTCGGGACCTTCGCCGAAAATTTCAAAGTGCCATACTTCCTTCGGGTCGGCAATGGTCAGACATTCGCCCGAATCGCCGTAGCCGTATTCCTTCACCAGCTTACCCATGAGCTGAATGGCATCGCGAGCCGTGGTGCAGCGTTGCAATGCCACGCGGGCCAGTTCTTCAATCATGAACATTCCTTTAGGGTTCCGCAGGGTATCCCGTCCGCTGATGGTAGTTTCTCCCATGGCCAGCTGCTTCTCATTCAGGCACGGATAAGCCGTATCCAGAAAAGCGTAGGTATGTTTGGCTTGCGGAATCTGTCCTTTTACGGTCAGTTTTGTCTGGTCGTTGACCGATTCCGTGTGCATGCGTCCGTCGTAAATGTTCATCACAGTGTCGTTGGCAAAGTCTGCTGCCGGTA
Organism: Phocaeicola plebeius; assembly: GCF_003437535.1. Classification (GTDB taxonomy): domain Bacteria; phylum Bacteroidota; class Bacteroidia; order Bacteroidales; family Bacteroidaceae; genus Phocaeicola; species Phocaeicola plebeius_A. The sequence continues at coordinate 82,151 of NZ_QSQT01000016.1, forward strand.
CTACGTTTACCCACGTACGGTACCAGCTGTCGCAGGTGTGGCTCGTCATGACAGAGCCGTCGGTTGAGGCCAGTTTCCCTACCATGATACTGGTACAGCAGTCCGGATCGCGCGGCAAAGTCTGTTGTGCCAGCAAAAGCTGAGAGAATGCAACCCCAATAACGAATAAAATGTTACGTATTTTCATGATTTTATATTAAAATGATACCTTTCTGCAAAGGTAGTAAAAAAAGGAGGAAATCGACAAGGGCATAAAGGATAAAAACAGAATTCCGGTGTGTAACGTGCTGGGGTGAAATAAGAGAAAACATCAGTACGGAGTGTTCCGAAAGCCTTTGCTGTAATTATGTTTCCCTGCCGCGAAACCTATGTTTCCCGGTGCGGAACCTTATGTTTCTCTTGTGGAAAACGTAGGTTTTTGCGGAGAGAAACATAAATCGTGTGGCACGGTTGCTCGTTTATTTCCTGTACGTTTTTCAATCAGGAAAGAGAGGGGGAAGGGGCTTTGCCTTTGGAGACAAAAAAGGCCGTCTCCCTTGTTTTCGGTGGGAGACGGCCTTCAGATTATTTAATTTCGAATTCTTCCTTCATGTCCATTTCCTGGTTGTTCACGTCAAAGAATTTATATTGCAGGAACGCCAGGTTCTGGTTCGGAACGATTTTGATGCCAAATCCATATTTCATCTGCCATTTGCGCTTCATGGACATGAGTCCCTGATTTACGTAGGCAGCGACATAAGGATGAATGTGTAGTGTGAATTTCTTCACTTTCAGCTTGTTGACCATATAGTCAATCTTACTTTCCAATGTATCGGTAAACAGGATGGAAGGTTTGATTTTTCCTTTTCCGAAACATACTGGGCAGTCCTCATCAGTAGTGACATCCATGGCCGGACGCACACGCTGGCGCGTGATTTGCATAAGTCCGAATTTGCTCAGAGGAAGGATGTTGTGCTTGGCCCGGTCTTTCTGCATGTTCTGGCACATGCGTTCGTAAAGTTTCTGCCGGTTTTCAGCCAGGTTCATATCGATGAAGTCTACCACAATGATACCTCCCATATCCCTTAGACGAAGCTGGCGTGCCAACTCATCGGCTGCGCCCAAATTTACGTCGAGTGCATTCGCTTCTTGTCCGTTGGTCGATTTGGAACGGTTTCCGCTGTTTACGTCCACCACATGGAGTGCTTCCGTATGTTCGATAATCAGGTAAGCTCCGCTCTTGTAGGAAACGGTTTTCCCGAAAGAGGATTTGATTTGCTTGGTGATGCCGAAGTTATCGAAAATAGGGAGCTGGCCGGTGTAGCGCTTCACGATGCCCGTACGCTCGGGAGCAATGAGTGCTACATAATCTTTTACTTCGTTGAAAACGGTTTCGTCGTTCACATAGATGTTTTCGTACGACGGGTTGAACAAGTCGCGCAGCATGGCTACGGTACGGCTTGTTTCCTCATAAACCAGTGAGGGCAGTTTGGTGGCCTTCTGTACTTTCGTGATGGTTTCTTCCCAATGTTTCAGCAGGACTTTCAGTTCCGCATCCAGTTCTGCCACGCGCTTTCCTTCGGCCACGGTACGTACGATGACTCCGAAGTTCTTAGGCTTGATGCTCTGCAGCAGTTGTTTGAGGCGTGCTCTTTCCTCGCTGGATTTTATTTTTTGTGAAACGGATACTTTGTCGTTGAAAGGTATCAGTACCAGATAGCGTCCGGCGAACGACAATTCGCAGGTCAGTCGCGGCCCCTTGGTGGAAATCGGTTCCTTGACAATCTGTACGATGACTTCCTGTCCCTGCTGGAGCACGCTGGAAATGGTTCCATCCTTTTCAATGTCGGGCAGCATGGAAGCTTTCGACATGGGATAGAGCTTTTTCCGGTCGCTGATTACTTGCTTGAGGTACTTCTGGTAAGAATGAAATTGTGGTCCCAAGTCCAGGTAGTGAAGAAAAGCGTCTTTCTCAAAGCCTACGTCTACGAAGCAGGCGTTGAGGCCGGGCATGAGTTTCCGGACTTTTCCTACGTACATGTTACCTACGGAAAAGGAGAGGTTTCGTTCCTCTTTCTGGAACTCTACCAGGTTCTTGTCCTCCATGAGGGCGATAGAAATTTCCTTGGGCTGTACGTCTACTACTAATTCGCTTGTCACTTTGTTACTTGGTTTTTTGTTTTTACTAGGTTGCTAATTACACAAAGAACAAACCTGAAAGGCTTTTGTTGAGCTTTGCAAGTTTGTTCTTTATTGAAGTCGGACAGACTAACAATTATTTTTTGCTTTTATGTCTGTTCTTTCTTAGTCTTTTTTTACGTTTGTGTGTAGACATTTTATGTCTTTTTCTTTTCTTTCCGCTTGGCATAGCTTCAAAATTTTATGGGTTAATACTAAATGTTAATTATTTTTTTACTGATAGAGTAAATGTTTTTGCTGGTTTAAATGCCGGAATATTGTGTTCCGGAATAATAATGGTAGTGTTCTTAGAAATATTACGAGCAGTTTTCTGCGCTCTTTTCTTTACAATGAAACTACCGAAACCACGGAGGTAGACATTCTCATCTTTCGACAAAGATTCTTTTACTGATCCCATGAACGCCTCAAGGGTTGCTAATACTGTTGCCTTGTCAATACCTGTGTTCTTGGCAATTTCGTTTACAATATCTGCTTTAGTCATTGCGCTAATAATTATTGTTATACGTTATCTTAAATTTTTGGACTGCAAATATATAGCTTTTCTGTATCTTTCGAAAATTTCTCGGGAATATTTTTTTAGAAAACTCGTGCTTTTTTGAGAGTTACGAGTCTTTTATACAGCTGTATGACGTGGTTTTTCTGTATATGTCGGGCAAATGTATTATTTTTGCAGCCAAATTATAGATTGGATGAATTTGTTTGCGACTACAATAATTGACTGGTACAAGGAGAACAAGCGTGACCTGCCTTGGCGTGACACTAAAGACCCTTATAAGATATGGATTTCGGAAATCATTCTTCAGCAGACCCGTGTGGTGCAGGGATATGACTATTACTGCCGTTTCATGGAGCATTTCCCGGATGTAGAAACACTGGCAAAGGCTTCAGAAGACGAAGTGATGAAGTGCTGGCAGGGGCTGGGCTATTATTCGCGTGCCCGTAACTTGCACGAAGCTGCGCGTACGATTGCCGAAAAAGGAGCTTTCCCCGTGCGTTATGAAGATGTAAGGGCATTGAAAGGGGTGGGAGACTATACGGCCGCAGCCATTTGTTCCTTTGCTTACGACATGCCGTATGCGGTGGTCGACGGGAATGTGTATCGCGTATTGTCTCGGTGGCTGGGCGTGGAAGAACCCATTGATACAGGAGCAGGGAAAAAACTGTATGCTTCGCTAGCCGATGAAATGATGGACAAGTCGCGTCCGGCATTGTATAATCAGGCCATCATGGATTTCGGGGCCTTGCAATGTGTGCCGTCGTCGCCTTCCTGTCTGTTTTGTCCGCTTTCAGACAGTTGTGTGGCCCTGCAAAAGAATTTGGTGGATAAACTTCCCTGGAAAGCACGTAAAACGAAGGTATTAGATCGTTATTTTTCTTATATTTACGTGCGTGCAGGCGTGCATACATTTATAAAAAGGCGTGAAGCCGGAGACATCTGGCAGAATCTGTATGAGTTTCCGCTGATTGAAACGGAACAGGAAGTGGGGGAAGAAGAGATTTTCTCTCTTCCGGCATTCCGGGAACTGGTAGGTAACCGCTCCATACGTATGTTCCGCGTGGTATCGCCTGAGGTGAAACACGTGTTGTCACACCGGGTAATCCATGCCCGATGTTACGAAGTAGAATTGGAAGAGGAAGATGCTGTTCTTTCTGGATTTCAGCGCGTTCTGATTGACGATTTGCATAAATTCCCGGTGTCGCGCTTGATATCTCGTTTTTTTTCGTTACTTTTGAAACCAAATTATAAAAAATAAAATCATGTCATTGAATAAAGTACAATTGATTGGAAATGTAGGGAAAGACCCTGAAGTAAGATATTTGGACAGTGGAGTAGCTGTGGCTACTTTCCCGCTGGCTACCACAGACCGTGCTTATACGCTGGCCAATGGCACACAGGTGCCTGAACGTACGGAATGGCATAACATCGTGTTGTGGCGCGGACTGGCTGAAACTGCCGAAAAATATGTACACAAAGGCGATAAACTGTATATTGAAGGGAAAATCCGTACTCGTTCATACGACGACCAGAATGGAGTGAAACGTTATGTGACGGAAATTTTTGGTGACAATATGGAAATGCTGACTCCGCGTGCTGCACAGCCTACTGCCCCTGCACAACCACAGGCCGCTTCGCCGGTTGCCGCTGCTGCTCAGCCTGAGAACAATCCTTCGGATGATCTGCCGTTTTAATCTCAGGCGGTCTTAAATAGATGTTTAACTACAGGTAGATAGAATGGACCCTGACTCGTGTTTGCTCCGCTGGACGGAGCTTTGTGACGGAATTACCGTAATGCCCCTTTCGTTAGGGGCTGCTTTTGCTTTGCTGCTTGCCCTTGCGTTATTATATACTTCGGGCTTTGTTTCTGCTTCTGAAATAGCTTTCTTTTCGTTATCTCCTTCTGACTTGAACGATATAGAGGAGGAGAATCATCCTTCTGACTCTAAAATCAAGGCCTTGCTTGATGATTCAGAGCGTCTGCTGGCCACTATTCTGATTTCGAATAACTTTGTCAATGTGACGATTATCATGCTGTTGAACTATGTGTTTGCCAGTGTGATTGATTTTGGAGAGGCAAAAATTCTGGAGTTTTTGATTGTAACGGTCGTATTGACCTTCCTGCTGTTGCTGTTCGGAGAAATTATGCCGAAAATTTATTCGGCACAGCACACTTTACCCTTTGCCCGTAAGGCGGCTCCCGTAGTAACGGTTTTGCGTACCGTATTTTGGCCCATATCCTCGTTGCTGGTCCGGTCTTCTTTTTTCATCAACCGATTTTCACAGAAGCGGAAAGTCCGGAACCTGTCGGTCAATGAACTTTCTCAGGCGCTGGAATTGACGGATATTCAGGAAACACCGGAAGAAAACAATATGCTGGAGGGAATCATCCGTTTTGGAGAAGAAACGGCGAAGGAAGTAATGACCTCCCGTCTGGATATTGTGGATTTGGAAATACATTCTACCTTTTCAGAGGTATTGAAGTGTATCAATGAAAACGGATATTCACGCATTCCGGTGTATGAAGAAACGCGTGACCATATCAAAGGAATCTTGTATATCAAGGACTTGCTGCCTTATCTGGATAAGGGTGAGGATTTCAAATGGCAGAACCTGATTCGCCCTGCCTTGTTTGTGCCGGAAAATAAGATGATTGGCGATTTGCTGCGTGATTTTCAGACGAACAAGATTCACATCGCCGTAGTGGTGGATGAATTTGGAGGTACGTCGGGCATCGTGACGATGGAGGACATCATCGAGGAGATTGTCGGAGAAATCAATGACGAATACGATGAGGAAGAGCGCACGTACGTGAAACTGACGGAAAACGTGTATGTATTCGAAGGAAAGACTCTGTTGTCGGATTTTTATAAGATTATCAAGGATAGTGAGGAGGTATTTGAGGATGTTTCTGGGGATGCGGATTCACTGGCCGGCCTTTTGCTGGAACTGAAGGGAGAGTTCCCCGCATTGCATGAGATTATCAATTACCAGAATTACCGTTTTGAAATTCTGGAGATGACTTCGCGTCGTATCCAGAAGGTGAAAGTGACCATCTTGCCTGTGGCTCAGGAAGAAGACGAGTCGAAGGAGAAGTAAGTATGCCGCTGCTGAAGATTTGGACGGAGGAAAATGGCCGATGGGGAATCTGGCAGGTGACGGAAACGCTGGAGGAACTTTATGCCTGTCTGTCGGACGACGTGGTGCGGCAAGAACTTGAACGTCTGAAAGCTCCTTCCCGGAAAATGGAATACCTGGCAGTCCGTGTGCTACTGAAAACGATGTTGGGAAAAGAAGTACGGATTGGACATGAAACTTCCGGAAAACCGTTTCTGACAGGAGGGGAGTATCATGTATCCATTTCTCATACGAAAGGATATGTGGCAGTCGGTTTGCATGAGTCTGCTCAGTCCGGCATTGATATTGAGGCTTATGGCGAGCGGGTACGGAAGGTAGAGTCTCGGTTTGTGAGGGAAGACGAGATGCCGGAAAGAGCACGGATGGAGTCGCGTGAAGAACTGTATCAGTTGCTCTTGCACTGGTCGGCAAAGGAAACCATGTACAAAGTGCTTGATATGGCAGAAGTGGATTTCCTGCAACACCTCAAAGTGTGCCCTTTTAAACTATCTTCCTCCGGAACGTTTACGGGTGAATCATATCGGAAAGCGGACAAGGCCCGTTTTTTGATTCATTATCTGATACATCCTGAGTTTGTCTGTACCTATTGTCTGAATACCGCTTGCAGCACAAACAATGGATGAGTTTGTTTATGAAAGAAAAAAGATGAACAAGAAATTACGTAAAACAATTCGGCTGACGGCCATTTCGTTAGGAGCGTTACTGACTGTATTCTTGTTGGCCGTAACCATCGTGGTGAATTTTATTTTTACACCGGAAAAGTTGACGCCGGTGGTGTTGAATGTAGCCAATCAGTCATTGAATGCCCGTTTGCAGATGAAAAGCGTGGAACTGACCTTCTTTTCCACCTTTCCTCGATTCGGACTGAAGGTGACGGATGGAGTATTGGTGTCCAAAGCCATTAATGACACGTTGTGGCAGAAGACCGATTCACTGGTTTCTTTCAAGAAATGTGTGGTAGTGGTGAATCCGGTGGATTATCTGCTGCATGATAAAATCAGCCTGCGCTATCTGGGACTGGAAGATGCGTCGGTATATGCTTTCAAGAATAAGGAAGGAAAAAGCAACTGGGACATCGTGAAGAGTACGGAAGAGACAGTAGAAGAGGATACCACATCGCAGAAGCCTCAGATTCAGGAAATAGACATAAACCGTGTGGCCTTGAAGCGTACGAACGTGACGTTCGACGACAGGGATACAAGGGTATACGCCCGCGTGCAGAACCTGAACATGAATCTGAAAGCTTCCTTGAAGAAAGATTATTCCATGTTGGCACTGGAGTATGACAACGAGAATTTGCTCTTCTGGCAGGACGGACAGCTATTGGTGAATCACCTGGCTGTAGGACTGAATGCGGATATGCAACTGGATCGTGTTTCCCGACGACTTACGCTGAAGGATACGGGACTGACATTAAATGGAATAGCCCTCGACTTGTCGGGTACCCTTGGGCGGGATACGATTGGCGGACCGGCTTCGGTAGATTTGACCTATAAGTTGCATGCCCCGTCGCTGGAAACCGTGTTTAATATGATTCCAGAGAGTGTGCTGAAGCGTCAGGAGCTTACTGCCAAAGGAGAGGTTACGTTAGAAGGAACCTTGAAGGGGCTTTATGGCAAACAGCGGATGCCGGAAGCTACACTTCACATGAGCATTAATCAGGCTTCGGCGAAGTATGCCGATTTACCTTGTGGTATTGACGACCTGACGGCTGAATTTAGTGGGTACGTTGATTTCATGCGCCACAAGCCCTCGTATGCTGATTTGAAAATATTCCGTTTCAAGGGAGCTCACACCGATATATTAGCTGACGGAAAAGTGGAAGATTTGTTGGGCGACCCTGACATCACTTTTCATACCCGTTCGGAAATAGACCTTACGGCACTGGCCAAGACTTTCCCCTTGCAGGAAGGAGTGTCGATAGGTGGTCGGGTGGGAGCCGACTTCCGCTTGCATTGTCGCTTGTCGACTATTCAGAAGCAGGACTGGGGGCGTGTTCGTTTGAAAGGAAAGCTGGATATGCAGGACATGTTCTTGCGCGATACCAAGAAGAATTTTGAATTTACCAGCCAGGCCGCTCTCCGTTTCATTGGAGAAGACAATCTTGCCGCACAAATGAACATTCGCAAGGCTTCCTTGCGTACTGCGGCTATTTCTGCCAATCTGGATGAATTGAATGCCACCGTCCGGTCTACGAATCCGCAGGATACGACCCGTCTGATTGACGTGGAATGTAAATTGCAGATGAGTCGTCTGAAAGGAGAGATGGGTGATTCGTTGAAGGTGTTCAGTAAAAAGGCAAAGGCTTCCTTGCACCTGCAGCCGGGCAAACTGAATCCGGCCATGCCGAATATAAAGGTAGCCTTGGAGACCGATACACTCTTCTGCCGTATGGGCGGTATGAAAATGGGTATGGACAAGGGAGGCTTTAACTTGACGGCTGAAAAGGTACGCGATTCAGTATGGCTTCCCAAAGGAATTGTCGGATTCAACCGACTAACTTTAAGAATCCCTGAACTGGCTTTGCCGGTGAGAATGCGAAAAACAGCCGTAACGGTAGGCGATAGAGTTATCACTTTGAAGAATGCCAGCATGCGCATCGGACGTTCCAACTTGACGGCAAGCGGATCGGTTTACGGCTTGTATGCGGCAATGAAGAAAGGAAAAATGCTGAAGGCCAATCTGGAAATTGCTTCCCGCAACCTCGATTGCAATCAGTTGATTAATGCACTGAATTTCCCGCAGGATACACTTCAGATAGAGACCGACACGGTATCGTCGGCAGAACCGATGCAGTTGTTTGTCATTCCGAAGAATATTGATTTCGAGTTGAAGACCAACCTGAACAAGGTGACTTACGGGAATATGGTGTTTGAAAATGTGCAAGGAGCGGTAGATATTCGCAATCAGGCGGTTTATCTGAAAAAGCTGACCATGCGCGGACTGGAAGCAGACTTGGAAACCACGTTGGTATATCGTGCCCGCAGGAAAACAAGAGGCTATGCCGGTTTTGACTTCCGTTTGCGCAAGGTAAATATCGGTAAGCTGGTCGATTTCATACCTTCGCTTGATACGATTGTACCGATGCTCCGTTCCTTCAAGGGAATGGTCGATTTTGATGCTACGGCCGAGGCTGTGCTTGATTCCAACCTGAACGTGAAGATTCCAAGTCTGAAAGCGGCCATGCACATCAAAGGCGACAGTCTGGTACTGATGGATGGAGAAACCTTTGCCGAAATATCCAAGACACTGATGTTCAAGAACAAGAAACGGAATGTGTTCGACAGTATTTCGGTGAACCTGACCGTGCAGGACGGCAATGTGACGGTATATCCGTTCTTACTTCAGATAGACCGCTACAAGGCGGCTGTGGGAGGAACTCAGGGTCTGGATATGAACTTTAACTATCACATCTCTGTGCTGAAATCGCCGCTGCCGTTCAAGGCGGGAGTGAATATTACCGGAAACCTGGACAAGATGAAAATCCGTATCGGCAAGGCGAAGTATAAAGATGCAGTTACGCCTGTGGAAATCCGGAAAGTGGACAGCACACGTGTAAACATGGGGCAGGAGATTATTCATAGCTTTGAACGCGTAATAAGCCGTACATACAGGGGAAAACTTCCGCAAGGTGCTGAGTGAGGTAAGTTTGCATATTTATCTGAATAATTGTATATTTGCGAACGAGAGACAGAATTTATACGAGTATTAACACTATTAATTATTAAAATCTTCATTATTTATGTTTAACAAGCATCCTAAAGGTCTGATACCGGCTGCACTTTCTAACATGGGGGAGCGTTTCGGCTACTACATCATGAATGCCGTACTGGTATTGTTTCTTTGTTCTAAATTTGGTATAAGTGAGGAAAAAAGTACACTTATCTATTCATTCTTTTATGCAGGTATTTATCTGTTAAGTCTTGTGGGGGGGCTGATAGCCGACAGAAAGCAGAATTATAAAGGTACAATCATGGCCGGTCTCGTGGTCATGGCTGTTGGATATATTGCATTATCTATTCCTATTACTGCCAATGCAGGTAATACATCCTGGTTGCTTACGCTTACTTGTATTGCCTTGTTCTTTATCGCATTTGGTAATGGTCTGTTCAAGGGAAATCTTCAGGCCATTGTAGGTCAGATGTACGATGACCTTGAAGCAGAGGCTGCAAAGAAGGGGGAAAAGGAACTGATTGAAGCTAAGAGCAAGAGAGATTCCGGATTCCAGATATTTTATGTATTTATCAATATTGGTGGACTTATCGCTCCGTTTATCGCTCCTTTGTTGAGAAGCTGGTGGCTGAGTGCACACAATATGGTCTACAATGCTGGTCTTCCTGCTCTGTGCCATGAATATATAGCAAAAGGTGCAGACGGTATGTCGGCTGAGGCTATGGGTAACTTGAATCAGCTGATGTCACAGTGTGTGGGTGAAACTTCCGATATGGCTGCTTCTTGCGCACAGTATTTGCAGGTATTTAATGAAGGTATTCATTATTCATTTGTTGCATCTGTTGCCGCAATGCTTATTTCTTTGATTATCTTCTTTGTGACCAAGAGTCAGTTCCCAAATCCGGGGAAGAAGGAAGCAGCTGCTGCTGTTACTTATACAGCTGAAGAAAAGGCTACCATGGCTAAGGAAATCAAACAGCGTCTTTACGCCTTGTTTGCAGTGCTTGGCGTGGTTATTTTCTTCTGGTTCTCATTCCATCAGAATGGTACTTCACTTTCACTCTTTGCGAGAGACTTCGTTGATACATCTACAATTGCTCCGGAAATATGGCAGGCAGTGAATCCTTTCTTTGTGATCACATTGACTCCGGTCATCATGATGATTTTCGGTTCTCTTTCAAGAAGAGGCAAGGAAATTTCTACTCCGCGTAAGATTGCCATCGGTATGTTCATCGCAGGTTTGGCTTATCTCTTCTTGTCTGTATATTCACTCATTATGGGTTATCCTTCTGCTGCAGAATATCGAGAACTTCCTATTGACCAGCAGGTAAAAGCCGGTGCATGGGTGTTGATTGTTCTTTACTTCCTGCTTACGGTAGCTGAGTTGTTTATCTCTCCACTTGGATTGTCATTCGTTTCGAAGGTGGCTCCAAAGCATCTTTTGGGACTTTGCCAGGGATTGTGGCTTGGTGCAACAGCTGTAGGTAATCTTCTGTTGTGGATTGGCCCACTTATGTATAACGCCATTCCTATCGGATATTGCTGGGCTATTTTCATGATTGTATGCCTCATTTCAATGGGAGTCATGCTGTTTATGGTAAAATGGCTGGAACGTGTAGCAAAATAAATTAATGACATCATTATAGATTCTGAACCCCTCATGTGATTCAGCATGAGGGGATTTTTATTTAACCTTAATATTTTGAGCTATGTTTAATGTAAGGTTTAGTTTATTGTTTTGCGTTGTTTATGTATTTTCCGGGTTTTCTTTAAAAGCGCAAGATGTAAAGGTCTCTTATGAGGCTATGGGAAAGAACTATATTCTGAAAGCGGAAAATAGTTCATTCTATCCTTATACTATTCAGATTGTTTTTACGAAACTTACAGGAGCTTCTGGAATGACAACGGATGTTCCTTATATTTCTGTAGCAGGTAATGGAATTAGCCGGTTGTTGACCTTAAAACGTGAAGTGGAAGAAGTACCTGTCGGCTTCGCTTATCAAAGTAGGAGTTATAGGGGGAACTGGAAAACTGATTCAGATTCATCTTTTGTTTATCTTCCACCTGTAGCTCCAGGGAAAAAAGTAGATATTCATATATTGACTTCCTTGGAGGATTTTTTTCAAAGAGATAGAAAAGGGAAAAAAGTGACAGGATTGGCTTTTCGTATGAATGAGGGAGATACAGTGTATGCCATGCGTGGTGGATTGGTTTGTGATGTTCATCAGTATCAAGCTTCAGAGGCCGAGAAACCTGGAAGCAGGGTGTATGCACGAACCGAAAATTATGTAGTTGTTTATCATAAAGACGGGAGTTTCGCCACTTATAAATTATTTAAGAATGAAGGTGTATTTGTAGAGCCTGGAGAAAACATAGAGGCGGGAGAGCCGATTGGAGTTATTGGCGGAAACAATTATCGTCAAGGAGCGCATTTACGTCTGCAAATGAGTGGATGCTTTGGCGATTCGGATAAGGATTATGCCATAGAAGGAAGAGCATATCATTCATTTATACCCATCATAGCAGTTAATGAATCAGAAACTTGTAAGCCTGATGGGCAAACTGCTCAGTTTGAATCTTCTCATCCGGCAGACTTGATTATGAAAGAAATGAGTAAAAGGGAAAAGAAGCAATATCTGAAAAAGATGAATGGAAAATGAAGGGGAGGTTGCCTTAGTCTTGAAGGAAGCCTCCTCTCTTTAATGTTAGCGTAATTTTCCACTGCCATGACAACTTGGGCATTGTCCTCCGCCATGACATATACTGCAATCATGATATATTCCGTTGTTATCTTTCCATTCTCCTCTGCCTGCACACATGGTACATCTTCCTGTTCCATGGCAGTTAGGGCATGCTCCATAGTCTTTTGTTGAGTTTGATTGATTGCTGTTATTGAAGTTACGGTTCATCATTGCTGCATTTCCTTGAATTTCTATTTGCATCTTAAGTGCATTTCTGAAATTTTGTCTTGTTTGGTCAGTGGCTGGCCAAAAACCATTTTGGTTGATTCTCTCTATAGCCTGTTTAGCATTTATACTACCATACTGGCTACCTAATGAGTAACATTCTTTGGCTAACTCATGATTTACGTTTACTCCCATTCCTAGCTCACAACAAACACCGATAAAAAACATTGCCTCTGCATTTTCTAATTTCATGGCTTCTTCAAAGGCGTCAAATGCTTCTTTGTAATTTCCGTGTACTAATGCAGCTTGTCCTTTTCCGCATAATCCTAAAGCTTTTCCATATTCATACGCTTTCTGGTTTTGGTATTGAGGGTCAGCCATCAGTCCGCTACCGCCACAAAAAAGGCATGAAGCGTAACCAGCTCTTCCCGTACCTCCACAATAAATACATGTAACTTTAGGTATGTTTCTTTGTGCGTGGCTTGCTAAAGGTAAAGTTAGTAATAGGTATAGCAATATTTGTAGTCCTGAATATAATGTTTTCATATGTTCTGATTAAATTTTGATGGTTGTTTATATTAGAATGCATAGCCCAACTTGAGTTGGAAATTGTTTGTGAACAGGTTTCCACTGCATATTCCGGCGGATACCCGTTCAGCATTTCCGGTGATATCCGTTCAGTC